>JBJOMV010000011.1:0-36291 GCA_046052185.1 Verrucomicrobiota bacterium | reverse complement strand
CGAGACGGTTGCCCTCGATGGCCAAGGCGCCGACGGTGTAACGGCGGCCCTCGGTGAGCTTGAAGACGACGTCGAGCCAGCCGGTGGAGCCGCTGACGTCCTTGACGACGCAGATCTTCTCCGGGTCGGCGTCTTCGACCTGGACGTCGAGGTAACCCTTGGAGCGGTAGAATTCACGGAGCTTGCGGCAATCTTCGCGATACTGCTCGGGGTCGAGGCGGCCCGTGCCGAGCATCCAGGACCACTTATACCAGCGGTACTCGCTCGTCGCGAGGCTCGCGCCGTCCGCGAGTTCGGAACGGCTGAAGGACTTCGCGCCATCGAAACGGAAAGTGTCGACCTTGAGCTCGATGCCTTCGTTGACGACGACGGACACCATCTTGCCGCCGGGGATGTCACGGAGCTGGGAGGAGACGCGCGCGAAGGGGCGCTTCTTGCGGAGCGACTCCTGGAGCTTGATCTCGGCGCGGCGGAGCTGGGCCATGTCGAGCGGCTCGCCCAGACGCATGTCCTGGAGTTCCTCGCCGCCGAACCAGGAGGCGTCGGAGCCGACGATGCCTTCGCCGCCGATGTATTCGATGCCCTTGAGGATCGGGCGGGGTTCCACGGTGACGACGACGTCGACCTCACCGGTCTTCGGATCGAGCACCGGCTCGACCGAAGCCTGGGCGAAACGGCCGGTCGCGTAAAGGGAGCGGACGGTGCTGGCGACGGCCTCCTTGGAGAAGGACTCTCCTTCGCGCAGGGCGACGAAGCCGCGCACGAACTGCTCGGAGACGGCGGAGCCGGAGGCCTGGATGCGGATGGTCCGGACCTTGGGGTCCTTCGGCCCGAGGGCGTTCTGGGCGCCTCCGACGAGCGGCATCAGGGCGAGGGCGAAGCAGGCGGCGCGGAGCCAGCTGCGGCGGAGGGAGGTCTTATTCATTATTGCGGTAGTCTCTAGCCGGGGATTCGAAGCGTGTCAGCCCCGGATTGAAGAGCAAGTTGATGTCGGAGGTCGGTCCGTTACGGTTCTTCGCCACGATCAGCTGACGGGCGTAACATCCGTCCTGGCCGGCCTGCTCGGCCTCGGCCTCGGCGGCCTTGCCCTGGCTGACGGGGGGCTTGGAAATGAGCATGACGATGTCGGCGTCCTGTTCGATGGAACCCGACTCGCGAAGGTCGGACATGCGCGGCTGGCGGGCCTCGTCCTCGGACTTACGGTTGAGCTGGGCCAGGGCGATGATCGGGATCTTGAACTCCTTGGCCATGGCCTTGATGCTACGGGAGACCTCGGCGATCTGCTGTTCGCGGGGCAGGCCCGAATCCAGGCCGTTGATGAGCTGGATGTAGTCGATGACCACCATGTCCAGGGGGGTGCGGGCATGGACGCGACGGCACTTGGCGCGGATCTCGAGGATGTTCTGGCCGCCGTTGTCGTCGACCACCAGCGGGAGGCCTTTGTACTCGTTGGCCGCCTGGACGAGGTCGACCTGCATGCGTTCGTCCGGGTGGGCGGTGCGCAGCTTCTGCATGTTCACGCGGGCGCGGGAGCAAAGCAGACGGAGGGCCAGCTCGCGGGCCGGCATTTCGAGGGAGAACAGCAGGACATTGGACGGCTTGCGGTTCTCGCTGGGCTTGGGGAACAGCGCGGCCTCGATGAAGTTGAGCGCGATGGAAGTCTTGCCCATGCCGGGACGGGCGGCGACGACGATCATCTGGCCCGGCTGGAAACCGAAGGTCATCGCGTCGAGGTCCGGGAAGCCCGTCGGGACGCCCTGGACCGAGTTACGGTCGCGGATGATGCGCTGGACCAGCTCCATCGCCTCGGCGATGGGTCCGTCGATCGTCTGGGCGGACTCGGAGATGCGGTCTTCGCTGATGCGGAAGAAGGACTGCTCGACCTCCTCCAGGAGGCGCTCGATGCCCTCGGCGTGCGTGTGGGCCTTCTCGACCGTCGTGACGGCGGTGGAGATCAGCTGCCGCAGGAAGTGCTTCTCGCGGATGATCGCGAGCCAGTGGGGCGCGTGCGCGCTCGAGGAGATCAGGCCCGTCAGTTCGTTGACGTAGGTCGCGCCGCCGGCGGACTCCAGCTTGCCGTCGCGGCGCAGCTGTTCCGTGAGCGTGATCTCGTCGATGCCCGTGCTGGCCTGCGCGAGCTTGACGGCGATCTCGTAGATGTCCTGGTGCTTCGGATCGAAGAAGTAATCCGGCGTGACGCGCTGCTCGAGGCAGCGCTGCAAGGTGTCGCCGCCGTCGATGACGATGCTCGCGATCAGGCCGCGCTCGGCGTCGAGGTTATGGGGCGGGACGCGGTCGCCGTAATTGGGGGCGGCTTCGCGGCGCTGGCGCTGGGGTCGTTCGGCCATGGGAAAAAACGGAGTATGGGCGGGGGCGGTCCGGTGGACAGCGCCAAACTGGGAGGACGTTCACGCCTTGTTCACGGCCTATTCACAGGCGCGGGGACCCCGGAAAAGAAAAAGGCGCGAAGTTCGCACTTCGCGCCTTTCCGGGGAGCCGGTCCGATTACTCGGACTTGGCGGCCTTTTCCTTGCGGGGCTTGCGGGCCTTCTTGTCGTCGCGGTACTCGCGCTCTTCGGCCTCGGGGGCCTCTTCGGCGGCGACTTCGATCGGGTTCTCGGAGACGACTTCGAACTCCTGCTCGACCATGACGGAGCCATGGAGGCGGATGCTCGTGGTGTGCTTGCCGAGGAGCTTGACCGGACCCTGGCCGAGGTGGATGCGCTTGCGCTCGATCTCGATGCCGTGCTCGACGAGCTTGGCGGCGATTTCGGCGGTGCTGATCGCGCCGAACATCTTGCCTCCTTCGCCGGTCTTGACGGCGAAGACGAGCTTGATGGCGGCCAGCTTGGCGGCGGTCTCGTTGGCGACCTCGAGGTCGCGGGCTTCACGGACTTCGCGGGCCTTCTTGAGGGCCTCGACGTACTTCGTGTTGGAGCGGTTGACGGGGAGCGCGATGCCCTGCGGGAGCAGGAAGTTACGGGCGAAGCCCGCGCGGACGCGGACCTGTTCGCCTTCGGCGCCTAGGCCGTCGACGGGCTTGATGAGGAGGACTTCGGTGAATGCCATGATCTTGCTTGGGTTATAAGGTTGGGGAGGGAAAGTTTAGAACGGGACGTCGTCGCCGCCGTGGTCGCCGGAAGGAGCCGGGGTGTCGTTGCCGCCGCGGGAGCGAGGCGCGGAACCGCCCTCTTCGCCGCCCTGGGACTTGCCGCCGATGAAGGTGAAGTTCTCGAGGACGACGCCGAGGCGCGAACGCTTCTCGCCGGTCTTCTTGTCTTCCCACTGGTCGAGCTTGAGGCGGCCTTCGACGAGGATGCCGGAGCCTTTGCCGCAGTACTTGGCGATGATCTCGGCCTGCTTGCCGTAGCTCTCGATGTCGACGTAGGTGACTTCCTCGCGCTTCTCGCCTTCCTTGGTGGTGTAGGCGCGGTTGACGGCGAGGGAGAACTTCGTGAGGGCCTGGCCGGACGGAAGGGCGCGGGCCTCGGGGTCGCGGGTCATGTTGCCCGCGAGGATCACGCGATTGAAGGAAGAGGCCACGGCGAGGCGGGGTCGGAGATTACTTGGTCACCTGCACGAGCAGGCGATTGATGGTGCGGTCGAGACGGAGCTTCTCGCGGAAGGTCGTCGGAGCGCTGACCGGGCCTTCGAAGTGGAACTGGACGTAGAGGCCGGAGGGGAACTTGCGGTCGACGACGCGGGAGAACTCCTTCTGGCCGAGGTTCTCGACCTCGTTGACCTTGCAGTCGATGGACTTCAGGACGTCCTTGAGCTTGTCGATGACGGTCTCGGGCGCATCCGTCGAGCCGCGGAGGTCGAGGATGAGGCTGGCGCGGTAGGCGCGGCGGATCGTGGCGGTGGTCATGGTGATGGTGATTTTCTGTTGGTGAGGTTTTGGGCGGCCGGGAGGCCTTGGGAAAGGAGGGTTTCGAGGTTTCTGATGAAGTCGGGGATGCGCTGGGTCAGGAGGGCGAGGTCGGCGTCGGGGAAACGTCCGAGGACGTGGTCGGCGAGATCCTGGCCGGGGTGCTTCTTCGGTCCGATGCCCAGACGGGCGCGGACGAATTGTTCGCCGAGGTGGCGGATGCAGCTGGCGACGCCGTTGTGACCGGCGGCGGAACCTCCCAGGGAGAGGCGGAGCTGACCGGGCTCGAAGGCGATGTCATCGTGGAGGACGACGAGCTCAGGGAGCTCGATCCGGTGGAACCGGAGGAAGGCCGCCAGAGGCGACCCGCTGTCGTTCATGAAGGTGAGCGGCTTGATCAGGTGGACGGAGGAACCTCCGAACGTGATCTTCGCGACCGAGGCCGAAAAACGGCTCTCTTCCTTCCACGCCGCGCCGGCCTGGGCGGCAAGCGCGTCGATGACGATCCAACCCGCGTTGTGGCGGGTGGCGGCATATTCTCGGCCCGGATTGCCGAGGGCGGCGATGACCGAGAATGGCATTTGACTTCAAAGAACAGGTACCGGGAACGCCCGGCGCGGAAATTACTTCTTGGCGGCAGGCGCGGCGGCGGCCGCAGGAGCGGCACCGGCGGCGGGAGCAGCGGCAGCACCTTCGGCAGGAGCAGCAGCGGCGCCGGCGGCGGGAGTCGCCTCGGCAGCAGCTTCTTCTTCGGCCATTTCGGAGCAGACGATGACGACGCGCTTGGGGTCGCCCGGGAAGGTGATGCCGGCAGGGGCCTTGACCTCGCCCACGTGGATGGACTCGTTGACCTTGAGCTCGGTGACGTCGATCTCGATGAACTCAGGGAGGTCCTTCGGGAGACAGCGGACGTTGATGGTCTGGGAGACGATGGCGAGCGTGCCGCCGTCGGTCTTGACGCCGTAAGCTTCGCCGATGGCGCGCACCGGGATGGCGGCGGTCATCGGGGAGTTCGGGTCGATCTCCATGATGTCGATGTGGAGGAACTTCTGGGTGATCGGGTGACGCTGGAACTCCTTGATGAGGGAGAGCATCTTCTTGCCGTCGACATCGAGGTTGATGAGGGAGGCGGCGTTGCCCTTGGCGCGCATGAGGTCACGGAAGGCCTCCTGCTTGACGGCGACGCTCTGGTTGCCGGACTTGCCGTAGATGATGGCGGGGATGGAGCCTTCGACGCGGAGGCGACGGGCGGGACCGCGGCCATGGACCGCGCGGCTGGTGACGTTAAGGGTGAGCTGCTTCATGTTGGTATAAGGTCTTTTGGTGCCCAGTGAGTCGCGGACCCGCGTCATGCGGCCGTGCCTCGCCTAGGGAAAGGAGGGTCGAACCTGATAAACCCAGCCCCAGAAGCAAGCGGTAAATTAAAAGGGGGTCTTCCTGGTGGAAAACCCCCTCGAAACCCGCTTTTAGCGATCTGGCTTACTTATAGGAGGCCAGGAAGGCGGCGATATCGGCCACGTCCTGGGCGCTCAGGCCCAGCTGTTCGCCGGACATCATGAGGGAGCGGGTCATCTTGGTCTGACCGCCGGCGACCCGGTCCTTGGGGACGAGCTGGGTGAGGCCGCCGGTCGAGGTGATGACGATCGGGTCGTTATTGGACTGGAGGCGTCCGTCGATGCGGCCGCCGGCCTTCAGCTTGAGGGAGACGCCTTCGTAGCCCAGGGCGATGTCGGCCGAGGGGTTGACGATGGCACGAACCAGGGCCTCGCGGCTCTGGCGGGCGGCCCAGCCCTTGAGTTCCGGACCATAGGCCGGACCGTTGCCGTTGAGCTGGTGGCACATGATGCAACGCTGAGCGAGGGCGGCGCCCTTGGCGGCGTCGCCGGTCTTGGCGAGGACGTCCTGCTCGGTGTAAGTCCCAGCCGGGGCTTCCGGCACTTCGACGGCGTTCACGACGACCTTCTTGGCGTCATAGACGCCGGCGTTCTTGAGCTCGGTGCGGATATCGTAGGCCGACCAGAGGCCGGTCATGCGCATCAGGGCCCAGCCCTTGGCTTCGGAGGCGGAGGGCGAACCGTCGGCGCAGAGCTTGATCATCGCGAGGGCGGCTTCCTTGCTGTCGACGAACGAGAGGGACTCGACGGCGAGCGTACGGGAGGCCTGCGAGACCTTGGCGGAAGAAGCGCGGGCGAGGAACTCAGGCACCGCGGAGGCCGGGTGCAGGAGCCAGGCGATGCGTTCGACTTCCGGCGACCAGGCCTCGGCGCCGTCCTTGGCGAGCGTCGACTTCACGGCGGACCAGACGGCGTCCTGCTTGTTGGCGGAGCCGATGCCGAAGGCGGCGACGGAGTTCTTGTCGGAGACGTCGAGGCGACGGGCGAGCTCGATCAGGATCGGCACGGCCTTGTCGGCCGGCGCGGCGTGGAGCGAGGTGGCGACGTCGCGACGGACGGCGACATCCGCGTCGGCGGCGAGCTGGGCGGCGATGCCGAGCGTGTCATGACCGGCGCGGCGCAGCGACTGGAAGGCCAGGCGACGCAGCGAAGGATTGGCATCCTTGAGGAGAGCCTTGGTGCGGCTGACGCCTTCTTCACCGAGGTGAGGCAGGAGCCAGACGCCGCGGGCGGCGACATACGGATTGGCGTCACGGAGGATCTCGGAGACGACCGGCAGGGCCTTGGCGCCGAAACCCTTGAGCGCATTGAAGCCGAGGTGACGGACGTTGACGGCCGGATTACGCAGCACGGCGGCGGCGCCTTCGGGCGTGGAGACGTCGATCTTCGGGACGACGGACTTGAAGCCCTTCGGGGCGATGCGGTAGATCGCGCCGGTGCAGGTGTCGTCGAGGGTCTGGTGCCCGCCGACGCGGGAGTCGTACCAGTCCGCGACGTAGATGGCGCCGTCGGGACCGACGGTGACGTCGGACGGGCGGAAGAGGATGCGCTCGTTGGGCTTGGCGGCCTCTTCGGGGGAAATCTTCTTGAAGTCGGTGCCTACGAACTCGCGGGCCGGATTAGAAGTGATGAGGTCCTTGCGGGTGGACTCGTTGAGGGCGTAGGTGCCCTTCTGCGGAGCCAGCTTGTAAGCGAAGACCGTGTTACGGGAAGGCTCGCAGTTCAGGAGCGTACCGGCCCAGGCTTCGCCGAGCGCGCCGTTCTCATAGACCGTGATGCCGGTGGGCGAGCCGCCGCCGTAGACGTCACCGACGTCCATCGTGTCGGGATCGTCCTGACGCCAGTGGGCGCGGGGCATCGACTGGCCGGGACGCTTGACGGAGCCATAGCTGGCGCCGGTCGGAGTGGTGTAGCCGGCCGAACCGTATTCGAGGACGAAGGAAGTGCGGCAGCTCTGGGAGTCGTCGTTGTCGCCCTGGAAGAGGTCGCCGAGGGAGGACGGGAAACTCTCGTAGCTGTTGCGGTAGCCGTTGCCGAGGATCTCGAGGCCCGTGCCGTCGGCGTTAAGGCGGCCGGAGAAGCCCGAGGACCAGACGAAGCCGTCGTCGCTCTTCGCGCCGATGTTGGCGCGGGCGTCGAAGGGCCACTTGCCGCCGCGTTCGTCGACGTAACCGCTGGTGACGCGGAAGGTCTTGCCCGACTTGTCGGTCACGACCGCGCCGCAGTTGCCGGAGTTGATGTAGAGCTTGCCGTCCGGACCCGCGACCACGGCGTGGAGCGAGTGGTCATGGTCCTGGCCGCCGAAGCCGGTGAGGAAGGTCTCCTGCTTGTCGACCGCGGCGTCGAACTTGCCGTCGCGGTTCACGTCGGTGTACTTGGTGATGGTCGGGGCGTGCGAGACGTAGACGACGTTGTCGATGACGGCGATGCCGAGCGGCGAGGTCCAATCGGGGTTCTGGACGAACGTCTGGACGGAATCGGCGAAGCCCTGGCCCTTGGTGTCGCTGAGCACGATCACGCGGTCGCCCTCGGGGCGGCGCTTGCCGCCCTTGTTGTAGGTGCGGTAGTTGACGCCTTCGTTAACCCAGAGGCGGCCTTGGGCGTCGAAGTCGATGTTCGTCGGGTTGGCCAGCATGGGCGAGCGCGCCCAGAGCGTGACCTCCAGGCCTTCGGGCAGCTGGAAGAGCCCGGCCGGGAGGGAGCCGCCTTCGGAAGGCTTATAAGGCTCGGGCGCCGGCTTGGCGGCCGGCGCGGTCTTGGGGGCGGCCACGAGGGACGCGGCGGCCAGGAGGAAAAGCGCGGTACGGGGGAGCATGGGGGTGAAGGTTTCTACACCCCCGGCGGCCGCAAGTTCCAGCCTATCTTTTCAGAAGCACCCTGCCCTGCCTCAGCTCAGGACCACCACTGACGCAGCGTGGCGAAGTCCTTACGCGTCGCAGCGATCGCCGCCTGGAGGGCGCCGGGGTCCGTGACCTTTCCCTTCAGGTATTCGACATGCAGGCAGACCGGGCCGGCGTAGCCGGACTTGCGGAGGAGCGCGACGGAGTCCTTGCCCACGGAGCCTTCGGACAACGGGCAACCGACCGGCACCCTGCCCTGCCACTGGAAGCTCTTGAAATAGACCATCGAGATATGGTCGCGGGCCAAGGCGAGCTCATTGGGCCACGAAAGGCCGCCCTCGACCATCGCGTGGAAGAAATCGAAGTTCCACGACAGTTCGTCAGGGCGATAGTCCTTCATCAGCATCGCCATGTCCCAGACGCCCGCGCCGACATACTTGGCGCCGGAATGATTCTGGTAGCCGGGCAGGATGCGGACTTCGCGGCTGAGCGCGACGAGGTCGCGCAGCTGCGGCTTGATCTCATCGAGCTGCGCCCACGGCGATTTGCCGGCGGCGTAGGCGTACCACTTCATGCGGTAGCTCGGAATGCCCAGCGCCGCGCCGGTGCGGAGGACTTTCTCCGTGCGGTCGGCCGTATTGACCGTATTGATGTCGGTCGTCATCAGCGTGATCGCCACGCCGCATTTCTTGAAGGCCTCGACGAGATTCGGCAGGTCTTCTTCGACGCGCGCGGGCTCGACATGCCCACCCTTGCGTACGGGCACTTCGACGCCTTTGAAACCGAGTTCCGCGACCGTCTCGGCGAGCACTTCGTAAGGCAGGCCGACGAGGTGCTTCGTGAAGAGACTGAAGGCCGGCGCCTGCGGCGAGGGCGTCGCCGCGAGCAAAGGCCGGAGCATCGCTCCCGCCATCAGCGAACCGGAAAGACCCAGCAGCGAACGGCGGGAGAGCATCGGCTTACTTGCGGACGATGCGCTTGACCTGGCCCGTGAGCGAAGCGACGAGCACGTCGCCGTTGCTGGGGTCGTGACCGAAGCCGGCGACGGTGGCGTCGCGGGCGATCTCGCGGGATTCCCAGCGACCACCGCGATCATGCAGCGAGAAGATGCGACCCGAGGCGAAGTCGCCGAAGACGTAGGCGCCGGCGATGGCCGGGACGCGGTCGCCGCGGCAGACCACGCCACCGGTCACGGAGTTGCCGAGCTTGCGGTCGTACTCGTGGATCGGGGCCTTGAAGTCGGAAGCGGGGGCGAGCGCCGGCTTGGCCTTCTTGCCGCCGGAGTCCTTCTGGTTGAAGAGGTGGAAACCCTCGACGTCGTGCCAGCCGTAGTCGCCGCCGGACACCAGGATGTCGATTTCCTCGTAAAGGCCCTGGCCGACGTCGCCGGCGAAGCAGGCACCCGTCTGGGGGTCGAAGGAGAAGCGCCAGGCGTTACGCAGGCCGGTGGCCCAGGTCTCGGTCCGGACGGAGGCGGGCTCGACGGGGCGGCCGCGGTGGGAGGTGACCTTCAGGAAGGGGTTATCGGCCGGGACGGCGTAGAAGGCCTGGCCCTTGGCGTCGGTCACGACGGAAGCGTGGGGGTTGGGGGCGGGGTTGCCTTCCTTCTTATCGACGTCGATCCGGTAGACCGCGGCATGGAAGCCCTTGTTGATATAACCCGCCGTGTCGAAGGCGTCGCCGCCGGAACCGCCGTCGCCGCAGCTGATATAGAGGTAACCGTCCGGGCCGAAGTGCAGGTCGCCACCGTTATGGTTAGCGGCAGGGTCGAGCTGGGTGATGAACGGCTGCTCGGACTCAGGGTCTACCTTGAAGGGCGAAACGCCCGAAAGCAGGAAGCGGGAAACGCGCTGATGGAGCTTACCTTCAATCCTAAGGCTATAATAGACAAAGACTTGCTTGTTTTCCTTATACTTAGGGTGGACGGCGAAGCCGAGGAAACCGCACTCGCCGGCGGCGTCGAACTTACCGTCCTTGGGGTTAAGCTGAAAGACTTCGGTCTTCACCGGCTTGCCCGCGGTCAGACCAGAGATCATCTGGACCTTACCGCCGAGGAAGTCGCCCCCCTTCTTCTTCTTGTCCGTGGAAGAGCCGGGGGCCGGGTCGCCCTTCTCGATTACGAAGACGACGTCCTTGCTTCCGGGCAGAGGCGCGACCGCGACCGGGAGGCTGAACCTGATGTCCGGAAAGGCGGGCTCCAGGGAGACGACCGCGTCTTGCGCGACGGCGGAAGTCGTCCCGAGAAGGAGCGAGAACAGGAGGGCGGCGGACGGGCGGAGTCTCATGGCTTGGGGGTGTACGAGACACCTAAGTCGGAAGGTGGGCGCATGCAAAAGATTTTTTGCGGGCAAGCAGGGCCCGGAAGAAACCTTCGCCCTGCCCTTATTTTTCGCTGGTTTTCAGCGCACGGTTCGCTACTTAATACACCCGCATCACTGCACAACCAACCCACAAACAACATGTCCAAAGCCCTCACCAAGTCCCAAATCGCCGGTGCCATCGCCGAAAAAGCTGAGATCAGCAAGAAGCAGGCCACCGCGATCCTCGAGATCATCGCCGCCCTCGCCTACAAGAACGCGAAGAACTCCTTCACGCTCCCGGGCCTCGGCAAGCTCGTCCTCGTCCACCGCAAGGCTCGCCAGGGTCGCAACCCGGCCACCGGCGAAACGATCCAGATCAAGGCCAAGAAGGTCGTGAAGTTCCGCGTGGCCAAGGCCGCCAAGGACGCGATCCTCGGCGCCAAGTAATCTCTCACGAGATGCTCGCCAAAAGGCGCTCCGCAAGGAGCGCCTTTTTTGTTGGCCGCGTGCGCGCGCCACGCATCCCGCGCCGATGGGCACGGTTTTTCTTGCACGCGCGTTCGCGCGGAGAATGAATGCACGCACGCAATCCGCCCGGGTGGCGAAATGGCAGCCGCAGCGGACTCAAAATCCGCCGCCCTCTAAAGGCGTGAAGGTTCGAGTCCTTTCCCGGGCACTTGCGGCGAAGATCGCCGACGTCGCGCAAGCGACGCCCGGCGGCCGCGCGTTCAACGCGCCCAGGCGACGACGCCAGCGAGCGACGCGGCGAGCACGAACGCGAACACCAGCACGGAAGCGCAGCCGCGGTTCGACAGACGCTCCTTGTAAGAGAGGCCGCTGCCGGGAATCCCCACCGTGCCGTCGACGCGATCCTTACGCACGTTGACGGTCGCGCCCGGACGGCCGACGGAAAGCGAAGTGCCCGTCTTCGAGACGTTGATCCGGAATAATTTCCCGAGCGGGATGACTTTGCGGAAGCGGAAGGAACCCATCGGGAGCCAGCGTGGCGGCCGTCCGAGGGCAGGCAAGCCCGCCTGCCGGGCCATCGCCCGCTTTCTTATGACACTCTGCAACGCAGGTCCCGCTTGCCTTCCGGCGACCGGCCGCCCATATTGGGCTCAGTTCATCCAATAGTCGCATCACGAGCAGGACGGGCGAAAGCCGAACCTGCACCAACCGAGCCCTTCACGGGCCACGGTGGTCATCGGAGCCGCAAGGCGCCGAGATGAGAGCCGAAAGGCTAAAAACCCAGTCCCTCGGGATTGATCGTGCTGCGCGTCCCTTTCACCGCCGCCCACCATGATCAACACCCAAGACACCACCGCCCGTCCCGCCCCCGCCAAGCTGTCCATCCGCGTCAGCGAGGCCAACCGCCTGCACCACCTCTGGAACAACAACGGGACCTGGTGGCTGCACTATACCGAGCACCTCGCGGACTTCACCAAGCGACGCGTCCGCCGTTCGCTCCGCACCCATGACCTCGAGCTGGCCATCCGTCGACGCGACGAAGCGCTGAGCTCGGTCACGATCTGAACGCCATGACCTTGCTCTGGCTCCTGGCGATCGTCGCCTTCCACGCGCTGGCCGCGCGGCGCCTCTGATCAGAAGCGGGCGCCGACGCGTCCGCCCAGACCCCAGGTCGCCGCCGGTTGGAACGCGCCCTGGGTCTCGCCGTCATGCTTGAAGCTATGGCGCGCGAACGGCACCCACTCGAACTGCGCGCGCGCGAACCACGTGCCGGAAGCCTCGAGGAATTGCGTGACGCCGAAGCGGATCGGCACTTCGCCGACGATCACGGCCCGGCTGCCATAGGCGGCGTCGGCGAGGCGGAAGTTGAGGGTCTCGTACGCCACCGAGAGGTCCACCGTCGTCGCACGGTCACCGGAGGGGAAGCCTCGGAAGATGATGCCGTTCTGCAGGCCCGTCGCCCGGAGTTCGACTTCGGCGTAACGGCACGGACGCCAGAGAGCCTTCACATAAGGGACGGGCAGGATGGAGTTCTCGAAGCGTTCCTGGAGCATCAGGCCGAGCGCGACATCGGTCTCGTCGTCGGGCTGCCAGCGCAGCGCGCCGCCCAAGCCCCAGCGGAATCCATCGGCCAGGCCGACCGATTGTTCAGCGGCGAGCTCCAGACCATAGATCACCTGACCCGCATACTTGTCGTTCAGCTTCCATTGACGGAAGCCGGACAGCATCAGGTCCTGAGTATCACCATAGGAGCGATCGGTGCCGGCGACGGCGCCGGTGAACCTGTGCTCGTAGCGATACCACTCGAGGTCGATGGCCCGGTCATCGGTCTGGTAGATCAGTTCGGCACCGGAGCGGGAACGTCCGAAGGACCCCGTCACCCCGCCCGCATGGGAGATGACATCGGCATCCCGGTACTGGCCGTCGGCCATCAACAACCAAGGCTTGGGCTGAGTCTGGCCAAGGGACTCCGAGGAGATGAGTAAGAATGAGCAAATTAAGCCGATTTGCTCAACTTTGTGCAGACGTTTCATCGTATATAAATAAATTATCCCTGAAAATCTTAGATAGCAAGCGGGTAGGCGGCGCTGGTCGTTTTATGGCACGATTTTTGCTTAATAAGTCGCAACATGCTTATTTCTGCCACTCCTGCGCCGAACACCGCCGATAACGTCTGGGTCCTGATCAGCACCGCCCTGGTCCTGATGATGTGCATCCCGGGCCTCTTCCTCTTCTACGGCGGCCTCGTCCGCGGCAAGAACGTGCTCTCGGTCGCGGCGCAATGTCTGGCGCTGACCGCCATGGGCATCCTCATGTGGTGGGCCTTCGGCTACAGCTTCGTCTTCGGCAAGAACTTCGCGGGCGGCTTCCTCGGACACATCTTCGGCGGCAGCGAGCACCTCGGTTTCGCCGGCCTCGGCTTCACGCCTGACACCGCCTACGCGGCCGGGATTTCCTCGGGCACCTTCGCCCTCTTCCAGGCCATGTTCGCCGCCATCACGCCGGCGCTCATCATCGGCGCGGTCGCCGAGCGCATGAAGTTCTCCGCCGTGCTGCTCTTCTCCTTCCTCTGGACGGTGCTCGTCTATTACCCCGTCGCGCACGCCGTCTGGGGCGCCACCGGCGACTTCTCCGGCATCGCCAACGCGGACGCCGCCTTCAAGGCCGCGGACTTCGCCGGCGGCATCGTCGTGCACATGACCTCGGGCTGGTCCGCCCTGCTCCTCTGCGTGCTCGTCGGCCCGCGCATCGGCTTCGGCAAACGCGCGATGCCGCCGCACAGCATGGTCCTCTGCGTGGTCGGCACCGGCCTGCTCTGGGCCGGCTGGTATGGCTTCAACGCCGGTTCGGCGCTCGCCGCCGACGGCGTGGCCCTGCAGGCCTTCCTGACCACCACGCTCGGCGCGGCCACGGCCACGATGACCTGGGCGCTCGTGGAGAAAGTCCACCGCGGCAAGATCTCGGTCCTCGGCCTGTGCTCGGGCGCGATCGCCGGCCTGGCGACCGTGACCAACGCCGCGGGCTTCGTCTCGGGCGGTTCGGCCGTGATCATCGGCCTGCTCGCGGGCGGCATCTCCTACTGGGCCTGCTCGGTGCTCAAGCCGAAGTTCGGCTACGATGACGCCCTCGATACCTTCGGCGTGCACGGCGTCGGCGGCACGATCGGCGCGCTCGCGACCGCCTTGCTGATGGACGGCGCGGTCAACGAAGCCGGTGGCAAGCTCGTCGCCAAGGGCCTGCTCACGGGCCAGCTGACGGCCATGTTGCTTTGCATCGTCGTCTCGCTCGTCATGACCTGGATCATCGCGAAGCTCGTCGCCGCGACCATCGGCCTGCGCCCGTCGGAAGAAGCGGAAGCTCAGGGCCTGGACATCGCCGACCACGGCGAAGAAGGTTATAACGCGAATTAAGTCGGTTTTCTTCGGCTGAATCTGACCGCCTGCCTCTTTTCGGGCAGGTGGCGAAGAGGCCTTCGCTTTAATTTAAGCACTTTTAGGCCATCGGTTCGAATGCAGGGTGTTGGCACGGGGGTTGCGAATGACCTCTCGCCATGAAATCCCTGCTACGAACTCTCACCATCCTCGCCCTGGCGGCAGTGCCTTACCTGTCGTCGGCGCAGAACGCCCCCGCTCCGGCGGCTGAACCCGCCAAAGTCGAAGCGGCCAAAGCGGCTCCGGCCGCACCTGCGCTCGACCAGCGCGTGGCCGACCTCGAAGCCTACGTCAACAACACCGGCCCGAAGGCAGGGGATGACAAGGTAGCCGCGGGTCCGATCGCCGCTTCCGCGGGTCCCGGCCACAACGCCTTCATCATGGTCTGCGCGGCGCTGGTGCTCTTCATGACGCTGCCCGGCCTCTTCCTCTTCTACGGCGGCCTGGTGCGTTCGAAGAACATCCTCTCCGTGGTCGCCCAGTGCTTCGGCTTGGCCGGCATGGTGGCGATCCTCTGGTGGGCCGTGGGTTACTCCCTGGTCTTCGGCAAGAGCTTCGACGGCACCTTCCTCGGACACATCTTCGGCGGCAGCGAATTCTTCTTCCTGAACGGCGTCGGCGCCGCCCCGAACGGAGACTACGCCTATTGGATCTCCCAGAACGTCTTCTCGATGTTCCAGCTGATGTTCGCGATCATCACCCCGGCCCTCATCGTCGGCGCCATCGCCGAACGCATGAAGTTCTCCGCGGTCATGCTCTTCATGCTCGGCTGGATGTTCCTCGTCTACTTCCCGATGGCCCACGCGATCTGGGGCATCACCGGCGACATGAACGGCGTCTGGAACGCCAAGGCCTCCATCAAGGCGATCGACTTCGCCGGCGGCACGGTCGTCCACATGACCTCGGGCTGGTCCGCGCTCCTGCTCTGCATCATCCTCGGACCGCGCATCGGCTTCGGCAAGAAGGCCATGACCCCGCACAGCATGGTGCTCTGCGCCATCGGTACCGGCATGCTCTGGGTGGGTTGGTACGGCTTCAACGCCGGCTCGGCCCTCGCCGCTGACGGCGTCGGCGCCCAGGCCTTCATGACCACCACGCTCGCCGCGGGTGTCGCCGCCTTCACCTGGGGCGCCCTCGAGTGGATCCTCCGTAAGCACGCCAGCATCCTCGGTCTCTGCTCGGGCGCCGTCGCCGGCCTCGTCGTGATCACCCCGGCCGCCGGCTTCGTGACCGCCAGTTCCGCGGTGCTGATCGGCGTCGTCGCCGGTGTGGTGCCCTTCCTGGCCGTGGTCTACATGAAGTCCAAGCTCGGCTATGACGACGCGCTCGACACCTTCGGCGTCCACGCGGTCGGCGGCACCATCGGCGCCATCCTGACCGGCGTTCTCGCCACGGCCGACGTCAACGGCAACCTGAACACGAACCTCAAGGACATCGTCGGCAAGACCCTGCTCACCGAGCAGCTCAAGGCGATCGGCGTCACCTTGGTGATCTCCCTGGTCGCCACCGCGATCCTCGCCTACGTGATCAAGGCCGTCATCGGCCTCCGCCCGACCGAAGAAGAAGAGGCCCGCGGCCTCGACATCTCGGACCACGGCGAAGAAGGTTACAGCCACAACTCCTAAGCCTCCCTCCAGGGAAGCCGGCCCGCAGGCCGTCCGATACCGGACGGCCTGCTTCTTTTAGGGGATTTCCTGACAGTGGCCCGACCTACTATGGAATTGCCAACTTTCCGATACTGACACCAGAATGTCTTCATCCGTCCGCCATGCTTAAAATCTCCGCCCAACTGAACGACCGGGACTTCCAAGGCACCGCCGAGGAATTAGCCACCTTCGTGTCCGAGAAGCTGGCTGAACTCGGCTTCGGCGAGCGCCACCGCTCCTCCGAGCGTCTGGTCCGCTTCTACGCCTACCAGAAACTCCTGAGCCGACCGGAAAAAGCCCCCGACGACGGACGCCAGCGGCTCTTCGGCCAGCTGCAAGTCCGCCAACTCCTGCTGGCCCGCCTGCTCGCCGAGCGTGGCTGGGACCTCGACCGCATCCGCACGCTCCTCCTGCAGAACCAGGAGATCAGCGCCCTCAACAAGCTGATCGACGAATTAGCCACGCCCACCGAAGCGGAAAAGCTCTTCTTCCGGACCCGCTCCAGCGACGAAGAGTCCGCGACGGTGCAACTGCGCGCCGAACGCAGGACGATGCATTCCCGCATGCCCGTGGCCTACTCCCAACGCGACGAAATGGCCGAACCCTCGGCGCCCGCCTACAAGCCGGCCCGCAAGTCGAGCTTCGCGATGGTGCAGCAGATGAAGCAGGCGGCCGAGTCCGAGGAATCCCCCGCCGAAGCCCTGCGACTGATGATAAAAAAGGAACTGGCCCGCGATGACCTCAACCAGGCCGCCCGCAGCCTTCTGGATCAGCTCTTGGCCTTCAATCCGACCTCCCGCGGCGATGAACCCAAGACCGAAAGATGGACCAAAGTCCGGCTGACCCATTGGTGCGAAGCCCACTTCAATATCGATAGTCGGGTGACCCCGACCAAAGAAGAACTGCTAGAAATCGCGGACAATTTCAGCAAAGCCTTGATGAAGAAGTATTTATAATTATGACAGTGTTAGTTTGATGCTAGTTGTATGACAGTATCTTATTCGATGTTGACAGTGTAAGGGGTTGGGGCATGGTGGTGGGGATGATTCCTCCCATGAGCCAACCCAAGATCGAAATCCTGCCCCTGAAGAAGGGCTTCCTCCGCGCCGCCTCCGAAGCGACGCACGTCCTCGTCCGCATCGTCGCGCCGAGCCAGCCGACGGACACCGTCGCCACCCCGCGCGCCCCGCTCGACCTCGCCCTGGTCATCGACCGCTCCGGCTCGATGTCCGGCCACCCCCTCGAAGCCGCCCGCGAAAGCGCCATCCGCATCGTGAACGGACTGCGCGCCGATGACCGCGTCTCCGTCGTGGCCTTCGACAGCCACATCGAAGTCGTCCAGCCGCTCACCACGGTGACCGACCGCGAGGATCTTATCCGCCGCATCAAGGGCATCGACGCCCGCGGCTCCACCGACCTCTTCGGCGGCTGGGAAGAGGCCGTGAAGCAGCTCGCGCCCTTCACCCGCAAGGACCGCATCGCCCGCGTCATCCTCCTCAGCGACGGCCAGGCCAACCAAGGCCTCGTGAAGGAGCAGGAGATCTTCGCCCGCGTCACCAAGGCCGCCGGCGCCGGCATCACGACCTCCACGGTCGGTCTCGGCCACGGCTTCAACGAATCGCTCATGACCGGCATGGCGACCGCCGGCGAAGGCGTCGCCAACTTCGGCCAGACCGCGGACGACCTCGACGAGGCCTTCGAAGAACAGTTCGCGATCCTCTCGAACAGCTTCCTGCGCCAGGTGAAGGTCAGCGTGCAGGGCGGCAGCGACGTGCAGGCCCGCCTGGTCGGCGAGGTCCTCGAGAACGGGGTCGCCCGCAGCCGTAAGCTCGGCACCCTGCCCTGGGACGCCTCGCTCGTCGCGGTCGTCGAACTCAAGATCGGCGCCGGCGCCAAGCCCGATGCCCTCGCCGCGGTGAACTTCGAAGCGGTCACGAAGGAAGGCGAGACCGTGAAGTTCGGCCCCGAGCTCATCGCGCTCCCGGAAGTCGACCTCGCCGGGTACTCGGTGCTGACCGTCGACGCCGACGTGGCCGCGGCGGTCGCCGAAGCCCTCGTCGCGGAACAGATCGAAGCCATCGAGTCGCTCGCCCGTCGCGGCCGCGTCGACGAGGCCAAGCTGGCCTTCGACGAGCTGCTGAAGCGCCCGGATCTCTCCGACTGGGCCAAACAGAAGATCGCCTACCTCCGTCAGGTCCTCGAAGAGGACGCCGTCATGGCCCTCAAGGAGATCCGCTACGGCCGCACCCGCATGATGAGCCAGACCAAGGAAGCACGCATCGACTGCTTCAGCTCGGCCCGCGACGAGGATTCGGAAGAGCTGAAGGAGATCTACCTCCGCAAGAAGATCGCCACCGGCCAGGCCTCCAAGCCGAAGCCCAGGAAGCCCGGCCAGCCTCCCCAAGCCTGACCGGAGCTAAGATGCGGTTTTTCAGCCCGGTGGAAGCGATTCCACCGGGCTTTTTGTTGCCCGCTCCGGACGGCCGGGCAAGATGGGCCTCCGCCTCCCATGTCCCGCGCTCTCCGCATCACCCTCTGGAGCGTCGGCCTCGTCGCCGTCGCCGTCGGAGCCACCCTTTTCTGGATCGAATCCCAGCTCCGTCCTGAACCCCTCGGTGCCCGCGTCAAAGGCCTGCTCGCCGACGCCGGCATCAAGGGCGGCATCGTCCGTATCGAAGCGTCCCTCGACGGAAAATTCTCCGCCGAGGGCATCGACCTCGTCCTCGCCGACGGCACCAAGGTCTCCGCGGCATCGCTGAAAGGCGAAGCCGACCTCTTCGCCATCATCGGCGGCACCTACGCGCTGCGCAGCCTCGAGCTCAAGACGATCGACGTCGACCTGAGCACTCGCCGTCCCGTCACGCAGGCCGAGGCTGCTCCCGCCGCGACGGCGACGAAGACCACGTTGCCGCCTTTCGTCCTCGGACCTTATGCCGCGACAGGCCGCGTCCGGCTGGCCGACGGCACGCTGCTGCGCTTCAGCGTCCGCGGTGACGCTTTCGATTCCCGCGGTCAGGCCGATCTCCGCGCCGGCGTCGCCTGGCCCGGCTTCGTCGTCGGCAAGCAGACCACCGATCCGCGCGGCGAGGTCTCCCTGAAGGCCGAGTTCCGTCGTCCCCTCGGCGGAGAAGGCGTCACGCTCGACGCGCTCTTCGACGACCTTGCGACGCTCCGCGTGGAGCTCGCGGCGAAGGACGCCAGTCCGGCCGCCGTCGGTTCCGTCGGCCTCATCCTGGACGCGGCTTCCGTCCCCGGCAAACCGGGCGTCACTTTCACGGGCACGATGAACGACTCCGCCGGGCGTCCCGCGGTGAAGCTGCGCGGCGAGCATCTGGCCGGACGCACCTCGGTCGCCGCCGACCTCGACGTCGACCCCTCCCGCTTCGGCATCCTCAGCCAGCAGCTCCCTGACGTCCGAATCACCGGCGGCGCGAAAGGCGAACTGGAAGGCGCGCGCTGGCAGGCCGACGTCGACCTCAAGGCGCTCTGGGCCGACCTGAGCCGATTCTCGCCGCGCCTGCCGAAAGGCGGCCGCTCCGAATGGCGGCTCGCGGCGAACGCGCAGAGCACGGACGCGGGCTTCGCGGTGAAAAGCCTGACCATCGCGGGCCACGGCGTGAAGATCGCCATCCCGCAGACCCTCACCTGGAAAGGCGGCCTCCTGCCGGTGAACGCCGATGAGGCGACCGTGACCATCGCCGCCGACGACGCCGACCTCGTCGCGCTGAATCCTTTCCTCGCGTCCGCGGACGTGATCGCGACCACCGGCCGCTGGACCGGCGAAGCCTCGGTGTCCTTCAAGGACGGACAGCCCGCCGTGCGCAGCGTGCGCACGCACAGCCTGCGCGGGCTCACCCTCGAGCAAGCCGGCAAGCCGCTGGTGCGCGGCATCGACGCGGAACTCCCCGTGAGCTCCGCCGACGGGACGATCGCCCTGGGCCCCTTCAGCGTGCGCTGCGCCGCCGGCGAGATCGCGGGCGGACGCCTCACGCTCCGACCCGCCGCCGACGGCGCCTGGACCGCGCTCGCGGACATCGACGTAGGCATCGTCGAGCTCGCCTCGCAGCCGAATTGGGAAGACCTGCCGGTGGACAAACTCAAAGGCATCCGCATCAGCGCGAAGGCCGCCGTGGAACGCGCCGCCGGACAATCCCCGGTCGTCGCTTCCGCCGAAGCGCGGATCTTCCGCGAAGGACGTAACCTGCTCGCCCTCAAACTGCGCCAACCCCTTCCGACCGTCGGAGCCAGACCGACCGGCGTGCTGGTCGAAGCCACCGCGCGCGACCTTCCGCTCGAATCCCTCGCCGCCGTGGTCCCGGGCCTGAAACTGTCCGGCGACCTCACCCGCGCCGACCTCGTCGCCGGCTTCAGCCGCGAAGGACTCTTCGTCCGCACGGAAGGCGCGCCGCTCGCCTTCGCCCGGACGAGCGTCTCCTGGGCCGGCAAAGCCTGGGTCAAGGAATGCGATCTCGCCGCCAGCCTCGACCTCCTCATCGGCGAGAAGTCCACGCTGATCGGCTTCAACCAAGCCTCGCTGAAGAACCAGAACCGCGTCCTCGCCGAAGGGGACATCAAGGTCGGGCTGGGCGAAGCCGGCACGACGCTCCGCCTGCAGGGCGACCTAGGCGCCTTGGCCGAACAACCTTTCGCGGGCCCGCTGGGCATCGTCACCGGCGGCCGTTACCGCGCCAGCGCGGACCGAGCCCAGGACGGCGAGATCAAGGTCTCCCTGGAAGTCAGCGACGTCGGCCTGCGTCAGAGCGAAGGCCGCATCGCGCAGGCGACCGTCACGGGACGCTACGCGCCCAAGCCGGACGGGCTCGACGCCGAAGGCGGCTTCCGCCTGCAGGCCGCGCACGTCAGCGCCGGCAAGTTCACCCTCACGCAGCGCGTCGCCGGGACGAAGACCGACTGGCAGGCCAAGGTCGCGGTGGACAACGTCGACGTCGACGACGTGCTCTCGCTGCTCCCGAAGTCCGAGGAGATCGTCGCCGAGACGCCCACGACGCCGCCGGCGCCGCACCGGACACCTTTCTGGGCCGGCCATACCGGCGCCTTGGAAATCACCGTCGGCACCGCGAAGGCTTACGGCATCAAGGCCGAAGGACTCGTCGTCCGCGCCGATGCGCAGCCGAACGGCCTGCGCCTGAGCCAGCTTTCCGGCCGGCTCGCGGAAGGCACGCTCAGCGGCCGGGGCCAGCTGGCCTTCCAACCCGCCGTCAACAACGGTCCCTACACCCTCGCGGGCACGGTGAACCTGACGCAGTTCAATTTCGGCGAAGTCGCTCAGGCCGTTCCCGCGGTGAAGGACTTCCTCCAAGGCAAGGGCGACGCCACCGCCTCCGTGACCAGCATCAGCGGCACGCCGGGCGAACTCCTCGGCCGCCTCCAGGCGGACGCGCAGCTCACCTCGCGCGGCGGCGTCATCCGCGCCTTCGGCGACAAGAACAGCAGCATGTCGCTGTCCGCCAACAAAGCGGGCGACATCGGCGAGACGCTCGGCGGACTCGCCCTGATCGCCGGGGCGCTCACCAAGAACCAGCAGCAAGGCGAGAAGATCGCCAAGATCGGCGCCGCGATGACGGCGGCCGCCAAACTCCAGAAAGCCGTCGCGGAATTCGCCTACACCACCGCGACCATCAAGGTCTCCCGCCTGGCCTCGGGCACGATCAAGCTCGAGACGGCCGACATCCGCAACGAGACGCTGCAGCTCTCGGCCAAGGGCGGCATCAGCGTCGACCCGAAGTCCGGCTTCGCCGACTGGCCGATGGCCTTCACCACCCAGTTGCGTGGCTCGGGCGAATTCGCGGAATACTTCCAGGTGCTCGGCTTCGGCAACGGTCCGGCCGTGGCCGACGGCTTCACCGACGGCCCGGGCATCAACGTGACGGGCTCGTTGAACCAAGTCCGCACCGACCTGGCGGAGAAACTCCAGGCCGCCGTCGACCGCACGCGCAACGCCCCCGCGGCCGAGCCGGCCGGACAGGCCCCGCAAGCCGCCCCCGGCGGTCAGGCTACGCCCCCGCGGCGGCGCAATCCGCTGGGCGATCTGCTTAACGAACTCGGTCGTTGATGACGGCGACGCGCGCAACCTTGGCCGGCCTCGCCGGTCTCGTGGCGCTCGTCGCCTTGGCCCTCTCCGTCGGCGCCCAAGGCTTCGGCTGGGGCGATGGCGGCGCGTGGGCTTTGTTACGCGCCCCGCGCGTGCTCGCGGCGCTCGCTGCGGGCCTGGCGCTCGGCATCGGCGGAGCCGCGCAGCAAGGCGTCTTCCGTAATCCGCTCGCCGACCCGGGACTGACGGGAGTCTTCGGCGGAGCGCTCTTCGGCATCGCCCTGCTGCTCGGCCTCGCGCCGGAAGCCGCCTGGCAACGCGCCTGGTTCCTCCCCGCGGCGGCGTTCGCGGGCGCGCTCGGGACCTCCGCCCTGCTCGTGCTCTGCGGCCGCGGCGGTTCCTCCGCACGGCTGCTCCTGACCGGACTGGGCCTCAACGCCTTCACCGCCGCCGGCACGCTCGTGATCGCCTCGCGCAGCGGCGAATCCCGCGAACTGCTGACCAATGGCGCCTTCGGCGACTGGCTCGGCATGGCGACGTTCGAACTCGCCTGGTTGCCCATCCTGCTCTGCTTCGCGGCGACACTGCTGCTCCTCCCTTCGGCGCGGGCGCTCGATCTGCTCGCTTTCGGCGAAGACGCCGCGCGCGGCTTCGGGGTCGACGTCAGCGGCGCCCGGCGCGATGCGGTGCTACTGACCGCGCTCGCCGCGGCCGCCGCGACCTGCCTCGTCGGCCAGGTCGCCTTCATCGGCCTGCTGGCGCCGCACCTCGCCCGGAAGATCGTCGGCCCGCGTCATGCGTGGGCCTTGCCCTGCTCGGCCTTCCTTGGCGCGGCGCTGTTACTCGGAGCCGACACGCTCGGACGAGGTCTCTGGCCGCAGGCGCCTCTTTCCGCCGCGGCCGTCACCGCGGTGCTGGGCGCACCGCTCTTCATCTGGATCGCAAGGGGGCGCCATGAGTGAAAGCCTCATCGAAGCCATCGGCTTGGCCGTGGAACTCGGCGGCCGCAGGGTCATCGACGGCGTCTCGTTGCGTGCCGAATCAGGACAGGTCGTGGCCGTAGTCGGCCCCAATGGCGCGGGCAAGACGACGCTCCTCCGCGCCCTTGCGGGCTTGGTCACCTCGAGCGGCGAACTGCGGATCGCCGGCGAAGACCCGCGGTCGGCTTCCGCGCAAGCGAACGCCCGTCATCGCGCTTACTGCGCGCAGAAGCCAGCCTGCGCCTGGGATTACCGCGTAAACGACCTTGGCGTGATCGTCGGTACGCCGGACGCCTACGCCGAATGCCTTGCCCGGCTTTCGTTGGCCGACCTGTCAGACCGACGGCTGACCCAGCTGTCAGGCGGCGAACAGAAAGCCGCGCTGCTCGCGATGACCTTCGCGTCGCTCGCCGAGCCGTTCGGGGCCGCGCTGTTGCTCGATGAGCCCGCCGCTTCGCTCGACATCGCCCGTCAGGCGCTGGTCGCGGCGGAGATCCGTCGCTTCGCCCAGGCGGGCGGCGCGGCCATCGTGGCGACACATGACCTAACTTTCGCGCGGGAGTGCGACGCCGTCCTCGTCCTGGCGGAAGGGCGGGCGATCGGGCTAGGCGCGCCGTCGGCCGCGCTCACGCCGGCGGTCATCGCCGCGACTTGGGGCGCTTCGGCTCAGGCGGAAGCGTGAGCAGCTTCCCGTGTCGGGCCGCTGAGAAGAGATACTGCTGCGCCAGACCGGCGGCGGGGCCGAAATGCGCGCGCCCGAACTGCTCGAGCGGCGCCGGCTTCCACCCGCGCAGGCCGTAGGCGTCGCCCATCGCCTGGACGACCCAGGTGTCGACCGGGAAACTTTCCAGGCGTCCGAAACCGAAGAGCGCCACGCAGGCGGCGACCTTCGGGCCGACGCCCGGGAGGGACTGGAGTTCGGCGAGCAAGGCGGGCGTGCCGAGGGCCGCGAATTCTTCGGCCCAACGCGGGCGGGCGAGCAGTCGCTGGGCGGTGCCGCGGAGAAACGCGGCGCGATAACCCAAGGCGCAGGACCTCAGCACGGCGTCATCCGCGGCGGCCAAGGCGGACCACGTCGGCAAGGCGTGGAAACCGGCGCCGAGCGGCTCGCCGAGCTTCTCCGCGAGCGAGGCGACCATGACGCGGATCTGCAGGATGCGCTTGTTCGAACTGCACAGGAAGCCGATGAGCGTCTCGTGCGGATCCTGTCGCAGGATGCGCAGGCCGGGAAACGCCTCGCGGGCCGCGCGCAGGACCGGATCGGAACGCCACGGCAGGTCGGCGGCAAGCCGGGCCTGCGCGCCTTCCGCGTCAAGATAGTCGCGCAAGGCGGACTCTGTTTCGGCGGCGCCCTTCAGACCGCGCCACTCCAGCCCGTCCTTGCCGGCACGCAACATCGCCACCGTGCGCCCGAAGACGCCGACCCAAGCGCCATCGTCCGAAGGACGCCAACGGAAGGACTGCCCCCCGTCGAGTTGTTCGGCGAGCAAGGCTACGGGGACGTCCTCGGCCAACCGCAGCGGGCGCCAAGCTGTCCACTCCGTCGCGGCCATGGACTCAGCGTCCGAGGTCGCGGGGCGTGCCCCAGAGGAAGCTGTGCTTCGCGGCGAGGACCTTGCCCTTCGCGTCGACGACCGAGAGGCGCCAGGCGAGCGGGCGCCAGTTCGCCTCGCCGGCCTGCTTGCCGGTCAGGCCGATGACCACCTCGCCGAAAGGAAAGCCCGGGCGGTAGCGGGCGGGAAATTCATAGCGTTCGGCGACGGTGTTCTCCGTGCGGACGACCTGCAGGACGATCCGGGCGTCGGCCGGCGGAGCTTCCGCGAGCTTGATATAGTAGTAATATCCTCCGCGGGCGGCCGGATCGGTGCGAAAGACGACATCGGACCCATGGTCTTCTTTTTCGCCCAGCACGTCGGACGCGCGGGCGGCGTCGGCGGCCGTGCGGCGGCGTTCATTCACATACGAGACACCGGGGACCTCGTCGGACGAGATCACCGGGGTGTCGCAACCCACGAAGAGCAGCGCAGCGAGCGCGGCCCACAAAGAGGCCCGGCTCACCGCTCGGCTCACTTCTTGGCCTTCTTCTTGCTCGCGGCGGCGCGGGCGATCTTGACGCGAGCCTTCTTGCGCTCGAGGTAGGCGCGACGACGGCGACGCTTGATGACTTTGTTGCTCTGTTGACCCATGGTGCGTGCATCCTCCCGCAACCCCTCGGATGGTCAAGGAGAAGGTTTACGGACCTTCCCCGGGAGACCGGGGAGGGGAAAGAGTCCTTTCTGGCTGCCTGGGTAGGGATCGAACCTACGACCAAGTGATTAACAGTCACCTGCTCTACCGCTGAGCTACCAGGCAGTGCGAAAGGAGTCCAATCAAGGCAAGGTCAGGGCGGCTCTGTCAAACAAATCCTCGCCCCTTCGACCTGGCGACCCTCCCGCTAAATACACCGCAATCATCCTAAAAGGCTCAGGTTAACAGGGGGCACGACGACATTCACCCCATGGCCCCCTAATCTCTGGACACCCCTGTGCGGGCTGTCTTCCTTGTGACCCATCCCATGCGCTGGTCCCGACTTCCTGAAACTCCCAACGCCCCCGGCTTCGGCGGAGCCTTCGTGGGCACCTCCGGCGACATCCTCCTCTGCGGCGGTGGTTCGAACTACCCCGACAAGCCCGCCTGGGAAGGCGGCGTCAAAGCCTGGCACGACACGGTCTACTCGCTGACCAGCACGCGCTCGAAGAAGTGGGCGTCGATCGGCAAGCTCCCCCGCCCTTGCGGCTACGGCGTCGGCGTCTCGATCCGCCAAGGCCTGCTCATGATCGGCGGCGCCGACTCCCACCGCCACTACGCGGACTGTTACACGCTGGCCGTCGAGGACGGCGAGCTGAAGGTCCGCCCTTTCCCCTTCCTGCCGCGCCCGCTGGCCTACGCGACCGGCGCCCTCGTGGGCAGCAAGGTCATCGTCGCCGGCGGCACCGAACGCCCTGACGCGACCGCGGCGTCGTCCAGCGCCTTCGCCATCGACCTCGCCAACCTCAACGCCGGCTGGAGGGAACTCCCGCTCTGCGCCGGCTCAGGTCGTATGCTCGCCCAGTCCGCCGGCACGAAGGACACCTTCTACCTCTTCGGCGGCGTCGCGCTGAGCCCCGGCGCCAAGGGCGTCGAACGCGAGTACCTTTCGGACTGCCACGCGTTCACGCTCGGCAAGGAATGGCGTCGTCTTTCCGCGATGCCTCGGCCCGTCGCCGGCGCGCCCTCGCCTTGCCCGGTGTTCGAGAACGAGATCCTCGTCCTCGGCGGCGACGACGGCAAGCTGGCGGGCAAGGTCGAAGCGGCCAAGCATCCCGGCTACGCGAAGACCGTCCTCTCTTACGATAAATCCACGGACACCTGGACCGAGGCCGAAGAAGGCTCCGCCAACGTGCTGTCCACCGGTTGCACGAAGTGGTCCGGCGGCTATGCCCTGACCAACGGCGAGCTGCGTCCGTTCGTGCGTTCCGCCGAAGGCTGGTTGCTGCGCGCCGAATAATCATTGGGGCTGGCGGGTCGGCGCGGACGGGCTACAAAAGCCCTACCCCGGCGCCATGCCCCGCCTCACCCCATTGCTCGGCCTCTTCGCGGCGGCGCTCGTCTGCGGACAGGGTGAGCCCTTGCCGGACCTGCCCGATCCGGTCGGCCGCGCCGGCATGATGGCCGCGGTGCTGCGCGAAGCGGACGGGAGCGAAGCGATCGTCGCGGCCGGCGGCACCAACTTCCCCGACAAGCCCCTGTGGCAAGGCGGGACGAAGAAATACCATGCGGAGATCCTCAAGCTCGCGCGGCAGGACGGCGTCTGGCGCTGGCGCAAGATCGGCGAGCTGCCCGAAGGACTCGTCGGCGCGGCCTTCTGCGCGACGCCGAAGCGCGACGGGCTCGTCTTCGCCGGAGGCGCCGCGGCCGACGGCCACCGCGCCGGGGTGTGGCGCATCGGACTGGACGGCAAGGTGACCCGTTTCGGACCGGAACTCCCGCGACCGCGGGCTTACGCCGGCTTCACCGCCGCGAACGGACACCTCGTCATCATCGGCGGTACGGACCATCCTGACGCGACCCAGGCGATCCCGACGCTGACGTCGCTCGACCTCGACGCGCCCGAAAAAGGCTGGCGCACGACCGACGCCGACCCCGGCCACGGCCGGATCATCCCGCTCGTCGGCGCCGGACCTAACCTCCTGCTGCGGGCGGGCGGATGCTCGCTCTCCGCGAAGGACGGCAAGCCCTTGCGCGCCTATCACGAGGACCTGACGTACCAATCTTCCCTTGATTCCGGCCAGCGTTTCCATGGCCTGCCGCATCCGCTCGCCGGCGCGGCCGGTCCGGGCGTGGCGACGACGACGCACCTCCTCTTCGTCGGCGGAGACGACGGCTCGCAATACGGGCATCCCCATGAGACCCACTCCGGACTGGGCCGGCGCGTCTACGCGATCGACCTCGAGTTCCTCGAAGTGACCGAGATCGGCGAATGGCCGCACCCCGTGGCCGTGGCGCCGCTGCTCCGCCTGGGCGACGACCTCGTCACCGTCAGCGGCGAGCTCCGCCCGGGCGTCCGCACGCCGAAGCTGACCCGCTGGCCGATCCCCGCCAAGTACCGATGAACCCCTCGCCTTCCGCCTCCCGCACCGCCTGGCTCGTCGTCGCGCTGCTCATCCCGGTCGCGTTGCTCAACTACCTGGACCGGCAGCTCGTGGCCACGATGCAGAAATCGATCATGGGGGACGTCAGCGGCATCCGTAGCCAGGAACAGTGGGGCCACATGCTGGCCTGGTTCAAGTGGACCTACGCGCTGGCCAGCCCCTTCGCCGGCTACGTCGCGGACCGCTTCGGCCGACGCCACGTCATCGCGCTGAGCCTGCTCGTCTGGTCGGCCGACACGTGGGCGACAGGGTATGCGCAGACCTATGACCAGCTGCTCTGGACGAGGGCCATCATGGGCCTGAGCGAGGCGTTCTACATCCCCGCGGCGCTCGCGCTGATCGCCGACCACCACCTGAGCGCGACGCGTTCGCGCGCCGTCGGCCTGCACCAGATCGGCATCTATGTCGGCGTCATGCTGGGCAGCGTGGGCGGCTACGTGGCGGACGACCCGGCCCTCGGCTGGCGCTGGGCCTTCGTCGCGCTCGGACTGGCGGGCATGGCCTACGCGCTCCCGCTCTGGTGGTCGCTCCGCGATGCCCCGCGCCGGCCCGACGCCCCGACCGCAGGCGCCCCGCTGGCCGCCGCGGCCGAACTCCTGCGCGACCGCAATTTCCGGCTGCTGCTGCTCTACTTCACCCTGCCCGCGCTGGCCGGCTGGGTCGTGCGCGACTGGATGCCCAGCGTGCTGCGCAAGGAACTCGGCCTCACGCAGGGCCTCGCCGGCGTGAGCGCCGTGGTCTGGTGGCAAGGCGCCGCGATCGTGAGCGCGCTGTTCGGCGGCTGGCTCGCGGACCGCTGGATGCGCCGGAGCCTGCGCGGCCGCCAGAAAGTCAGCGCCCTCGGGATGGCGCTCATCGCGCCCGCTCTGCTCGGCGTCGGCGTCGTCATCGACCTCGGGTCGCTGCCGCTCGCGATCTTCTTCCTGGTGATGTTCGGTCTCGGCTGGGGTCTGTTCGACGGCAACAACATGCCGATCCTGGCCCAGATCGCCCGACCCGAGCGACGCGCCACGGGCTACGGACTCATGAACCTCGCCAGCATCTCCTGCGGCGGCCTGTCGGACGTCGGGTTCGGCTGGCTGCGCGACCGACACGTGCCCTTGGACCTGATCTTCGCCGGCTTCGCGGCCGTGGCTTGTCTCTCCGCCTGGCTCGTGCTTAGGATCAGGCCCGCCTCCGAAGACCTCCGCTGAATCCGATGTCCGCCTTCAAATTCCACGGGCTCTGCCCCGCCACCCATACGCCCTTCCACGGCGACGGCGCCCTGAATCTCGACGTCGTGGAACGCCAGGCGGCGCACCTGCTCGCCCGGAAGATCGACCGCGTCTTCATCGGCGGGACGACCGGCGAAAGCGCCTCGCTCACCGTGGCCGAGCGGCTCGCCCTCGGCGACCGCTGGGCCGAGGTCTCGCGCGCGACCGGCATCAAGGTCGTCGTCCACGTCGGCGCGCAATGCCTCGCCGACGCCGCGGCGCTCGCCGCGCAGGCCCAACGCAACCGGGCGAGCGCGGTCTCGATGATCGCGCCTTCGTACTTCAAGCCCCGCACGCTCGAAGACCTGGTGGCCAGCTGCGCCCAAGTGGCCGCCGCCGCCCCGGCGCTGCCCTTCTACTATTACGACATCCCGGCGATGACCGGCATCGCGGGCTTCCCGGTCGACGACTTCCTGCGCGCGGCCGCACCCCGCATCCCGAACCTCGCGGGTGTCAAGTACTCCAACCCCGACCTCGGCGCCTACCTCCTCGGCAAACGCCTCGACGGCGGCCGCTACGACCTACCTTGGGGTATCGACGAATACTTCCTCGCCGCGCTGACGATGGGCGCGCAAGGCGGGGTCGGCAGCACGTATAATTTCGTGCCCGGCCCGCTCCAGCGCATGATGGCCGCCTTCCCGCAGGGCGACCTCGCGACCTGCCAGCTCGAGCAGGACCGCCTGATGCAGGTGATCCGGATCGTCGCCCGCCGAGGCTACATGGGCTGCGCCAAGGCGCTGATGACCCACCTCGGCGTGCCCGTCGGCCCCGCCCGCCTGCCCAACGGCAATCCCGACGCCGCCGGCGTCAAGGCGATGCTGGGCGAACTCGACGCCATCGGCTTTTTCACATGGAAAGACTGACCCTCCTCCTGCTCGCCGCGCTCGCCGGCGCGGCGCCTCTCCTCGCCCAACCCACGCTCATCGGCGACGCCCCCGTGGCCGTCTTCGAGGCGAAGAAGAATCTCCCGCACGCCTCCGTGCGGATTCCTGCGCTGCTCCGCACGAAGAAAGGGACGCTCATCGCCGTCGCCGAGGCCCGCGAAAAGGCGACCGACCAGGCCGGCAACGACCTCGTCGTCGCGACTTCCAAGGACGATGGCGTCACCTGGACGAAGCCCCGCGTGGCCTACGACCAAGGCAAGGACAGTTGCAACAACCCCTGCCTGGTGCAGGACGCCCGATCAGGCCGCGTGTTCCTTTTCTTCCAGACCTTCCCGGCCGGCGCGCACGAGTTCGGCGGACTGCCCGCGGGGCCGACCGACCCGAAGGGCACCCGTTGCTGGCACCTTGTCTCGGACGACGAGGGAGCGACCTGGTCGAAGCCGACCGATGTCTCGGCCGCGCTCAAGCCCGCGAACGCCGTCACGGTCGCGTCGGGTCCTGGCATCGGCATCCAGCTCGTGACCGGCCCCAAGGCCAATCGGCTCGTGATCCCCTTCAATTCGCAGGACTCCAAGCGGAACTTCGTCAACTGGGTCGCCTTCAGCGACGACGCCGGCAAGACCTGGCTGCGCGGGGCCGAGATCCCGCAGAATGGCATGCAGCTCAACGAAGTGCAGGTCGCCGAAACCGACGGCGGCGCCCTTTACCTCAACTCGCGACGCTGGAAAGGCACGGCGCTGCGCAAGGCCTCCTGGTCCCAAGACGGCGGCGAAACATGGTCTCCGGCGACCGATGACGTCGCGCTGCCGGAACCTACGTGCCAAGGATCGCTCCTCACCATCGCCGCCGGAAAGACGCCGGCGGTTTATTTCCTGAACCCGGCCGGCAAGGGACGCGCCAACGGCACGCTCCGGCGCTCGGACGACGGCGGCAAGACCTGGGCCGAATCCACGCTGCTCTTCCCGGGGCCTTTCGCCTACAGTTCGATGGCGCCCATCAAAGGGGGGCTCGGGGTGCTGTACGAACCTAACAGCAGCACGGCGGTGCTCTACCGTCGCGTCGCGCTCGAAACGGCCGCGGGCCGCTGAATTCCGGGCGCTCAGGAGAGGCCTTCCAGCATCTGCCAGCAGAGCAGCTTCTGGCGCGGCATGTGGAACGGGCCTTTCCACATGTTGCCCTTGAGCTCCGTCGTCGGCCGGCCTTGCCGATCCAGGTAGCCGTACCACTCGCCGTGCTCCTTGTCGGGGAAATGGGCGTAGGCCCAGTCATGGACCTGCCGGTGCATCTCGGCGTACTTCGCGTCGCCGGTCATGAGGTGCGCGAGCAAGGTCGCGATGATGGCCTCGTTGTGCGGCCACCAGAACTTCATGAAATGCCAGTACTCCTGGATCGGCTTGCCGTGCACGTCGGCGAAATAGCGGATGCCGCCATGCTCGGCGTCCCAGCCCCGTTCCCACATGTAGTCGAGCATGGCGAGGCCGAGCCGCTGCAGGGACGCGTCATCGTGGCGCCTCGCCTCCCGCAGCACGAACCAAGCGGCCTCGATGGCATGTCCGGGGTTGAGGAGACGCCCGTCGAAATGGTCGTAGACCTCGCCGGAAGGTCCGACGACCTCCATCACGGCGCGCAGGTCATGCTTCACGAAATCGCGGGCGATCTCATCGATGGCCTCGCGGGCCCACTGGGTGAGCGTCCGGCCGAGCACCGTCACGTCGCCGAGGTCGGCGCGGAGGTCCTGCGCCGTCACCAGCGTCATCATCAGAGGCGCGAGGCCCTTCATCGGCCGGGTCTCCGGCGAGACCTTCGGAGGGATGCGGCCCGGTTCGCGGTGGTAGCGCAGGAAGGTCTCGTAGGCCGCCAGGGCGCGCGTCCGCCACTTGACCTGCCCGGTGGCGCGATGCACGGCGCCGTAACCGATGGCGGCGAAGCATTCGCTGAAGACGTACCGGCGCATGCGCAGGGGGTCGCCCTCGGCGGTGACGGTGAAATGCAGCTTGCCGGAGGAGTCGGCACAACGGTCATGCAGGAAATCCGCGCAGGAAACAGCGGCGTCGAGCCACTCCGGGCGAGGCTCGACCGTATTATAGAGGTTGGCGAAGGTCCAGGCCGCGCGGCCCTGGAACCAGACGGACTTGTCCGTATCGAGCAGCTCACCCTTCCGACCGAGCGCGGTATGGACGCCGCCGTGCGCGCGATCGAGGCCGTGCCTCAGCCAGAACGGGATGACGTCCTGCAACAGGCCGTCACGATAGGTGCGGATGAGTTCGTCCCGGCGTCGCTCGAGGTAAGGGGTCACGGCTCGATGCTGGAATGCCGGTCGGCCGCGTCAACGCCGCGGCTCCGGCGACACGAGAAAAGGCTCCGCGGCCGGGCCCTCGCCGTAATAGTCGCGAATGAGCCCGGCGAGATGCTCCTTCACGTCGGCCGGCAGGAAAGCCCCGAAGTGGGTCTCTTTACCCAACGAGGCGATGACGACCGATTCGACCGGCTTCTTGTTCTCACGTGAACCGCGGAAAGCCAGGCAGACCTGCACCGTCTCGCCGACCGGCAGCCGCCACGTCCACCCGAGATAAGGCAGGATCCGCCAGCGGACCGTGACGAGATCGTCGGTCAAGGTGACCTGATAGCGGGCCACGGTGAAGGCAAAGCCGACGAGAAAGAACGGGACGTAGAAGAGCGCCAGCAGCGCGAAATGCCACCAATCAGGCTGCTCGACCATCCGGCCGTTCATCTGCAAGGACCCCCGGGACAGCCCATAGAAAAGCGCGGCGCAATGGACGCAGGTGAAGATCAGCCAGAACCAGCCGAACCAAGTCCCGAGGCGCACGCCATAGGTGACGCCCTGGAAGTCCGAGACGACCGAGACTTTCGGATGCCCCTTGGCGAGATCGTCGTCCGTAAGTTTCCGAGGGAGGCGGCCGGCTTCGATCGCCGCCTGCCGCGCCTCCGCCTCGGCCTTCAGGCGGGCGAACTTGGCCAGGAATTCTTCGCGTAGTCCCATGGTTTCAAGGAGTCGAGGGAGTCCGGTCAGACCACACAAGGGTTTTTCGTCCCGCTTCTGTTCAACTCGGACCCGTTATAGTAATGATCGATAAGGACGGCGAGCCGGACCCGCTGTTCCAGCGGGAGCTTCTCGCCGAAGGCGACTTCCTGACCGTCCGAGGAGACGACCACGGAAAGGAGAGGATAATACCTGGTCGCGCCCTCGACGCTGTAGAACTGGTCGCGAAAAGCCAGGCTCACGACGACCGCCTCGCCCGTCGCCAGCCGGCACTCTTTCTCGGTCCGCCCGAACGACTGGAGACGCACGACCAAGAAGTCGTCCGCGAAGACGACCTGATGCTCGAGAAAGATGACCCTGGCCGGCAGATAGGCCACCAGTAGGAAAATCGGCACAGAGAAGAGCACGGAAAACACCGAGGGCGCCCCCGTCCAGCCGAGCCAAGGGTAGAGCACGACGACGATCACGGCCCAGCACATCAGCGCGGCGACGATCATCAGGCTGCCGATCACGACGCCGAGCGGCTTCTCCTTGAACACCCCTCCGTCCGGCCGCAGCTCACATCCCGCGAGAGGCATCGCCAGCTCGCCATGATGCGCGGGGAGGACGCGGAGTCCTTTGCGGGCGGAAGGCAAGTAGGCCTTCGGCTCCTGCAACGAGCACCACTCCTCGCACTCCTTGGCCTGCTCCTGCAAGGACCGGATGGCTTCCATGAGGGCATGCTAACGCGTGCGCCGACCCAGACAAGCCAACGCTGGCTTGAACCAATTCCGATTCTGGCTGTCCATGAGACAACCCCATGCGCCCCCTCCTCGCACTGCTCCTCCTGCCTTTGGCCGCCTTGGCCGACGGCGCCAAATACTCCGTCAGCTATCCGGCCTCCGACAAGCCCGGCGAACTGATCTTCCCCACGACCTACAACCTCTGGCTGCCCGAAGGCGTGAAGACCGTCCGCGGGATCATCGTGCACCAGCATGGCTGCGGCACGGGCTCGAACAAAGGCGCCGTCACCGCGGCCGACGACCTCCACTGGCAGGCGCTCGCCCGCAAGTGGGACTGCGCGCTGGTCGGACCGGTGATCGGCGAGCCCGACAAGGCCAACTGCCGCATGTGGTGCGACCCACGCAACGGGTCGGACCAGACTTACCTGCGCGCCCTCGCCGACCTCGCCAAGCAGACCGGCCACCCCGAGATCGCGACCGCTCCTTGGTGCCTCTGGGGTCATAGCGGCGGCGGCTTCTGGTCCAGCATCATGCAGGCGAAATACCCTGAGCGCATCGTCGCCATCTGGTTCCGCTCCGGCACGGCCTACTCCTACTGGCAGAAGCCCGAGGACCCGACCAAGGAACGCCAGATCCCGGAAGTCATCCTGCCGGACGCCGCCTACGAGATCCCGATGATGGCGAACCCGGGCGCGAAGGAGAACGGCGACAAGCGCTTCAACACCGCCTGGACGGGCTCGCTCGCGATGTTCAAAGCCTACCGCGCCAAGGGTGCGCCGATCGGCTTCGCCCCGGACCCCCTCACCTCGCACCAGACCGGCGACCAGCGCTACGCCTCCATCGCGTTCTTCGACGCCTGCCTCGCCCTGCGCCTACCCGCGTCCGGCAACACCCTTCGCAAGATCGACCAGTCAAAGGGCTGGCTCTCCCCTCTCCTCGGCAACGAAGCCATGCCCGCGGGCGAATACTCGGGCGACAAGGCCGAGTCGAACTGGCTGCCGAACGCCGCTTTCGCCAAAGCCTGGACGGAATACGTGAAGACGGGCGCGACGAACGACGCCACGCCGCCGCCCGCGCCTTTCAACGTCGCGGCCAAGGCCGTGCCCGAAGGCGTCGAAGTGACATGGGATGCCCATGCCGACTTCGAAAGCGGCCTCCGCCAATTCCTCATCAAGAAAGACGGCCAAGTCGTCGGCCGCGTGCCGGAGAAGCTCACCAACCCCTTCGGCCGCCCGCTCTTCCAAGGCATGACCTACGGCGACACCCCGACGCAGCCGCTCGCGGCGATGCGCTTCGTCGACAAGGGTGCCAATGCCGGCGCGAAGTATGAGGTCGTCACGGTGAACTCCGCCGGCCTCGAGTCGAAGTAAGCGGGCAGAACCACCCTTGAAGCATGGTGCGGGGGGCTGCCGCCCCGCGCATCACTTACCCAACGTCAGGCGGTGCAGGTAGGCCGGAGCGAGGCCTGACGAGCATTGGCGGTCGTAAGCGATCAAGGCCTGCATCGCCAGGTCGAAGGAGCCGTAGACCAGGTGCAGGATGACCGCCATTCGCAGGAGTTTTTCGGCGGGCAGGCGATCGAGCGCCATGAAGTCCTTCACGTAGACCGCATCAGCCCAGAGCATCTGGCTCAGGCACTGGTTGACGTCGTTGTTCACGATCAGCGGCTTGAAGGTGCGACCGGCGATCCCCGCGAATTTATGGAAGACGAATCCGCTCCGGCGGAGCCGCTGGTCCACCTCGGCGAAGAGCGGCTGCCCCTTGTACATCTCGACGAACTCGACCTCGGTATGGACGACCAACGCATCCGCCAGGACCCGGTCGCCGCCGTTCAGGACGTCCAGCTCCGCCCCCTGCACGTCCAGTTTGAGGAAGTCCGCCCCGGTGATCTCGGGGATGTCATCCAAGCGCTTGGTCGCGAACGTGTGCCTCTTCACCACTTGCGTCAGGTTCTCCAGATTCTGAAACCTGTCCAGCAGGCCGGAGTTAGGCTCCAGCAGCGAAGAGGTCATCGGGAAGTTACACTCATGGAAAGCGCGCGTCGTGCCGTCGCCGATCGCGTAGGGCAGATAGGTCCGGGACTCCCGGGACATCGCGTTCAGGCGGTCACACTCGGCTTGGACGCATTCAAAGCCGAGCACTCCGGCGACGCCTGCCTTGAGGAGCGGATCGTAGATCTCGGCACCGAGATCCATCGCGCCGACATCGATGACCTGGACTTTCCCGACAGGGGGTAGGATTTCGAGGATGTTGAACATGCTTCGGGCGGGTAGATGACCAGGGGCGGGGCACGGAATTACTATCGCCCCCGCGGAGGCCTGGCAACCTATCGCTTACCAGGGCCTCGGCCGCCGAGTCGGCCAACAAAAAGGGCCGCCCATCGGGCGGCCCTTTGCTTTGCCTGCGACGAGGGCTTACTGGCCCCAGGTGCAGGTGTTGCCGGCGTAGATGGCGCGGTTGCCGAGTTCCTGCTCGATGCGGAGGAGCTGGTTGTACTTGGCGACGCGGTCGGAGCGGCAGAGGGAGCCGGTCTTGATCTGGCCGGCGTTGAGGCCGACGGCGATGTCCGCGATGGTGGCGTCTTCCGTCTCACCCGAGCGGTGCGAGATGATGGCGGAGTAGCCGGCGCGCTGGGCCATGGAGACGGCGTCGAAAGTCTCGGTCAGGGAACCGATCTGGTTCACCTTCACGAGGATCGAGTTGGCGGTCTTGGTCTTGATGCCGCGGGAGAGGAACTCGGTGTTGGTGACGAAGAGGTCGTCGCCGACGAGCTGGGTGTTGG
>JBJOMV010000010.1:0-36726 GCA_046052185.1 Verrucomicrobiota bacterium | reverse complement strand
TGCTCGTCGAGCCGCAGAAAGGCGTGGCCCCCGCCGAGCTCTGCGACCGCATCGAACGCGACACGGGCCTCAAGGCCTGGACCTCCGACACGGTGATCTGGAGCTGGGGCGAGCGCAGCCTGGCCCGCAACACCTTCTGGTGGTTCTGGACCAACACGGGCATCCCGTTCTCCTTCGGCACCGCGGTGCTGCTCGGCCTGTTCGTGGGCATCGCGATCTCCGGCCAGACGTTCTATTCCTTCGTGCTCGAGAACCTGAAATACTTCGCCGCGATCAAGGCGATGGGCGCCGGCATGGGCGTCATCGCGCGCATGCTCTTCGTGCAGGCCTTCACCGCCGGACTCATCGGCTTCGGCCTCGGGGCCGGCATGGCGCAGGCCATCGGCCGCGTGATGATCGAGAAGGGCATGCCGCCGTTCGTGATGTACCCGCAGATCCTCTGGGCGACGTTCGCCCTCGTGCTGGGCATCAGCTTCGTCTCCGCCGTCATCGGCATCATCAAGGTGTCGCGCGTCGACGCCGCCTCCGTCTTCCGCGGATGAGCCACCCAGCCCACACCGTCGCCGTCCGCGCCACCGGCGTCGACATGTTCTTCGGCACGCCGGAGAACCGCGTCGTCGCCCTCAAGCAGGCCGACTTCGAAGCCCGCCGCGGCGAGCTCATCATGCTCGTGGGTCCGTCCGGTTGCGGGAAGACGACGCTGCTCTCCGTCATCGCCGGCACGCTCACCCCGCAGGCCGGCGCGGTCGAGGTCTTCGGCCAGCGCCTCGACGGCCTCGGCCAGGAGGCGCTCACGACCTTCCGCCGCCAGAACCTCGGCTTCGTCTTCCAGTCCTTCAACCTCATCCCGACGCTCACGGTCGTCGAGAACGTGATGGTGCCGCTGCTCATCCAGGGACGCCCCTTCGACGAGGCCCACGCGCGCGCCTTGGCGATCCTCGACAAGGTCGGCCTCAAGGGCCGCGAGGACGGCCGCCCCAACGCGCTCTCCGGCGGCCAGCAGCAGCGCGTCGCCATCGCCCGCGCCCTCGTGCACGAGCCGCCGCTCCTGATCTGCGACGAGCCGACCTCGGCCCTCGACAAGGATACCGGCGCCCAGATCATGCAGATGGTCCGTGACCTTTCCCGCTCGCCCGAGCGCTGCGTCGTCGTCGTGACGCACGATCACCGCATCTTCCGTTTCGCCGACCGCATCGCGGAGATGGAAGACGGCCGCATCAGCCGCGTGGTCGACGACCCGAAGCTCCTCGACACGACGCACCTCTGATCCCCCTTATGTTCAAGAAACGCATCCTGCTCTTCGCCCTCGCCCTCGCCGGCGCCGGCGCCGCCTTGCAGCTCACCCGCGGCACGGCCACCGAGGCGCCGATCAAGCCGCCGCCCTACGAGCCGGCCACCCGCGACAAGGACGGCCTCATCGCCGCCGCGGGCCTGATCGAGGCCGTCGCCGAGAACACGCTCCTCGGTTCGCCGACGTCCGGCACGGTCGCCAAGGTCCACGTGAAGGTCTGGGACAAGGTGAAGGCCGGCGATCCGATCCTCACGCTCGACGACCGCGACCTCCGCGCCCAGCACGCCGTGCAGAAGGCCGCCGTCGACGCCGCGGCCGCCACGGCCGAACGCGCCGCCGACGCCGCCCGTCGCTGGACCGGCATCAAGGACAGCGGCGCGGTCTCCGCCGCCGATCTGCTCTCCTACCAGATGGCCGCGAAGGAAGCCCAGGCGAAGCTCGCGCTCGCCAAGGCGCAGCTCGAACAGACTTCCGTCCTCCTTGACCGTCTCGTGCTCCGCTCCCCGATCGACGCGACGGTGCTCCAGGTCGGCGTCCGCGCCGGCGAGTTCGTCGCCGCCGGCGCCAAGGCACCGGTCGTCCTCGGCGACATCACGCGCCTGCAGATCCGCTGCGACGTCGACGAACAGCTCGCCACGCGCATGCGCGAAGGCCTGCCCGCCAAGGGCTACCTGAAGGGCGAGAGCTCCCTCGCCGGCGGCCAGGACCGCTCCATCGCGCTGAAGTTCGTCCGCATCGAGCCCTTCGTCATCCCGAAGACCTCCCTCACCGGCGCGAGCATCGAGCGCGTCGACACGCGCGTCCTGCAGGTGATCTACCAGTTCGACCGCCCGACGGGCCGCGCGCTCTTCGTCGGCCAGCAGATGGACGTCTATATCGACGCCTCCCAAGATGCGCCGGGTAAATAAGCCGTTCCTGCTCGCGGCGCTCGCGCTCGCGGGCTGCGCGCACGATCCGGCGGTCAAGCCGACCGCGCCGGCCGCGCCTGCGGCGTTCTCGCAGGCCGGGGTCGTCGCCGACGCGAAGTGGGCCGAAGCGTTCGCCGATCCCGCGTTGCTCGATCTCCTCGCCCGCGCCCGCAAGGGCAGCCCGGACCTCGCGCTCGCCCGCGCGCGTCAGCGCGAAGCGGTCGCCTTGCTCCGTGCCGCGGACGCCGGCGACCAGCCCGCGCTCTCCGTCGCCGCCGGCCAGGAAGCTTCCCGCATCTCCGTCGCCAACGGACGTTTCCCTCCGGGGATCCCGCGCCGTACGGATGTCACCGCCGTCGCCGCGAAGGCTTCGTGGGAACTCGACATCTGGGGCCGCGAGGCCGCGAAGTCGCAGGCCGCCGAAGCCGACGTCCGCGCCGCGAAGTTCACCGCCGCGCAGGCCGACCTCGCCTTGTCCGCCGAAGTCGCCCGTCTCTGGTTCGCCGTCCGCGGCGCCCGTGAGCAGCTCGCTTTCCTCGAGACCGAATTCGCCACCCGCTTCCGCGAGATGGAACTCGTCGAGCAGACCGTCGCCGCCGGCCTGACCGATTCCGATCCGCTTTCCTCCGCGCGCCTCGCCGCCGCGCAGGCCAAGGTCGACGAAGGCCTCGGCCGCCGCCGCGTCGCCGCCGCGGAGAACGCGTTGCGCGCGCTCATCGGCGCCGCCCCCGGCGAAAGCCTCCCGGTCGCCCAAGGCGTCGCCGCGATGCCCGGCTTCGGTGCCGGCGTGCCGTCCGAACTCCTGCTGCGTCGTCCTGACCTCGCCGCCGCCGCCGCGCGTCTCGACGCCGCGGTCTCCCGCGAAGGCGCGGCCCGCGCCGATTTCTATCCTTCCGTCACGCTCACCGGCCAGGCCGGCTGGCAGGCCGATCCCGCTTCGCAGATCGGCCGGGGCGCCGCCGGTTTCTGGAGCCTTACGCCCGCGATCGACCTCCCCATCTTCGACGCGGGCCGTCGCGAAGCGAACCTCGAGGCCGCGCGCGCGCGGATCGACGGCTCCGGGGCCGAATGGACCAAGGCCGTGCTCGGCGCCTTCCGCGAGGTCGAGGACGCGCTCGCCGATCTTCGCGAACTCGCGTTGCAGGAAGAACTCACCGCCCGCGTGCTCGCCGCCGTCCGCTCCCGCCTCGCCAACGCCGAAGCCCGCCGAAAGGCCGGCCTCGCCAACGAGAACGAGCTCACGCTCGCGCGCCGCGACGAAGCCCTGGCCGCCCGCACGCTTTCGATGGTCGTGTGGGAACGCCGGCAGGTGGCCGTGCGCCTCGCCGCGGCCACGGGCGGCGGCTGGTCCGCGCAGTGACCCGCCAAAGAAGAAGGGCGTCCTTGCGGACGCCCTTCCTGTTTCCGGTCAAGGCGCTCAGGCCTTGATCTGCGGGCGCTTGGGATCCGGCCAGTCGATGTGGAAGAACTCGCCGCGGGGCTTGTCCTTGCGCTCGTAGGTGTGGGCGCCGAAGAAGTCGCGCTGACCCTGGAGCAGGTTCTGCGGGAGGTCTTCGGTGCGGTACGAGTCGAAGTACGAGAGCGCCGAACCGAGGGTCGGCACGGGGATGCCGTGCTTCACCGCGAGGGCGATGACCTTGCGCCAGTTCTTCTGGGCCTTCTTGACGGTCTTCTTGAAGTACGGGTCGAGGAGCAGGTTATCCAGCGAGCGCTTCTTGGCGAAGGCTTCGGTGATCTTCTGCAGGAAGCTCGCGCGGATGATGCAACCGCCGCGCCAGATCTGGGCGATCTCGCCGAAGTTGAGCTTCCACTTGTACTCGTTCTGGGCCTCGCGCATGAGCTGGAAGCCCTGGGCGTAGGAGCAGATCTTGGAGCAGTAGAGGGCGTCGCGGATCTGTTCGATGACCTTGGCCTTGTCGGGATTCGTCATCGCGCGCTTCGGGCCGCGGAGGACCTTGGCGGCCTTGACGCGTTCTTCCTTCACGGCGGAGAGGCAGCGGGCGAAGACGGCTTCGGCGATGGTCGGGGCGGCGACGCCCATGTCGAGGGCGTTGGCGCTGGTCCACTTGCCCGTGCCCTTCTGGCCGGCGGTGTCGAGGATGACGTCGACCAGCGGCTTGCCGGTCTCGGGGTCCTTCTGCTTGAGCACCTTGGCGGTGATCTCGATGAGGAAGGAGTTCAGGTCGCCCTTGTTCCATTCTTCGAAGGTGGAGCCGATCTCGTCCGGGGTCATGCCCAGGAGGCCGCGCATCAGGTCGTAGGCTTCGCAGATCATCTGCATGTCGCCGTACTCGATGCCGTTGTGGACCATCTTCACGTAGTGGCCGGCGCCGTCGGGGCCGATGTGGGCCACGCAGGGGACGCCGCCCTTGATGGGCTTGCCGGGGGTCGCGCCGGTGAGTTCGACGCCGGTGACGGCATCTACCTTGGAGGCGACGGCTTCCCAGATGGGCTTGAGCTCGGCCCAGGCGGCGGGGTCGCCACCCGGCATGAGGGACGGCCCGAAACGGGCGCCTTCTTCGCCGCCGGAGACGCCGGAGCCGATGAAGCGGAGGCCCTTGGCCTTGAGTTCGCGTTCGCGGCGGATGGTGTCGGTCCAGAGGGCGTTGCCGCCGTCGATGATGATGTCACCCGGCTCGAAGACCGCGGCGAGTTCGTTGATCACGGCGTCGGTCGGGCCTCCGGCCTTGACGAGGATGACGGCCTTGCGGGGCTTCTTCAGGGAGGCCGCGAAGTCCTTCATGGTGGGGCAGCCGGTCAGCTTGCCCGGGGTCTTCGGGTTTTCCTTCACGAACTCGTCGGTCTTGGCGGTGGTCCGGTTGTAGACCGAGATCGCGAAGCCGTGGTCGGCGATGTTGAGGGCGAGGTTCTGACCCATGACGGCCAGACCGATGAGACCAATGTCGGATTGCATAAGAGGAGCCAATGCGAACCCCCGTCGGCAGGCATGGCAAACAAGAAAAGGGTCGGTTTCGGCTAAAAGGCCCCGTTTTCGACCCGACCGAGCCGCCTTTCCCCTCGCCTCATCCGATGGCCTTCCCATCGTCCACGGCTGTCATGTCCCAGCTCGTCGGCAAACGCATCACCCTCGGGGTCACCGGCTCCATCGCCGCCTACAAGGCCGCGGACCTGACCTCCCAGCTCGTCAAATACGGCGCCGAGGTCCAGGTGGTCATGACCAAGGGCGCCACCCAGTTCATCACCCCGATGACCCTCCAGGTGCTCTCCCGCCGTCCGGTGGCGTTCGACCTCTGGGCCGAGGGCGCTAATTCCGTCCCGGGTCATATCGAGATCGCCGATTCTTCCGACCTGCTCCTCGTCGCGCCCCTTTCGGCCAACGTCCTCGCGGAGTTCGCCCACGGCCTCGCCCCGGACCTGCTGACGAGCATCTATCTCGCCACCCGCGGCCCGGTCCTCCTCTGCCCGGCGATGAACGGCAAGATGTACGAACACCCCGCCACGCAGGCCAACCTGAAGACCCTCCGCTCCCGCGGCCATGCCGTGGTCGAGCCGGCCGAAGGCATGCTGGCCTGCGGTTATGAAGGCGTCGGCAAGCTGGCGCCGGTCGAAGAGATCGTGAGCCGCGTGCTTTCGATCCTGGGCTGAGTCGATGGACCCCCGCGCCCTCCGCCAGCGTCTCGCGGCTTCGGCGAAGGAGCTGGGCTTCGCCGCCTTCGGGGTCGCGCCGGTCGAGGTCGACGTGCGCGCGGACTACTTCAAGAAGTGGATCGCCGACGGGATGCACGGCGACATGGCCTGGCTGGCCCGTAATCCGGAGCGTCGGACCGACGCCCGCAAGGTGCTGCCCGAAGCCCGCAGCCTAGTCGTGGTGGGCCTGAACTATTACCAGCCGCATCCGCCCGCAGGCTATCGTATCGCGAAATACGCGCTGGGCGCGGATTACCACGATGTGATCCTCGCCCGTCTCAAGGAGTTGTGCGTCGTGATGGAGTCCCTCGGGGGCGAGCAGAAGCCCTACGTCGACACCGGCCCCGTGCTCGAAAAGCCCGTCGCGGCCGCCGCCGGCCTCGGCTGGCAGGGTAAGAGCACGATCCTCATCCATCGGGGCGCGGGAACCTGGCTTTTCCTCGGAGTCATCCTGACGACCCTCGAACTGGAAGCCACCACCGCCAAGGAACCGGACCGTTGCGGCTCCTGCACGCGTTGCCTCGACGCCTGTCCTACCTCCGCGATCATCGCGCCTTATCAGATGGATGCGCGCAAGTGCCTCGCCTACCTGACCATCGAGCACAAGGGAGCCATTCCGGTCGAGTACCGCGCAGCCCTCGGCGATCGCGTCTTCGGCTGCGACGATTGCCTCGACGTCTGCCCATGGAACAAGTGGGCCGTCGCCACCCGCGAAGCCCACTTCGCCCCGCGTCCGCACCCGCCGCTCCGTGAGACGCTGGCCTGGACGGACGAGCAGTTCTTGGAGCATTTCAAAGGCACGCCGGTCGAACGCCTCGGGCTCGCCCGTTGGCGCCGCAACGCGCTCACCGTCCTCGGCAACGTCGGGACGTCGGGCGACCTGCCGGCCGCGGAGTTATTGCTCGGCTCGCCCGATCCGATGGTCGCCGAACACGCCGCCTGGGCCGTCGACCGTCTGCGCGCCCGTTGAACCTACGGGTTGCCTCAGGCGAAGGGAGCGTCCTAATGGAGGCCGTGACTCTCGCCCAAGCTTACTACGCGCTCGCCGCCTTCCTGCTCCTGGCCGGCTGGCTGATCGTCACCGACGCCGCCGTGCTGCGCACCTTCCGCCGCTCGCAAGGCGCGACTTACCTGCTCGGCCTCGCCGCCATCGCCTGGTTCGCCTGGTGGCTGTTCAATATCCCCGACGCTGATCTCGCCGGCATCAATCGCCCGTTGGTCCTCGTGGTCTTCCTCGGCGCCAGCCTGGCGACCTTCGTGTATATGCCTGACTTCCTGTCGGTCCGCGCCCTGGGCGCGGTGATGCTTTTCCTCGCCCGCGCCACGCTGGACGCCGGTTACCGGCAGCTGCCGTACAGCCTGCTGGATGCTGCGGTCAGCTACGGCGTACTGGTCCTCTTCGGTTTCTGGTGGGCTTGCTCGCCCCCCGTCTTCGGTCGTCAGTGCGATTGGGTGCTCGCCACTTCCGGCCGACGTAACGTCGTCGGCGGCTTGAGCCTCATCCTCGGCATCGCCTGCGTGGCCCAGTCCTTCAACCTCCCGTGAGCCGCGCGCTCCTCATCGTCGTCTCGGGTCCCGCCGGCAGCGGTAAGACCACGCTGTGCTCCAGCCTCACCGGAGCCTGCCCGCAGGGCATCCGTCGCGTGATCACGTGCACCACCCGCGCCCCGCGGCCCGGCGAAGTCGACGGCGTCGACTACCATTTCCTCACGCGCGAGAGCTTCGAACAGCAGGTCGCCGCCGGAGTCTTCCTCGAGCACGCCCACGTCCACGGCAATCTCTATGGTCCGCGCGCGGCCGACGTCGCCGCCCATCTCGGCGCCGGTTTCGACGCGCTCCTGAACGTCGACGTCCAGGGCGCCGCCACGATCCGCGCCAAGGGCGCCGCCGACCCGCGCCTGGCCGCCGCCCTCGTCACGGTCTTCATCCGCGTCAGCGATCGCGCCGAACTGCGTCGTCGCCTCACGGGCCGCGGCACCGACCCGGCCGATGAGATCGACCGGCGCGTGGCCGCCGCCGAAGAGGAGCTCCGGCACGCCGGCTCCTATCAGCACGTGATCGAGAGCGGCACCCGCGAGGCCGACTTCGCCGCCTTGCTCGCCATCTACCACGCCGAGAAGGCCCGCCGCCCATGATGGAGAAGAACGACATCGCGGCCGTCCTCGACGAGATCGCCACGTTCATGGAACTGACGGGGGAGAACCCGTTCAAGATCCGCGCCTATTCCGCCGGCGCCCGTATCCTCGAGAACATGACCGAGGACCTCGGCGAGCTGATCGATGGCGGCAAGCTGGCCGAAATTCCCGGCCTAGGCGAGGCGCTCGTCGACAAGATCACGACGCTCCGACGTGACGGCGTCCTGCCTTTCCACCAGAAGCTCAAGGCGTCGATCCCCGCCGGCCTCCTCGAGGTCATGCAGATCCCGGGCCTCGGCCCGAAGAAGGTCCGCGCGCTCTGGACCCAGCTCTCGGTCGAAGACCTCGCGAAGCTGAAGGAAGTCTGCGAATCCGGCGCGGTCGCCGAGCTCAAGGGCTTCGGCGCGAAGACGCAGGAGAAGATCCTCGAAGGCATCAAGAACCGCATCGCCTACGGCAAGCGCCACCGCTGGTACGAAGCGGCCGCCATCGCCGAACCGATCCTCGCCGGACTCCGCGCGCTCCCGCAGGTCTCGCTGGCCGAATCCGCCGGCTCGCTCCGCCGCGCCCGCGAGACGGTCGGCGACCTCGACTTCCTCGTGGCCTCGTCGCAACCCAAGCCGATCATGGACTGGTTCGTCGCCTACCCGGGCGTGAAGGAAGTCACCGCCCACGGCGAGACGAAGTCCAGCGTGCGCTTCGAGAACGGCCTCCAGGCCGACCTACGCGTCGTGCCGGCCGAACAGTTCTATTTCGCGCTCCATCACTTCACCGGCTCCAAAGAGCATAACGTCGCCATGCGCCACCGCGCGCTCGGACGCGGGCTCAGCATGAGCGAGTGGGGCTTCAAGTCCGTCGACGAGAAGACCCCCGCGCCCGGCGCGACCAGCGAGGAAGAAGTCTTCCGCGCGCTCGGCTTGCCGTGGATTCCGCCGGAGCTCCGCGAGGGCAACGGCGAGATCGACGCCGCCGAGGCGGGCAAGCTGCCGAAGCTCGTGCAGTTCGCCGACCTGCGCGGCGTCTTCCACAATCACACCACGGAATCCGACGGCGACCATACGCTCGATCAGATGGCTGCCGCGGCCGAAGCCCATGGCTGGGAATACCTCGGCATCTCCGATCACTCGAAGTCCAGCTTCCAGGCGGGCGGTCTCGACGAGGCCCGCCTCGCGAAGCAGCTCGAGGATATCGCGAAGCTCAACGCCTCGAAGAAGTATCGCGTACGCGTGCTCTCGGGCAGCGAGGTCGACATCCTCAAGGACGGCTCGCTCGACTTCACGGACGACGTCCTCGCCCGCCTGGACTTCGTCGTGGCGTCGGTGCACAACCTCTTCACGTTGGACCGCGAGGCCCAGACCGCCCGCATCATCAAGGCCATCGAGAACGAGCATGTCGACATGGTCGGCCATCTCACCGGACGCCTGCTCAACAAGCGCGAGCCCTACGACGTCGACATCGCCAAGGTCATCGACGCCGCCGCGGCCAACGACACCATCATCGAGCTCAACGCCAATCCTTGGCGTCTCGACCTCGACTGGCGCTGGTGGCGCCGCGCCGCCGAGAAGGGCGTGCTCTGCTCGATCAACCCTGACGCCCACGACACCGACCAGCTGGCCTTCGCCGCCCACGGCGTGCGCATCGCCCGCAAGGGTTGGCTGACGCCGGAGCAGGTGCTCAACACGCGGTCGCTCCCCGAAGTGCTGCGCTGGCTCGGTCGCTGAGCGCTCCTTACGGCTCGCCCTGAGCGGTCCGCCCGTCCTATCGTGCCGCATGCTGCACGATAAGCGCCGTCTGCTCCTCATCGCCGGACCTTGCTCCCTCGAATCGGAATCCAACTGCCGGACCGTCGCCACGGAGCTCAAGGCCCTGGCCGCCCGCCACCCGGAGCTGAACATCATCTTCAAGGGCTCTTACGACAAAGCCAACCGCACCTCCCTCGGCGGCGACCGCGGCCCAGGCATGCAGGCTGGCCTCGACCTGCTCGCGATGGTGAAGAAGGACTACGGCTTCAAGGTGCTCACCGACATCCACGGGCCGGAGCAGTGCGAAGCCGTCGGCAAGGTCGTCGACGTCCTGCAGATCCCGGCGTTCATGTGCCGCCAGACCGACCTGCTCGTCGCGGCCGCCAAGACCGGCAAGGTCGTGAACGTGAAGAAGGGCCAGTTCCTTTCGCCGTTCGAGATGCGCTTCGTGGTCGACAAGCTCGAAGGCGCCAAGGCCGCCGAGATCTGGCAGACCGACCGCGGCACGACCTTCGGCTACCAGAACCTGGTCGTCGACATGCGCTCTTTCCCGATCATGGCCGGCTTCGGTCACCCGACGATCATGGACGCCACCCATGCGGTGCAGCTCCCTGGCGCGGCCGGCGGCTCCTCCGGTGGTCAGCGCGAATACGTCCCGGTGCTTGCCAAGGCGGCTCTCGCCGCGGGCGCCGACGGTCTCTTCATGGAGACGCACCCGGATCCGAAGAAGGCGATCTCCGACGGCCCCTCGCAGGTGCCGCTCGCGGAATTCCCGGCCCTCGTGGAATCTTGCCTGCGCGTCTGGAAAGCCGTCCGCGCCTAAGCGGTCAGCTTCGCGATCGCCGCTCGGTCCGCCTTGCCGCTCGCATTCGTCGGCATGACCGGGACGAATACGTAGCGTCGCGGCCGCGCGGCGGGCTCCAGCCCTTCGCAGGCCTTGCGCAACGCGGTCTCGGTCTCGGCTTTGCCGACCACGCAAGCGGTCACGACTTCGCCCCACGTCGCATCAGGGAGGCCGAGCACGATTACTTCCTGCGCCAGGCCGGTCGCGAGCAGCGTCTGTTCGACGCGGGCCGGATCGACCTTCTCGCCGCCGGTGACGATCACGCGGTCGGCGCGTCCGGTGATGCGTACGGTCCCGTCGACGGCGACATCACCCCGGTCGCCGCTTGTCCACGGATTCGTCATCGGGCCGTCGGGCCAGACGCCGAGTCCGAGCGACGGGCTGGCGATGGTGACGAGGCCTTCGTCGGTCGTCGCGAAGCGGACTCCCGGCAACGGTGAGCCGCGCACGGTTTCACCTGACCAGATTCCTTCCGGCGGGCATAAGGCACAGGCCGCCGCGGTCTCGGTCGCGCCATAGGTGAGGAAGACCGGCAGGTGGCGGGCGCGGATTTCGGCCAGCAAGGGCGCGGGCACGGCCGAGCCGCCGAGCAGGATGACCGGGAAGTTGCGGAGCCACGCTTCGCCGTCGGTGTGCGCCAGCAGACGCGTCAGCTGCGCTGGCACGAGCGAGATGACCTTGGTGCCGTCAGCCGGCAGATCAATGGAGGGCAAGGCGGCGTCTGCGGGGAAGCGTCCGTCGATGACCTGATGTCTTCCGCCGGTGACGCGCGCGCGGATGGCAGGCATGAAGCCGCTGACATGCCACGGCGGCGTGCACGTCACGCCATGGAGCACGGGCGAAAGTTCGCGGGCGACGAGCCGGTCGCGCAGGCTGAGCGCCGCGGCGCGGAGCGTCTCGTCGGAATGGATGATGAACTTCACCTTCCCGCCGGTGCCGCCGGTGGGGATCATCACGCGACCCCGCCAGTTCAGCGGAAAATCGCAGGTGCCCAGGCCGCGCGGCTCCAAGGTCGTGCCGAGGATCGTCGTCCCGCGCGGGATCTGGCGGGCGGCTTCCTCGCGATCGGCCCCGGCCCAGTGAGGATTGCCCAAGAACACCGGCAGGCCGGCGTCATGCGCCTGCAACGCCTCGCGCAGATGCTCCGCGTGGCTCGCATGGAAGACCGCGACGGCGCTCATGTGAGTTCCTGCCAGAAGCCCGCCCAGTCGTAACCGGGAAGGCCGGCCGCCATCGCGCCGGCCGCATGGCGATCGCGACCGTCGTTCTCGAAGCGACCGAGCGTGTCGAAGCCGACGGTGCCGGCCTGCGGATCCTGCGCGGCGAGCCAGAGCGCGCCTTGGCGGCCGATCGCGGTCTCGAAGCACGAGGAATAGACGACGGCGCCCGCGTGCGCTCCGCGCCAGGCGCGGAGTTCGTCCCAGTCGCCCGCGAGCAGCGGCTTCACGACGACGGTCCCGGCCCAATCGACGCCGCCCGGCGTGAGGAACGATTCATCGAGCGCGACCTTATCGGGTCCGAGCGACGCGTAGCCCGGATGTCCGACCGGCAGGGGCTGTTCGAGGAATTCGACCTGCTCGTGGGCGCGGGCGAACTCCGCCCAGCGTCGTGCGGCCTGGAGGTCCAGCGAGCCATTGGCGTCGAGGCGCAGCTTGCCAGGGAAGCGTGCCGCGGCGGTGCGGATCGCTTCTTCGGAAGTCTCGGGCGAGATCTTGACCTTCAGGGTGCGGAAGCCCGCTGCGACCTTTGCGTCGGTCTCGAGCACGGAAAGGGTCAGGAGCCCGGCGCAGGGCAGGCTGCCGCCGTAGCCGGCGATCTGGTTCCAGTGCCGGCAACTGGACAGCGCGGCCGAGAGACAGGGCAGGGGCGCCGGCGAAGCGGCCACGGCGGCGAGCAGATGGGGAAGGTTGCCTTGGGCTGAACGCAGGAACTCCAGCGACTGCTCGATGGTCTCGGTCGGGAAGCCCGGCCAAGGGGCGATCTCACCGTAACCCGTGCCTTGGTCCGATTGCGTCCGCAATAGGATGCGGTCCACGCTGTCCACGGCGCCGGCTCCGGTCACGATCGCGGAGCGCAGTCGGCGACGGACACGTTTGAAGTCGAAAAAGCCGCCGGTCATGGGACGAATAGACGGCAATCAGGACAAACTCGCAAAATCAATTTGCCACCCTGAGGGGGGGTGCCTAACACCCTTTGGGGAAACCGACCACTCATGGCCTCCTCGAAATCCAAGGGCCGCGTTTCCCTCGACGAACGCTTCTACCTGTCCGCGGACGACTTCTTCCCCGCCAACGCCGGCCTCGGCCTGACGTATGACGACGTCTCCCTGGCTACCCGCTACTCCGAGGTCCTCCCCCGGATGACGCGCCTCGACTCGTCCCTGTCCGACGCCCTCCCGCTCTCCCTGCCGATCGTGTCCTCCGACATGGATACGGTCACCGAGCACCGCATGGCCATCGCGATGGCCCTCAACGGCGGCCTGGGCCTCCTGCACTATAACATGGCGGAAGCCGACCAGGTCGCCGAAGTGCGCCGGGTCAAGAACCACATCCACGGCATGATCGGCGACCCCGCCGTCGTCTCCGCCGATGACACCATCGCCGAAGTGCTCGCCCGCATCGAACGCGACGGCCTGGCCTTCAGCACCTTCCCCGTCACCGCCGCCGACGGCACGCTCCTCGGCCTCCTGCCCGGCAGCGCCGTCAAGGAACGCCACGGCCAGCGCAAGGTCGTCGCCGTCATGATCCCCCGCGACAAGGTCTTCACCGTCGCGGAGAAGGACCTCGGCAAGGACCCCATCGCCACCGCCGACCGCAAGTTCTCCGACCACGTCGGCCAGAACAAGCTCCTCGTCGTCGACGCCAAGAACCGCCTCCGCGGCCTCTTCACCCTCAGCGACATCGAGCGCATCTCCGAAGAATCCCGCGCCCATGTGCGCCCGACCCGCGACGCGGACTTCCGCCTGCGCGTCGGCGTCGCCATCTCGGTGCCCCGCACGGTGGACGGCGAGATCGACCGCGCCCGCCTGCTCGGACATGTCGGCGCGCTCATCGCCGAAGGCGCCGATGCCCTCGCGATCTCCACCGCCCACGGCCACACCAAGGGCGTCGGCGACGCGCTCCGCCTCCTCCGCAAGTCTCACAAGCACATCACCCTCATCGCGGGTAACGTCACCAGCGGCGAAGGCGTCGAATTCCTCGCCGCGGCCGGCGCCGACACGGTCAAGATCGGCCAGGGCCCCGGCTCCATCTGCACGACCCGCATCGTCGCGGGCGTCGGCATCCCGCAGCTCACCGCGCTCTACGTGGCCTCCCGCGCCGCCGCCAAGAAGGGCGTGCGCATCCTCGCCGACGGCGGCATCACGAAGAGCGGCGACATCGTCAAGGCGCTGACGCTCGCCGACGCGGTCATCCTTGGCGGCCTCCTCGCCGGTTCGCGCGAAGCCCCGGGCAAGCTGATGGAGATCAACGGCAAGACTTATAAGGAATACCGAGGCATGGGTTCGCACGAAGCCATGCGCAAGGGTTCGGCCGCCCGCTACGGACACTCCGCCAACGGCAAGTTCAGCAAGGTCGCCGCCGAAGGCATCGAAGCGCTCAAGGAAGTCTCGGGCACGGTCGACCAGGTCCTCGGCACGCTCGCCGGCGGCATCCAGAGCGGCCTCGGCTACCTCGGCGCCGCCAATCTCGCCGAACACCGCAAGCGCGCCCGTTACATCCGCGTCACGCCGGCCGGTCAGCGCGAAGCCGCTCCGCACGACGTGATCGAGATCAAGGCCGGTTCCTGATTTCCATGGCCGCTTTCTTCCGAGGTCTGCTCCTCTTCCTCTTCGGCGCCCTCGCCGGCGCCGCGGGCATCCTGTTCCTGACGCCGAGCTTCCAGGTCGACGTCCGCCGCGGCGACACCGCGATCAAGCCCGTCGATCTCGGCACGCGCGTCGCTCAACCGACGCCCGCTCCGGCGGCCGTCGAACCTGTCGCGCCCAAGCCGGTGGCTCCCGCTCCGGCCGCGGTCGCTACGGCCAAGCCCGCCGCCGCGACGACGACTGCTCCCGCCCCGGCCGTCGCCACGGCGGAACCGGCACTCGATTTCGCCGCGATCTCCCGCTTCCTGATTCTCTGGCCGACCGCCGTCACGGTGAAGACCCCGACGACGGTGGTCGTGAACGTCGAAGGCCAGAAGCCGCAGGACCTGGCGCTGGAGGCCGGCGCGGTGTTGCAGCTCACCCGCGTGCTGCCGACCGGTCAGCTCGAGGTCCGTGCCAAGGGCGCGAAGTTCGAGATCAAGAGCACGTTCACCGACTTCGCCGTCGAACTCGGCAAGCGCGTCTCCGAACTCGTCGCCAAGGGCACGAAGTTCGATTCGCCGTATCCGACCGCCTCGGCCGGTGCCGCTCCCGCCGCTCCCGCTCCTTCGGCTACCACCGTCGAGGCCGCCACGCCGGCCGTCGCCAAGCCCAAGCGTCCGCTGACTCTCGCCGAGCGCATCGACGTCCTTTACGGCCGCAAGCCCCCGGAGCCCGTCGTCCCGGCCGCGACTTCGCCCGCTCCCGCTCCCGCGTCGACGTCTCCGGTCGCCCCTGCTCCCGCCGCATCCTCCGCCTCCGTCACGCCGACTCCGACTCCGGCTCCCGCCGCCGACGCCGCCGTGGCTCCCGCTGCGCCCACGCCTTCCTCGCGCGAAGCGGCCAAGGTCGAAGAAAAAGGCAAGGATCTGGACCGTAAGATGAACCAGCTCTTCAAGTGATCTGCCTGTGAGTCACGCGAAGATCTTTTCCTGGAACGTCAACGGCGTCCGCTCCGCGCTCGGCAAAGGCCTGGGCGACTTCATCGCCTCCGCCGACCCGGACGTGCTCTGCCTTCAGGAGACCAAGTGCGAGACGGCCGTCGCTTCGACGCTCGGCCTGGCTTTCCCGCATCAGTTCTGGCACGAAGCCGAAAAGAAAGGCTATTCCGGCACCGCGGTGCTTTCGAAGACCGCGCCGCTGTCCGTCGCGACCGACTTCCCCGGCGATCACCCGCCGGAAGGCCGCGTGGTGACGGCGGAGTTCAACGGCCTTTTCGTCGTCAGCGCCTACGTCCCTAATTCCCAGCGTGAACTCGAGCGGCTCGACTACCGTCTGCAGTGGGACGCCGATTTCCGCAAATACCTCGCGCGCCTAGCGAAGAAGAAGCCGGTCGTCGTCTGCGGCGACCTCAACGTCGCCCACGCCGAGATCGACCTCGCCAATCCTTCCACGAACCGCCGCAACGCCGGTTTCACCGATGAGGAGCGCGAGTCCTTCGGCCAGCTGCTCGATCAGCACGGCTTCACGGACACGTTCCGCGCGCAGCATCCGACGCTCGCCCAGCGTTACAGCTGGTGGTCCTATCGTCCCGGCATCCGCGCGCGGAACATCGGCTGGCGCCTGGACTACTGCCTGACCTCCGATGGCCTGAAGTATTCGCAGCCCGACATCCACGACAAGGTCACCGGCTCGGACCACTGTCCGGTGTCGGTGCGCGTGCAGGCCGAGCTCTGATCAGCCATCCTTTCTGCCGACCCACCAGGCTTTGGCCCGGTAGCAGGCGATGGCGCCGCCGATCAGCGTCGTGATGAAGGCGAGGAGGTAGGACGCCCAGGCCTCTACCCAGAACGCCTCGGCATGGCTCGCTGGTCCGACGCGGATGAGCCCGGAGGTCCCGCGCCATAGCTCGACCTGCGACGTCTTCGGCGCCCAGGTCGCCCGCCATTCGATGCGGCGTCGGTCGGGCTTTCCGTCGACGTCGACATAGGTCACCACGAGGCAATCCCAGCCGTGGAAGCGACTCGGAAAAAGGTGGTCATGTCGTTCCAGGACTTCTGCTCGAATCACTTCATGATGCGTCACGAACCAGCAAGCCGACCAGAAATGCGTGAGCCATAGGAGGAAGACGAAGATACCGAGCGCCCATTTCGCCCAGCGCGCGTTCACTTTCTTCACGTCTACGGCCATCTCAGCGCGGTGTCTCGCCGGTCAGTCGACGGACCCACGGTACGAGCACGAGCAGCAGGGCGGTGAGGCCGCCGACCAGCAGGGCCTGCTGCCAGAAGAAGTGCGCGAGGGCCTGCGGGTCCTTGGCGTTGAATTCCGCGGCGACGACGCCGGCGAGCTTGTTGCCGAGCGCGGTGCCCAGGAACCAGATGCCCATGACCAGTCCGGCGAGCTTGGCGGGAGCGAGCTTGGTCATGGCGCTGAGGCCGACCGGGCTGAGGCAGAGTTCACCGACGGTCTGCAGGAAGTACACCGCGATCAGCCACCACGGGCTGACCTTGCCCTCGGCGGTGAGTTTCGCCGCGGGGACGAGCAGGGCGAAGGAGAGGCCCAGGAAGACGAGGCCCCAGACGAACTTCATGGGCATCGAAGGCTGCTGCTCCCGGAGCCGCATCCAGAGCCATGCGAACAGCGGCGCGAGCGCGAGGATGAAGAGCGAGTTGACCGACTGGAACCACGACGACGGGAAGGCGTAGCCGAGGAGTTCGTTGCGGGTGAGTTCTTCGGCGAACAGCGTCAGCGACGAACCGGCCTGCTCGAAGATCGCCCAGAACAGGATGGCGCAGACGAAGAAGACCAGGATCGCCGCGATGCGTCGGCTGTCTTCGTCCCGCCGCACGACGCCGAACCAGATGATGCCGACGATGGGCAGCGCGTACACGACCGGATTGATCCAGGCGACGTAGTCCGAGGCGATCATCACGGCGAGCAGCGCCGCGGTGCCGATCGTCACCAGCGTGAGTCCGATCCACGGACGGGGTGCGTCCGCTTCCGGGGCCTGGCCGACGTGCGACAGCCAGTGGAGCCGGCGCAGATAGACGATCATGCCGAAGGTCATGCCGACGCCCGCCGCGCCGAAGCCCCAGTGCCAGCTATGCGTCGGGTCGAATCCCCATCCGCCCAGCGTCACCCGGAATGATTCGCTCTGGGCGAGCCACCCGACGACCAGCGGCGCGGCGAACGCGCCGAGGTTGATGCCCATGTAGAAGAGCGAGAAGCCGGCGTCGCGCCGGGTGTCGCCGTGCGAATAAAGCCCGCCGACGAGCGTGCTGATGCTCGGCTTGAGGAGACCTGTGCCGAGCGCGATCAGGATCAGCCCGGCGAAGAACGTCGGCACGGAGTCGAACGCCAGGGCGTAGTGACCGGCGGTGATGATCAGGCCGCCGACGAGGACGGCCCGGCGGGCGCCGATGAAGTTGTCCGCGAGGTAGCCCCCCAGGATGCATACCATGTAGCTCGCCATGGTATAGTTGCCGTAGACCTGCGCCGCGAACTTCTGGTCGAACCCTAGGCCGCCCATCGCCAACGGGGTGATCATGAACAGGAGCAGCAGCGCCCGCATGCCGTAATAGGAGAACCGCTCCCACATCTCGGCGTAGAACAACATGCTCAGCCCCCGGGGGTGGCCCCCGATGCCCCCGTGATCCCGCTCCGTATGCCGGGCCGGGGATTCGGCGTCTGGGGTCAGCTCATGCATCCGAGGGGTTATAAGGAGGTTATGGGGGCAGGGGGAGTCGTAATACAACCCCCCACATAGTAAGGGTCCGCGTTGACAAACGAGGGCAGAGGCCTACTTTTGAGACTCAATCTCAATTAGCGTGACCCCGCTATCCCAACTTCTACCCGGTCAATTCGGGAAGCTGGCCTCGCTCAATCCCGAGCGTGGGGTGGATCAGCGTCTGATGGCCCTGGGTCTGCTCCCCGGGATGGTCCTGAAGCTCATCCGGAAGGCTCCGTTGGGCGACCCGCTGGCCATCGAGTTCTGCGGCCAGGTCGTCAGCCTACGCCTCGCCGAGGCCGAGAACCTGATCGTCGACGTCTCCGCCGATTGTCCCATCCAGCGTCCGCGCCAGCCGTGAGCTCTCCTGATGCAGGCCTGCTGGTCGCGCTCGTCGGTAATCCCAACACCGGCAAGTCGACCCTCTTCAACGCCCTGACGGGCCTGCGACAGCGCGTCGGCAATTACCCCGGCGTCACGGTCTCGCGCAAGTCGGGCACCTGCGACCTCGGCGACGGCCAGAAGGTCGAGCTCGTCGACCTGCCCGGACTCTACTCCCTCGCCGCCGCTTCGCCGGACGAGCAGGTCGTCATCGACGCCCTTTCCGGCAACATCGCCGGCGACCGCCGCCCGGACGCCGTCGTCATGGTCGTCGACGCGACCAACCTGCTGCGCAACCTCTTCCTCGCTTCGCAGGTCGCGGAGCTCGGCCTACCGCTCGTCCTCGTGCTCAACCAGGCCGACGTCGCCAAGGAACAAGGCCTGCGCATCGACACCGAGCTGCTGTCCCGTCGGCTCGGCGGCGTGCCGGTCATCCTGACCTCCGCCTGGAAGGGCGAAGGCATCCCCGAAGTCCGCCGCGGCCTCGCCGAAGCGTTGGCGCGCCGCACGCCGATGAAGCGCGTCGTCTGGCCGGTCGACATCGCCGGCGCGCTCGCCGACGTCGCGCAGGCCGCTTCGGCCGACACGGGCAAGGCGATCTCCGCCGCCGACGCGCAGCGTCTGCTCTTCGATACCAACGCCTCCACGGCCGAGCGCCTCGGCTGGACGCTCGAGCGCCGCGAGAAGCCGCTCCGCAGCGCGCGCGAGCGCGTCCGTAATTCGGGTTACAACCCGATGGCCGCCGAACCGCTCGTGCATTACGCCCAGCTGCGCGTCGCGCTGGACGGCGTCGTCAGCGAAGGCCTCGGCAAGGCCGGCCGCACCGCCGCCGTCGACCGCCTGCTCCTCCACCGCGTGCTCGGGCCGATCCTCTTCCTGGGCATCATGCTCGGTTTCTTCGCCTCGGTCTTCTGGCTCGCGAAGTTCCCGATGGACTGGATCCAGCTGGGCGTCGACTGGACCAAGGGCGTCGTCGCGCCGTCGCTCGAACCGTACCCGATGCTGCAGAGCCTCGTCGCCGACGGCATCCTCGGCGGCGTCGGCGCGTTCCTCGTCTTCCTGCCGCAGATCCTCATCCTGTTCCTGTTCATCGGCATCCTCGAGGACAGCGGCTACATGGCCCGCGCCGCGTTCATCATGGACCGGCTGTTCAGCTGGTGCGGACTCAACGGCAAGAGCTTCGTGCCGATGCTCTCCGGGTTCGCCTGCGCGATCCCGAGCCTCCTCTCGACGCGCACGATCGAAGACCCCAAGGCCCGCCTCGCGACCGCCTTCGTGGTGCCGTTCATGAGTTGCTCGGCGCGCTTCCCGATCTACGCGCTCATGTGCGCGGCCTTCATCGGCCCGCTCTACGGCCCCGGCTGGGAATCCCTCGTGATGGTCGGCATGCACTGCGTCGGCCTCGTCTTCGCCGTGCCGACGGCCTTCGTCCTCACGCGTCTCGTCCTCAAGGTGAAACCGCAGCCGTTCGTCCTCGAGCTCCCGCGCTACCAGATGCCCAAGCCGCGCGACGTCGTCTGGCGCATGTGGCAGAACGCCGCCGAATTCGTCTCCAAGGCCGGCACGGTGATCTTCGCCATCACCATCATCGTCTGGGCGCTGTCGTATTTCCCTCGCGACGCCTCGGTGGCGGAGCGCATCCGGTCGGAGCATCCGACGGAGTCGGCCGAGAAGGTGAAGGCCCGCGTGCAGGCCGCCTACGTCGAGCAGTCCTACATGGGCCGTTTCGGCAAAGCGATCCAGCCGGTCTTCGACCCGCTCGGCTTCGATTGGAAGATCACCGTCGGCGTCCTGGCGAGTTTCCCGGCCCGCGAGGTCATCGTCTCCACGCTCGGCGTCACCTATTCCGTCGGCGAAGGCGCCGAGGCCGACAGCCAGGACCTGCGCAAGGCCATGCAGGATGCGAAGTGGTCGGAAGGCCCGCGCGCCGGCAGCCCGATCTTCTCGCTGGCCGCCGTCCTCGCGCTGATGGTCTTCTTCGCCCTCTGTTCGCAGTGCGGCCCGACGATCGCCACGCTCGCCCAGGAGACCGGCGGCTGGAAGTGGGCCGCGGGCTCGTTCGTGTATATGACCACCCTCGCGTGGATCGTCTCGATGGCCGTCTACCAGGTCGTCATCCGCCTCACATGAACCTCGAAGCCGTCATCGTGGGCGCCGTCGTCGGCGTGGCCGTCGGCTGGCTCGCCCGCCGCTGGTTGGCGGCCGCGCGTCGCCGCAAAGAAGGCGGCTGCGCCGGGGATTGTGGCTGCGCCTCGAAGATAAAGCCCAAGCGCTGACCGATGAGGGCGGCAAAAGGGGCCTGCCTGGCGTACCCTTTTCGGATGTCCCTCAAATCCAGCCACACCCGTCATCGCGCCAAAGCCCCCGTCAGCCCGCGCGCGACGCGTCCGTCGGTGCGGAAACTGAACCGCGCCAAGGCCAAGCCGAAGGCGTCGAAGAAGTAAGCCCGCGAGGCCAGTCGATCCGTTGATCGGTTGAACTGTTGGCCGGAGAGAACCCTGACACGAAGGGAGACCGGGAGCCGGAAAGTTTGCTTCGGACATTTGTCCCCAGCCAATCATCCGGTCTCCGGTTCCCCTTTGAGTTCTGCCTCTCTCTGGTCAACCGGCCCACTGATCAACCGATCAACTAGTCTGTCTTAAGCAGGCTGCTGCTGGCTGAGGCAATGCAGCGCGCCGCCTTCGATGAGCAGCACGCGGCAGTCGATGCCGACGATCTTCCGGCCGGGGAAGCAGTCGCCGATGATGCCCATGGCGACCTTATCGGAATCCTGGCCGTAGAGCGGCACGAGGACGCCGTCGTTCACGATGAGGAAGTTCGCGTGGCTCGGCGGCAGGTCGCGGCCGGCGAGACGGATGGGCTTGGGCAGCGGGAGCTCGAGGATGTCGATGCGCTGGCCGCGCGGACGCATCTCGCGCAGGCGGCGCAGGTTCTCCTGCATCGGCGCGTAGTTCGGCGAGGCTTTGTCCGACTCGCTGACGGCGAGGATCGTGCGCGGCGCGATGAAGCGGGCGAGGTTGTCGATGTGGCCGTCGGTGTCGTCGTTGGCGAGGCCTTCGCCGATCCAGAGAAGCTCGTCGATCGCGAGGCCGTCACGGATGGCGGCGTGGAAAGCGGCGTCGTCGCGGCCTTCGGCGCGGTTCGGGTTGTTCTGCACGGCCTCGGTGGTGAGGAGCAGGCCGTCGCCGGAGACTTCGATGCCGCCGCCTTCGAGTTCGAACGGATAGCTGAACTTCGGCACGCCGAGCTTGGCGGCGATCATGCCGGGGACCTGGTTGTCGAGCGAGGCCTCGAACTTGCCGCCCCAGCCGTGGAATTCCCAGTCGGTGAGCGCGAGCTCCTTCGTCCGGTCGTTCTTCACGAAGATCGGGCCGTGGTCGCGGCACCAGACGTCGTCGGTCGCGATGTCGGTCAGTTCGATGACGGAGAGGTCGGCCTTCGCGGCCTTGAGCTCACGCTCGGCTTCGGCGCGCAGCTTGCCGGCGGCGTTGATCTTCACCGGCTGGAAGCGGCTGATCGCGGCGGCGAACTCCGCGAACTTCGCGGGGATGAGTCCGTAGTGTCCGGGCCAGAGCGCGGTGTTCGACGGCCACGAGAGCCACGTGGCGGACTGGGGTTCCCATTCCGCAGGCATGCGGAAACCGAGGGAGCGAGGCGTGGACATGCGGAAGGTCAGTCGCGCAGACGGCGCGTCAGGTCGCCGTAGGCGTCGATGCGGCGGTCGCGGAAGAACGGCCAGATGCGGCGGAATTCGCGCTGCTTCACGAGGTCGCAGTCGGCGAGGAGGATCTCCTCCTTCTCGACGGAAGCGCGGGCGACGATTTCGCCGTACGGATCGGAGACGAAGCTCTGGCCCCAGAACTGGGTGCGGCCTTCGGTGCCGACGCGGTTGGTCGCGGCGACGTAGCAGCCGTTGGCGACGCCGTGGCCGCGCTGGACGGTCTCCCAGGCGTTATGCTGGGCGCGGCCGAGGGCGGCCTTCTCTTCGGGCAGCCAGCCGATGGCGGTCGGGTAGAAGAGGATCTGCGCGCCGCCGAGCGCGGTGAGGCGGGCGGCTTCCGGGTACCACTGGTCCCAGCAGATGAGCACGCCGATGTCGCCGTGCGCGGTCTTCCAGGTGCGGAAGCCGAGGTCGCCGGGGGTGAAGTAGAACTTCTCCTCGAAACCCGGATCCTGCGGGATGTGCATCTTGCGGTACTTGCCGAGCACGGTGCCGTCGGCGTCGATGACGGCCGCGGTGTTATGGTAGACTTCGCTGCCGCGCGCTTCGAAGAGCGGGGCGACGATGACGACGCCGAGGCGCTTGGCGGCCTTGGCGAGCTCGGTCACGGACGGGCCGGTCTCGATGGGCTCCGCGAGGTCGAAATTCTTCGGGTCCTGGGTGATGCAGAAATACTTCGTCGTGAACATCTCCTGCAGGCCGATGATCTTCGCGCCCTTGGCCGCCGCTTCTTCGATGCGGGGCAGGGTCTTGCGCACGTTCGCCGCCGGGGTGTCCTCGGCGGTGAGCTGGATGAGACCGACGCGGACGGAATCAGCCATGGCGAGGGACGTCAGTAGACGAGCTTGTTGATCGGGTATTCCACGATGCCCTCGGCGCCGGCGGCCTTGAGGGTCGGGATGAACTCGCGGGCCTGACGGGCGTCGATGATGGTCTCGACGGCGATCCACTCGGCGTTGCTGAGCGGGGAGACGGTCGGATTACGCAGGGCGGGCAGGGCGGCGGCGACCTGGTCGAGCTTGGCCTTCGGGAGGTTGAACTTGAGGCCGACCATGTGCTGCGCGGCGAGGGCGCCCTGCAGCATGAGCACGATCTGCTCGATCTTGGCGCGCTTGGCGGGATTGGCCCAGGCGGCCTTGTTCGCGACGAGGACGGTGGTGGTCTCCATCAGCTGGGCGACGATGCGCAGCTTGTTGGCCTTGATGGAGGAGCCGGTCTCGGTGATGTCGACGATGGCGTCGGCGAGCTCCGGGACCTTCACTTCGGTGGCGCCCCAGGAGAATTCGACTTCGCATTCGACGCCCTGGGACTTGAACCAGCGGCGGGTGGTCTCGACGAGCTCGGTGGCGACGCGCTTGCCGGCGAGGTCCTTGGCGGTCTTCACGGGCGAGGCTTCGGGCACGCAGAGGACCCAGCGGGACTTCTGGGCGGAGGCGCGGCTGTAGATCAGCTCGCAGACCTGGACGACGTCGGCGTTGTTCTCCTGGACCCAGTCCTGGCCGGTGAGGCCGCAGTCGAAGAAGCCATGCTCGACGTAACGGGCCACTTCCTGGGCGCGGATGAAGCGTCCGTCGAGGGCGGGGTCGTCGAAAGAGGGGCGGTAGGAGCGGCTGCTCTTGGCCACGGGGAACCCGGCCCGGGCGAACAGCTGGAGGGTGGCCTCCTCGAGGCTGCCCTTGGGCAGTCCGAGCATCAATTTGGCGGCTTCTTGACTCATCAGGGCTTGGAGGAAGCCCACCGTCAGCCCCTCCGCAAGCATTAAGGGGTTGACTAAGAACTGGGCGGAAAAGACCCTTTTTCTCACCCCCGACTCCTATGCAGCGCTCTCTGCTCCTCCTCGCCCTGGCCGCCCTTTTCGTCGGCTGCAAATCCACCAAGTCGGCCAAGTCCGCCGGCTCCGCTTCGTCTTCCGGCGAGGTCCGCTTCTCCTGGGAGAAGGACGCTCCGGCCGCCGCCGCTGACGCCACCCGCACCACCGTCCGCGCCGTCCGCGCCGACCTCTCCCTCCTGGAACTCGGCGCCCTCGAGAAGCGCGACGCCGGTACCCGCCTCCAGCTCACCAAGGGCGGCAAGAATTTCCTCGTCGAAGTGATCAAGGGCGACGACGCCTCCACGATCGTGGCGATCAGCCCGAACCAGGCTTCGGTCCCCGAAGTCCGCGCCGGCGACGACCTCTCCTTCGCCGTCCTGGCCCAGTAAGGACCCGCTCGTCACACCGAGCGTGACAGAAGGACCCGCCGACTGACCTCGGCGGGTCTTTTGTTTGGCCGAATACCCCGAAAATCGGGGTTAAGGCCGCGTTTTCCGTCCGACATTGACCCTGCTTCGTGGCATGCCTACTGCTCCTTTTCCCTGTTCGTCGATGTCGCTGTTCCGCTTCCAGTCCCGCCCGGGTTCCGCCCTCCGCAAGCTCCTTACGGTGCTTTGCGGTATCGCGTTGTTCCTGGTCCTGGTCGGCGCGCTGGGCGTCTGGGCCCTCGGCCGATACTCGCCCCGGCTGCTTGATGCCTCCCTGTCCGGCCAGTCCGGCGCCCACCTCACGGTCGAGGACAACCAGACCAACCTTTTCGTGGGCCGTGTGGATTACGCCGGCCTCGTCATCACGAATCCCTCCCGCTGGCAGGAACGCGAGTTCCTCCGGGTGAAGCGCCTCGTCCTCGACGTCGACCCGCTGACGTTCGTCGAAGGCGGCGGCCAGGTGGTCAACGAAGCCGTGCTCGACATCGACCGCGTGACGATCGTCGGCAAGGCCGACTTCCTCTCCGACAACAACGCCAAGGACATCGGCAACGGTCTCAAGGGGCCGGCGACCTCCCCGACGACTACCACGGAGCCCGCCAAGCCTGCGCAGCCTTTCCTCATCAAGCACCTCCGCGTGCGCGTGGGCCGCGTCACGGTCATCTCCGGCGACGGCTCCGCCGCCCGTCGCGTGGTGGTCGACCAGGACTTCGCCTACGACTTCGAGGCCCGCGACGTCACCGACCAGAACTTCAACGCCAAGGTCTCCGGCCCGATGGGCCAGCAGGCCTTGCAGACCGCCCTCCGCCGCCAACCCGAACTGATGTTCGAGCTCGCCCGCGAGAAGCTGCGACGTCCCTCCCGCGAGGAAAAATAATCTTATGTCCGACCCCGCCCCCGAAGCTGCTCCGAACCCTGCCGACCCCGCCGTGCGCCTCGCCGAACTCGAAGGCGAGATCGCGCGGCTGAAGGACACGGTCCTCCGCAGCAACGCCGACCAGCAGAACCAGCAGCGCCGCCATCAGCGCGAGCGCGAGGAGCTGCGCAAGTACGCGACCGCCGGCCTGCTCGAAGACCTGCTGCCCGCCCTCGATTCGCTCGCGCTCGGGCTCGAATCCGCCTCCACCCAGGCCGACGGCCGCGCCGTCGCCGAAGGCTTCCGCATGGCCATCGGCCAGCTCCGCGGCATCCTCTCCGGCCAAGGCCTCGTCGAAGTCAATCCGACCGGCCAGCCTTTCGATCCGGCCCGCCACGAGGCCGTCGGTTCCGAAGCCTCCGCCACCGTCGCCGAAGGCACGGTGCTCCGCGTCGCCCGCGCCGGCTGGCTTCTGCATGACCGCGTGCTCCGCCCGGCCGCCGTCTTCGTCTCCTCCGGCCCCGCCCAGTAAGCTCCCGCGATGGCCGACGAATATTACACGCTGCTCGGGGTCGCGAAGTCCGCTTCCGCCGACGAGCTCAAGAAGGCCTATCGCAAGAAGGCCATGGAATTCCACCCGGACCGCAATCCGGGCAACAAGGAGGCCGAAGAGAAATTCAAGAAGGTCTCCCGCGCCTACGAGATCCTCGGCGACGAGGCCAAGCGGAAGCTCTACGACCAGCACGGCGAAGCGGCCTTCGATCCGAACATGGGCGGCGGCGCCCGTGGTCCGGCCGGCGGCGGCTTCCGTGGCGCCGACCCGCGCGACATCTTCGAACAGATGTTCGGCGGCGGTGGCGGCGGCTTCGGCGACATGTTCGGCGGCGGCGGTGGCGGCGGCCACGACAACGCCGGCGAAGACCTCCGCGTCGACCTGAAGGTCACGCTCGAGGAGGCCGCCGAGGGCGTCGAACGGAAGATCCCTTATCGTAAGCACGTCGCCTGCGCGAAGTGCGCCGGCTCCGGCGCCGAGGCCGGCGCGAAGAAGACCCGCTGCCCGACCTGCCACGGCCATGGCCAGGTGGTCCGTTCCCAAGGCTTCTTCTCGATGAAGCAGACCTGCCCGAGCTGCGCCGGCGAAGGCGAACGCATCGACAAGCCTTGCAAGGCCTGTTCCGGCGAAGGCCGGACGGTCGCCGAATCCAGCGTCAACGTGCGCATTCCGCCGGGCGTCGACACGGGCACGAAGCTCCGCTCGAGCGGCAACGGTTCCGCGGGCCGCCGCGGCGCCCCGGCCGGCGACCTCTACGTCTACATCACCGTGCAGGAGCACGAACTCTTCGAGCGCGACGGCGACGACCTCGCCTGCAGCGTGCCCGTGAAGTTCTCGGTGGCCGCCCTCGGCGGCAAGATCGTCGTTCCGAAGCTCAAGGGTAAGACGAACCTCAACATCCCCGCCGGCACCCAGGGCGGCACGATCTTCCGCCTCCGCGGCGAAGGCATGCCCCCGCTCCGCGGTTCGACCGCCGGCGACCTCCTCGTGCGCGTCGACATCGACGTGCCGAAGAAGATGACCGACAAGGAAAAGGAAGCCCTCAAGGCCTACGCCGCCGCCTGCGGCGACGAGGCCGCGCCGGTCTCCGAATCCTGGCGCTCGAAGTTCAAGAAGTTCTTCCCTTAACCCCCTTGCCCGCGAGGGCGGGGGGCGTAAGGTGAAGCCATGCCGCGCGACCCCGGCCAGACTTCCCGACTCATCCGCCGTCTCCGCTGGGACGAGCTGGATCGCGCGTGGTTGCTCCGCTTCGTCGAGCTCGCCCGCGACGAAGACCTCGCCGGCCTCGGCCTCGCGACGCGTCCGGCCCGCCCCGGCGATCCCTCCGCCGCGCTCCTCGTCGGCGCCGAACGCGCCCGCGCCCGCGTGGTCGCCCGACGCCCGATGGTCCTCGCGGGACTCGGCCTGCTCGAGGTCGTCTTCGCGGCCTACGGCGGCCGTTGCCGCGCGACGCTGCTCGTCGCCGACGGTCAGAACGTGCCGGCCGGCACGGCGGTCGCCGAAGTCGAAGGACCCGCGGCCGAACTGCTTTCCGCCGAACGGATTCTCCTGAACTTCCTCCAGCGGCTCTGCGGCGTGGCCACGCACACGCGCGCCCACGTGCTCGCGCTGGGGTCTTCGCCGACGAAGCTCCTCGATACGCGTAAGACGACGCCGGGCTTCCGCATGCTGGAGAAGTACGCAGTCGGTCAGGGCGGCGGCTACAACCACCGCCTCGGCCTGTTCGACCGCATCATGGTGAAGGACAACCATCTCGCGGCCGGTGGCGCCACCGCCGGCGAACGGCTCACTTCCCTCGTCCGCCGCGCCCAGGCGGAGCGACCTGACCTGCTCGTGGAAGTCGAGGTCGACCGTCTCGATCAGCTCGAACCCGCGCTCGTCGCCGGCGCCGACGTGGTGCTGCTCGACAACTTCTCGATCAACGACCTGCGCGCCGCGATCCCGCTCCTTCGCGGCCGCGCCTGGTCCGAAGTCAGCGGCGGCGTGAGCCTGGACTCCTTGCCGCAGATCGGCGCGCTCGCGCCCGACTTCGTCTCGAGCGGCGCGCTCACCCATGCGGCGCCGTGGTGCGATCTCGGCCTCGACTGGCTCTGACCTCATGCCGGACCTCGACAGCAGCATCCTCCTGGCCTTCCTCGAAGCCGACGGCGAACCGGTCAGCGGCGACCGTCTGGCGAAGGAGCTGGGCGTCTCGCGCGTGGCGATCTGGAGCCGCCTCGAGCGTCTCCGCGCTTCGGGTTACGTCTTCGCGGCCTCGACCCGCAAAGGCTACGCCCTGCGTTCCGTGCCGCGCCATCTTGATCCGGCCTTGCTCGACGCGCACCTCCGGCGGCTGAAGGTCTCGCCGAAGGTCGAATTCCTCGCCGAGGTCGACAGCACGAACTCCGAAGCGGAGCGTCGCCTCGCCGTCGGCCAAGAGGCGCCGTTCGCGGTCTTCGCCCGCACGCAGAAGGCCGGACGCGGCCGGCTCGGCCGCAAGTGGCACAGCGCGCCCTCCGGCAATCTCTACCTCTCGCTCGCCTTCCGTCCGTTCATCCCGCCCGAAAGGCTCAAGCCGTTCACGCTCTGGATGGGACTCGCCCTCTGCGCGCACGTCGAGAAATCCCTCGGCCTGAAACTCGGCCTGAAGTGGCCCAATGACCTGCAGTCGCCCGACGGACGCAAGGTCGCGGGCATGCTGACGGAAGCCCGCCTCGATGCGGATTCGGTCCGTGAGCTCGTCTTCGGCGTCGGCCTCAACCTGACCGGCGCCCCCAAGGATTTCCCTGCCGAGCTACGCGCGACGGCCGGCTCCCTCGAGGCCGCGCTTGGCGCTCCGCTCGACCTCAACCGCGAGGCCGCCGGCGTCATCGCCGCGCTCTTCCGCGCCTGGGAGCAGTTCGAAGAAGGCACCTGGTCCCGCTCCTTCCGCAAGCTCTGGAGCCATCACGACGTCCTCGCCGGCAAGTCCGTCCGCGTGGGCCTCCGGGGCGACCCCGTCGCGGGCGTCGTCGACGGCATCGATGACGAGGGATCGCTCATCCTGCGTACCGGCGGCGGCCGTCGCGCGATCGTCTCTTCCGGCGAGGTCACCTTGCGCAAACCCTGACGCTTGCGCCGGCTCGCCCGCTCGACACTTTCTCCCTGTGGCTCTCTTCTGTCTCGATGTCGGCAACACGCACGCGCACTGGGGCGTCGTCGATGGTCGCCAGGTGCTCGCCCACGGCGAAGTCCCCACCGCCTCGCTCGACACCGTCGCGCTGACGGCGCTGCTCGCGGCGAATCCTTCCGCCGGCGTCGCCTTCGCCAGCGTCGTCCCTGCGGCGACCGCGGTCCTGCAGCCGACGTTGCTGAGCTGCGGCCGGCCTTGCTATCACCTCCGACACGACACGGTGAAGGGGCTGGGTTTCGATTACCCGACGCCGGCCGAAGTCGGCCAGGACCGACTCGCCGACTGCGTCGGCGCCCAGTTCGTCGCCGGCGCGCCCGCCGTCATCGTCGGCATGGGTACGGCCACCACGGTCGACATTCTCACCGAACGCGGTTACGCGGGCGGCATCATCGCGCCGGGGCTCGGGGTGATGACGCGTTACCTGCATGAGCGCACCGCGCTGCTGCCTGCGCTCGACCCTGCGTCGCTGCTCGGCGGGCCCGCCATCGGCAAGTCGACCGTCGACGCCATGCGCGCGGGCTGCGCCCTCGGCTTCGCCGGCATGATCGGCGCGCTGCTCGACGGCGTCTGCGCCGAACTCGTCCGCCAAGGCTCGCCGATGCCCAAGGTCATCGTCACCGGCGGCGCCGCCGTCTACCTGCCGGCATCGTGGCGCGCCCGCGTCTCGCACGAGCCGCACCTCACCTTGCTCGGCCTGGCCGAAGCCCACCGCCGTCACTTCGCATGAGCGCTCCCGATCCGCTGGCCAAGCTCCGCCGTTTCGTCCCGTTGCTGGCCATCCTCATCGTGCTGCAGGCCGTCGCGCTCGGCTACGGGCTGTTCGCGCAGAAACTCCCGAAGCTCTGGCCGCTCGTGTTGGGCGACCTGATCTTCTCGGGCGTCCTGCTCTTCGTGCTGTGGCGGATGCTCGGCCGCCCCCGCGGCTAGGCCTTGATCAGCTTCAGCAGGTCCTTGCGACGCGCGCGGATCTCGCGGCAGCCGGCCTTGGCCAGGCGGTCGGTCGAGAAGGCTTCGACGGTCAGGCTGGCGACGGCGGTGCCGTAGACCATGGCCTGCTTCAGGGTGGCGAAATCGGTGGAGCCCGTCGCGGCGAGGTAGCCGAGGAGCGCGCCCGCGAAGCTGTCGCCGGCGCCGGTGGGGTCGCGGAGTTCGGTCACCGGGTAGGCCGGCAGGGCGAACATGCCTTCTTCATGGAAGAGGACGGCGCCGTGCTCGCCCTTCTTGATGATGACGGTCTTGCAGCCGTGCTTGCGCAGTTCGCGTCCGGCGACGATCACGTTGCTTTCGCCGGTCAGCTTGGCGGACTCGGTGTCGTTGACGACCAGCAGGTCGGCGCGGCGCATGACTTCGCCGAGCTTGTCCCGCTGCGTCTCGATCCAGATGTCGATGGTGTCGGCCAGCACGAAGCGCGGGTTCGCGAGCTGGTTGAGGACGTCGAGCTGCAGGTCGGGGCGGATGTTGCCGAGCATCACGAACGGCGTCGAGAGGTGCGCCTCGGGCAGGCGCGGCTTGAAGTGCTCGAAGACGTTGAGCTGCAGGTCCTCGGTGTCGCGACGGTTGTAGTTCTCGTGATAGCGTCCGCGCCAGGAGAAGGTGCGGCCGGAGGAGTCGGTCAGCAGGCCGTCGAGATCGATGCCGCGCTTGGCGAGTTTGTTGCGGTCGCGGTCGCGGAAGTCATGGCCGACGACGCCCACGATGCGGGGCGGCGCGAAGTAGCTCGCCGCGAGGCACGCGTAGGCCGCGCTGCCGCCGAGGATGCGGTCGCCCTTGTCGTGCGGGGTGATGATGCTGTCGTAGGCGACGGAGCCGACGACGAGGACGGGGTCGGCCTCGCGGCCCTTGTGCTTGATGCGGGTAGGAGTGGTCATGAGAAAAGGTCGGGGCGTTCGTCACGAAGACGATAGAGCGCGAGGAGGGCGAGCGAATGCTGCGCCGGGTTGGCGAGCGCCGCGGCGAGGGCGGCCTTGGGCGTCACGGCGAGGACTTGGATCTCCTCATGTTCGTCCGGCGCGCGGCGTCCCGTGGGGCGCACGCCTTCGAGCAGTACGAAGTGGCAGCGGTTGGCCTGGATGGCGGGATTGGGCGCGCACGTTCCGAGCAGGCGGGCGCGGCCGCCCGCGAAGCCCGTCTCCTCCTCGGTCTCGCGGGCGGCGGTCACGCGCGGATCTTCGCCCGCTTCCATGATGCCGCCGGGCGCTTCGGTGGAGAGGTCGCGCGTGCCGAAGCGATACTGGCGCACCATCACGAGACGTCCGTCGTCGGTGACGGGCAGCGCGAGCACCCAGTCGCGGGAACGGAGCACAAAGAAATCACCCTCCCGGTGATCGAGAGGGTGATGACAGCGTTCTTTGAAAACCCGGAAAACCCTGCAGTCGGCGTGGAGCTCTTCGTGCCGGACGGACCAGCGAGAGGGCGCCGACATGCTTGGCTTACTTGACCTTCAGCTTCTGACCGATCTGCAGGCGGTTCGGGTTGACGCCCGGATTGAGGTCCTGGATGGCCTTGAGAGAGATGCCGTTCTTCTTGGCGATGCTGCCGAGGTTGTCGCCCTTGGCGACGACGTATTCGCCGGGGCCGGCCGGGGAGGCGGACTTGCCGGAGCCGGCAGCGGCCTTCGGAGCAGAGGCGACCTTCTGGAGAGCGACGATCGCGGCGGCGAATTCGGCTTCGTTCTTCGCGGTCTGTTCCTTGGTGGCGGCGAGGTCAGCCTGGAGGGCGGCGAGGGCGTCGGCGTTGGCCTTGCTGGCGAGCTGAGCACCGAGCTCAGAGACCTGAGTCTTGGCGAGAGCGGCTTCGTCGCTGGCGAGCTGGGCGGCACCCTTGGCCTTGATACCGAGCACGAGGCCGGCGGCGCCGAGGGCGAAACCGAGGATGCCCACGATGAGCGGGAGCTTGGATTCGGAAGAGGAGGAGGAGATGCTGTCGTTTTCCATGTGTGGAGGTGTTTTGCGGGTTAGAACTCGTTGAGATTAGCGGTTTGACAGGGACGGCAACACAAAATCAGACTGTTTTCTCGGGTACCGGGCAGTATCTCAATTGGTAGAGTCCCTGCTTTGGGAGCAGGGTGTTGCAGGTTCAAGTCCTGTCTGCCCGACCACCCGAGCCTTCTTCCCCTAAGGGGGGCTTCAAGCGTAGGCCAGGGTCTGGCCGTCCTTGATGATCGTGACGTGGTTGGCCCCGTCCGGACGGGTCGAGGCTTCGGTCCGTCCGATGATACGGGCGCCCAAGCCCAGCTCGGCGGCGATCCGCAGGGCGGCCTCGGCGTCTTGGGGCTCCAGGAAGACCTCCAAGCGGTGCCCCATGTTGTAAACTTGGTGCATTTCCTTGGGTTCCGTGCCGCTGACCCGGGCGATTTCCGCGAAAATCGGGGGGGTGGGGAAGAGGTTGTCCTTGATGAAATGGACCTTGGTGCCGAAGCGGCGGCACTTGGTCTGGCCCCCGCCGGAGCAGTGGACCAGGCCTTTGACCCGCTGATTACCCAGGGCCTGGAGCAGGCGGAGGGCATAGGGGGCGTAGGTACGTGTCGGCGAGAGCAGGGCCTGGCCGACGGTGAGGGTCGAGCCGGGCAGGGCGTCCGTCAGCCGGTGCGGGCCGCAATAGGCGAGGTCGGCCGGGGTGGCCTTGTCGTAGGTCTCGGGGTACTTCTCGGCGTAGTACTTGGAGAGGAGCTCGTGGCGGGCGCTGGTCAGGCCGTTGGAGCCGATGCCGCTGTTCTCGGCGGTCTCATAGGTGGCGCGGCCGTGCGAGGCGATGCCGACGATCACGAGGCCGGGCACGACGCGTGCGGCGTCCACGACTTCGGCGCGCGACAGGATCGCGGTGGCGGTGGAGTCCACGGTGAGCGTGGGCGTGAGGTCGCCGACGTCGGCGGTCTCGCCGCCGCCGGAAGTGATGCCGAAGCCCTGCGCGCGCAACATGGCCAACACGTCTTCCGTGCCGTTGATCAGCTCCGCGAGGATCGCGCCGGGGATGGCCTTGGCGTTGCGGTTGATGGTCGAAGAGAGGATGACGCCCTTGGTCACGCCGACGCACAGGAGGTCGTCGATGTTCATGACGATGCTGTCCTGCGCGATGCCGCGGAAGACGGAGGCGTCGCCGGTCTCCTTCCACCAGAGGTAGGCGAGCAGCGCCTTGGTGCCGGAGCCGTCCGAATGCGTGACGACGCACTTCGACGCGTCGCCGGTCAGGTTGTCGGCGACGATCTTGCAGAAGGCCTGCGGGTAGAGGCCGGGGTCGAGGCGGTCGACCGCGGCGTGCACTTCGCTCTTGGAGGCGGAGACTCCTCGGGCCGCATATCGGCCGGAATCCGCGGAGGGCTTGCTTTCGTGCGCCATGGCTCTTGCGTGCATATCGCCGTCCCTGCTATTCGGTCAACGTCCTTCTCCCGCGTGCGCCCGCTTCTCCTCCGTTCACCTTGGTTCCGTCGCGTCTTCGCGGCGGTCCTCGGCCTGACGCTCGGGTTCCTGCTGGTCGCCGTCTGGTCCTGGTGGCAGACGCGCACGGCGGGCGTGCTGGCGACCGAACTGCGCGAGGCGTTCGCCCGGCGCGACGCCTCGGCGATCGAGGAGCTGTTCTGCTGGGACGGGGTCGACGCCGCGACGCGCTCCCGCCTGCGCCTGGTGATCCAGCAGGAACACGAGCTGCCCGTCGCCTCCGTCGTCGTCCGCCCGCTGTCGGCCTTCGAGCGCCAGTCCGGCCCTGGCCTGCGTCCCAACCTGCCTCCGGATGTCGTCATCGAGGTGACTTTCGCCACCGCCGATCGTCTGTCCGCCGCCTACCTCGCCGGCCGTGACGGTTTGTTTCGTCACCGTCTGGTGGTCATGTTGCCCGCCAACTGACGCGGATTCTTGACACCTGCGGGCGGCCTTCCAAATACTAGGAGTCCTATGGCCGATAAGAACGACAAGCGCCCCGAGAGCGTCCCGGGCAAATTCTACGTGGATTCCCAGTGCATCGACTGCGATCTCTGCCGCGAGACCGCCCCGAAGTCCTTCACGCGCCAAGACGACGGCGGTTACTCCTACGTCTTCGCCCAGCCGACCGACCAGGAAGGCATCGACAAGTGCATGGAAGCCCTCGAAGGCTGCCCGGTCGACGCCATCGGTAAGGACGGCGACGAATAATCGTCCCCGCAGTCCTTTCACCCAGACCCCGGCTCGCCGGGGTTTTTTGTTGGGAGCGCCCGGCGGGCGGCTTAACTCCGAGCATGGCCGTCAACATCTCCTGCGAATACCTCGGTGACCTCCACGTCCGCGCCGTGCACGGCCCCTCGGGCCACGTCATCGTGACCGACGCCCCGGTCGACAACCAGGGCAAGGGCGAAGGCTTCTCGCCGACCGACCTCGCCGCCACCGCCATGGCGACCTGCTTCCTCACGATCCTCGGCATCCACGCGCGCAACACGGGCCTCGATCTCCGCGGCGCGCACGCCTCCGTCGCCAAGCACATGACGACCACGCCGCCCCGCCGCATCGCCAAGCTCGAGGTCGACATCACCATGCCGCCCGGCGTCCCGCTCGAAGTCCGCGACCGTCTCATCCGCGCCGCCGAAGCCTGCCCCGTGAAGCAGTCCTTCCATCCCGATACCGAGATCGTGCTGACTTGGAATTGGCAGAGTTGAGAACTGTCTCTAGGTAGGGTCGGGACCGCGTCACGACCTAGCTGCCGCGCATTAAATCCCCTAGGGAGACCGGAAACCGGATAGTTTGCTGCGGACCTGTTCTTTCGGGTGACAGGTGACGCCCATCAGGGCCTCAGCCCTTCAGCCTTCGGCATCCGGCTCCAGGCTCCCGTGGCCGATGGCCGAGAAGTCGACACCTGAGTTGCCGTCACCCGTGGCTGTCACCCGTCACCCGGAGCCACCCCCTATACTCGATACTCCATACTCGATACTCGCGTGCCTCCAGTCCTCAGGCCCTCGGGTCCTCGATCTCAGGCCGCTACTACCAACTTCTCTTCTTGAACCCGCTCACCGCGTAATAAGTCAGGTAAAGATAGCACGGGAGCAGGACCCCATAACCGGCGCGGGCGCCGTAGCCGTCCGCGAACCATCCGTAGGCGAGGGGGATGAGCGCGTTGCCGCACAGGCCCATGATCATGAGCGAGGCGCCGGTCTTGGTGAAGCGGCCGAGTCCGTCCAGCGCGAGCGGCCAGATGCCCGCCCAGGTCAGCGAGTTCGAGAGCCCGAGCAGCGTGATGCACCAGAGCGAGGTATCGGCCGTCAGCCCGAGGAACGTCAGCTGGCCGGGCGCGAAGAGCACGCCGAGCGTGCCGACGACGCCGAGCACGGTGCACGCGCGCAAGGCCGCCACCTGGGAGATCCGGCGAGGGATCAGCGTCAGTCCGAGGACATAACCTACGATCATCGCCCCGAGCACGCACCCGGGCAGGATCTTCGCCGCCGCGAGCGGGATGCCCATGGTATCCGCGTAGCCGATGATGGTGTCGACCGCCACGGTCTGCGTGCCGACGTGCAGGAAGATGCCGAGCGCGCCGAGCACGAGCTGCGGGAACTGGAACACGCTGGTCTTACCGGCGTTGGCTTCGGCGACGTCGGCGCTTTCGTGGTCGGTGTCGATCTCCGGCAGGGGAGACCACCGCACCAGCAGGCCGAGCACGGCCAGCACCGCGGCGACGGCGGCGTAAGGCGTGACGACACGTCGGACGAGTTCGTCGAGCGCGGCGGCCTTCGCGGCCGGGTCCATCGTCGGCAGCGCCGCGAACAACGCGGTATCCGTCACCCGTAGCACGACGGCTGCGAAGAGGATCGGCGCGAGGATGCCGGCGCCCTTGTTGCCGATGCCCATCAGGCTGAAGCGTCGCGCCGCCGATGCCTGCGGGCCAAGCACGGTGACGTAGGGATTCGCGGCCGTCTGCAGGATCGCGAGCCCGGCGCCGAGCGTGAACAGGCCGCCGAGGAAGACCGGGTAGGCGCGCGCGTAGGCCGCCGGGATGAACAGCAGCGCGCCGGCCGACATGATCCAGAAGCCGAGCATCATCCCGCGCTTGAAGCCGATCCGGCGCAGCAGGCCGGCCGCCGGCCAGGAGAACACGAGGTAGGAGATATAGAACGCGAACGTGACCAGGTAGGCCTCGAAGTGCGTCAGCTCGCAGGCGATCTTGAAATACGGGATGAGGATCGCGTTCGCCCACGAGACGAAGCCGAAGATGAAGAACAGGACCGCGACGATCGCGAGCGACGCCCGCGTCTGGCCGGGCGTCAGGTCGCGGGCATGGACGGAGTCAGGGCGCATGCGCGGGGGTGAGCCACAGCCTGCTCGGCCTGCCGGTCGGGGCAACAAAAGACCCCGGCGGTCCGGGGTCTTTGATCGCGGATAGCAACGTTCTCCGGCTTACGAGCAACCGCAGCCGCCGGAGCCGCAGCCACCCTGCTTCTGGGCGGCCGGTTCTTCGGTGGAGCAGCAACCGCCTTCGGAGCCTTCTTCGCTCGAGCAGCAGCCGCCGCCGGAAGCTTCGCCGGAGCCGCAACCGCCGCCGCCGCAGCAACCGCCGGACTGGTGCGGGTGGCCGTGGGCGAGTTCGGTCGGCTCGGCCGCGCGGACGGAGACGACCTTGATGTCGAAGTGGAGGGTCTTGCCGGCGAGCTCATGGTTGCCGTCGAGGGTGACTTCTTCGCCTTCGATCTTCTTGATCGTGAGGACGCGCATGCCGAGGTTGGTCTCGGCGTGGAAGCGCATGCCGACCTGCGGCGTGTTGGCGCCGAAGGCGGTGAGCGGGACGAGCTGGA
>JBJOMV010000009.1:0-37358 GCA_046052185.1 Verrucomicrobiota bacterium | reverse complement strand
ACCTTGGTGGAGACCTTCACGCCGTCGCCGACCTTGAATTCATGGTCGCCGCGGGCGGTCTTCAGCTGGGGCTGGGTGGCAAATTGGATGAGGGGATGGTTGCTCATGGCTGGTGTTCTTGGTCTTTCATCAGGTCCGGTCTGCGTTGCTTTGTCTTCTCTATTTGCCTTTCCCGACGCCATTTTTCGATTTCGGCGTGGTTTCCTCCTAGGAGGACGGGGGGCACCTCGAGACCATCATAAACAGCGGGTCGGGTGAACTGCGGAAAGGCGAGCAACTTGCCGTTGTAACTATCCCCCGTCAAGGAGTTTTCCTCCCCGAGTACGCCGGGAATCTGCCGGCCGAGGCAATCGACCAGGACGCAGGCCGGCAAAGTGCCATTAGTGAGCACGTAATCCCCGATGGAGACCTCCCGGGTGACCTTCTTATCCCGGAAACGCTGGTCGATGCCCTCATAATGACCCGAAATGAGGATCAGATGGCTCTTTTGGGCCAGTTCCTTGGCCAGCTTATTGGTCAATTGTTCACCATCCGGGCAAAGGTAGACCACTTCGCAGTCCGGGGTGGTCAGGGCGTCGACGGCGTCGAAGAGGGGTTGGCAGGTCATCAGCATGCCGGGACCGCCCCCGTAGGGCATGTCGTCCACCTTGCGGTGCTTGTCCTTGGAATAGGCGCGCAGGTCGTGCGCCTTGAAGGCGATCAGGCCTTTGTCGATGGCCTTCCCGATGACCGACTCCTGGAGGAAGCCGTCGGCCATGGCGGGGAAGAGGGTGACGAGATCGATGCGGATGGCCACGGTGAACGCGGTCATCCAACAGCCGAAAGGCCGCCGAGCGCAAGCCGTCCTTCCGGCGGCTTACTTCTTCGCCTTCGCTTCCGGGCGCTGATTCATCCGGATGCCCGGTTCGGCGGGGACCGGCTTGCCGGTGACTTCGACGTCGGAGGTGAAGAGATACTTCCACACGTCTTCCTGGAGGTGGCGACCCTGGGCGTCCTTGGGCGAGCCGTTGCTCGGGGTCACGTAACCGTGCGCGGCGCCGGCCTGCTTCTTGGCGTCGCCCTTCATCGGGGCCGAAGTGATCAGGCGGCGGGTGTGGCCGTAGGGCGCCTTGGCGTCGTCGGCGTTCACGATGGGGCCGTATTCGTTGAGGCGCAGCATCAGCCAGGAGCGCTGGTAGTGCTGGTCGGTCCAGCCGCCGTCGAGGACGTGGGAGTAGCCGAAGAAGCGGTTGAGGGGCGTGGCGGACGGACCGGCCTGCCAGTCTTCGGTGTTGTCGCGCGGGCCGCAGAACATGATCACGCGCGCGACCTGCTGGTGCATCGCGAAGCGGGCGGAGGACGTGGCGCCATGCGAGGAACCGCCGACGACGACCTTGGTCCAGTCGAGTTCCTTGCCGCCGGCGGTGAGGAACTGTTCCCAGCGGCCCTGTGGGTGCGTCTTCACGAGCCACTGCACCATGCGCGTCGCGCGGCCCTTGGCGGAATCGGCGGCGGCGATCTCGACCGACTTCGAGGCGTCGACGCCGGCGGTGGCTTCGAGGCGGATGTCGCCGAGGTGCTGCGTGTCGGCGGGCACGGTGTTGAGCTTGCCGAACCAGCCGCGGGCGTAGTGCACGCTGATGTGGTGGTAGCCGTAGCCGTTGACCTTCTCCGCGATGACGGGGTTATGGCCCATCAGCCAGACCAAGAGCTGCCCGCGCGGGGCGACGCGCGTGTCGACGTCGGCCGTCTGCACGTCGGCCGGCTTGCCCTTGCTCTCCAGGTGGAACTCGATCTCCGGATACGCCTTCGCGGCCGGGTCGATCTCGCTGGCGCGCGCACGGAGGTGGTAGGCCTGCGGCTTCGGGTCGTTGAACTTCGGAGCGGCCGCGTCGGCGTGGGCCGCGAGCAGGGCGACGGACAGGAGGGCGAGGATACGCATGGGGTTGCGTTCCTTGATGCCCCCGCGCCCGCGCGTTGGCAAGACGGACCCATATGGAATTGGCTCGAAAGGGCCGGCCTTCTCGACAGGTTTCATTCCCGCGGCCTCACCCCGGCCGCCCGATCATGTTACTTTCCGTGAACAGGAAAATGCAACTAGTCATCAAGGTGGGCGTGATCAGCGCCGTCGCCTGGGCGTCTATGTTGGTCACAAGTATCGCGCTACTATTGTTTTGTGCTATCAATCACTCGAGCAAAGGAAGTTTCATCTATGAATTCAGCGATGGCTTCGGCGAGCTGATGCTCGGATTTCCATACAGGCTGGCCGGGGGTAATATTCATTCCATAGACGGACTTCTGTTGCTGCTGGGTTTGCTGCTCCATTACTTGGCGTTCTTCGCGGTTTGTCTCGGCCTGTGCTATTTCGCGGCGTGGTTAAGAAGAAAGTGCTTCACAAAAACTCCCCTGACCGACATTGAATCCCCGGATTCGTCGAAACGCGAAGGGCTTTAATCTGGCCCAAGTCCCTGGTGGCGATAGAAATATCTCCGTCCGCTCGGGTTGAGTTTTAGGCCGATGCAAATAGGACGTCTTGCTGCCCTGGTCTTGGATTAAACCCGGTCGCCGCCGCTTACTTCGGCAGCTTGGCGTCGACGTTGTCGAGGGCCTTCTCGATGACGTCCTTCGGGGCCCACTGGTGGCCGCCTTCGAACTCGAAGACCTGCAGGCGATCGCCCTGCGTGGCCTGCAACTGCTTGATCTCGCCGCGGTTCGGGTCCTTCTTGCCCATGGTCACGACGACGGCCGGGATCTGCACGCCGCTGAGGCCGCGCAGGCCGTTGTCGAGGATGCCGGTGCCGGCGCCCTGCAGGATGACGCCGCCGAAATTGTCGCCGATGCTCACGAAGATCGAGCTGGCGCGCGCGCCGCCGGAGAAACCGGTGCAGACCTTGCGACCCGGGCCGATGCGGAAGCGCTTCACGGCGTCCTGGTGCGCGGCGAGGAAGTTGCCGACGCTCGGGTCCCACGGGCCGTTCTTCGATTCGTCGAGGAGGATGGCGATGTAGCCGTGCTTCTTCACCCAGTCGGCCATGTTGCCGAGCGTCGCCTTGCCGCCGGGGGAGGCGACGAAGAGCGCGGACCATTCCTTGGTGGTGTCCGCGTGGTAGCCCTTCGGGAGGATGACGCGGTAGTGGTAGACGTCGGCGTATTTGGAATAGCCGCCGTTATGGTCGCAGGCGATGCGGGTCTCGACGCCTTCCTTGATGACGAGGTCGGCCGGGGTCGTCCGCGACGGGGCGGCCGGATCGGCGGCCGACGCCACGAGGGCGCAGAGGGAAAGGATCAGGGCGAGGGGCCGGCGCATGACGAAGGGGTAGGGGTGAACCCCGCCGAGGGCAAGCGTGGTTGCGGCTTGGAAGCGGCCTCGGCCTGCTCCATAGCCTTACGCCGTGCCTCGTCCCTCCGCCAAAGTCCCCGTGCTCGAAGTCTCCCGCCTGCGCATCGCGCGCGAGGCCAAGGTCATCCTGCGCGGGCTGAGCTGGCGCGTGGAGCCGGGCCAGCACTGGGTGATCCTCGGGCCGAACGGTTCGGGCAAGTCCTCGCTGCTCGCCGCCCTGACGGGTTATTTCGCGCCGACCTCCGGTACGCTCGCCGTCCTCGGCGAGACTTTCGGCCGCAGCGACTGGCGCGAGCTGCGCCGCCGCATCGGCCTCGTCGGTCCTTCCGTCGCGGCGATGATCCAGCCCGCCGAACCGGCGCTGGCCGTCGTGGCCGGCGGGGTCGACGGACTCATCAACCTCTGGCGTCGGCCGAAGCCCGCGAAGCTCGCGCTCGCGCGTCGGCTGCTCCGCTTGCTCAAGGTCGGCGGCCTCGCCGCGCGTCCGTGGGGACACCTCTCGCAGGGCGAACGCCAGCGCGTGCTCATCGCCCGCGCCCTGGCTTCCGACCCAGCGTTGCTGATCCTCGACGAATCGTGCGCGGGCCTCGACCCGGTCGCGCGCGCCGAATTCCTCGCGCTCGTGAAGCGTCTGCCGAAGCTCAAGCCCGGCCTGGCCATCGTGTTCGTCACGCACCATGTCGAGGAGATCCTGCCCGTCTTCACCCACGCGCTCCTGCTGCGGAACGGGGCCGCCCTCGCGGCCGGCCGGATGGCCGAAGTCCTGAAGCCGGCCGCTTTATCGAAGCTCTTCGGACGGAAGGTCCGCCTCGCCAAAGGGCGGGACGGCTGGTCGCTGGCCGTCGCCGGGAGGTAGTCGCGGGGCGGTTTGACCGCTTTCGACTTCCCCTTAACCCCTGCTTCATCCTACTTCATCTGCTTCCGCAATGCCCTCGCCGTTCGACAACCTCCTCCCTCGCTACGACGCCGTCGTCATCGGCGCCGGCCTCGGCGGGATGACCGCGGCGAACAACCTCGCGAAGTTCGGCCGCAAGGTGCTGCTCCTCGAGCACCACTATCAGCTCGGCGGCCTCGCCACCTACTTCAAGCGCGCCGGCGGCCACGTCTTCGACATCTCCCTGCACGGCTTCCCGCACGGGATGATCAAGTCCACCCGCCGCTACTGGACCAAGGAGATCTCGGACCGTATCCACCAGCTGCACGACGTCCGGTTCATCAACCCCGACTTCGACGTCCGTACGACCTTCGACCGCGCCGACTTCACGCGCATCCTGATCGAGCAGTTCAGGCTGCCGGCCGAGACCGTCGAAGCCTTCTTCGCGCACCTGCGCGAGATGAACTACTACGACAACGACCCGCGCACCACGCGCCAGCTCTTCGAGCAGTTCTTCCCCGGCCGCCCCGACGTCCAGCGACTCCTCCTCGAGCCGATCGCCTACGCCAACGGCTCCACCCTCGACGACCCCGCGATCACCTTCGGCATCGTCTTCTCGAACTTCATGTCGAAGGGCGTGTTCATCTTCCAGGGCGGCACGGACACCATGATCAACCTCATGACCGCCGAGATGAAGGCCAACGGGGTCGACATCCGCCGCAACGTGCTCGTCGAAAAGGTCCACGTCGAGAAGGACGCCGCCGGCCGCCGGCGCGTCGTGGGCGTGAAGCTCCGCGGCACCCGCGAGGGCGAGGAAGCCGAGGTCGCCTGCTCCACCGTCGTCTCCAACGCCAACATCAAGGATACCGTCCTCAAGATGGGCGGCGAAGACGCCTTCGAGGCGCCGTTCCTCGAGGAGGCCCGCAAGGTCCGCGTGAACACCTCCTCCTGCCAGGTCTACATGGGCGTGCGCGAAGGCGAGACCATCCCGCACATCGGCGACCTCGTGTTCACCTCCGAGGCCAAGCCGTTCTCCAGCCACGAGCTCGTCGACTTCCACACCACCTCGCGCACCTACTCGGTCTACTACCCGGACACCCGTCCGCACACCAAGACCCCGCGCTACGCGATCGTCACCTCCGTCAACCAGAAGTGGGACGACTGGGCGCACCTCTCCGACGCGGACTACGCCGCCAACAAGGCGCGCGTCATCGAGGAGTCCTTCAAGGGCCTCGAGAAGTTCATCCCCGACATCCGCTCGAAGGTCGACCACGCCGAGGCCGCGACCCCGCGCACCGTCAACCGTTACGTCCGTCACGTCGGCGGCACCTCGTTCGGCACCAAGTTCGAAGGCCTCAAGGTCTCGATGGCCCTGCCCGAGCAGGTCGGCGGCTTCTACCATGCCGGCAGCGTCGGCATCATCATGTCTGGCTGGCTCGGCACGATCAATTACGGCGTGATCGTCTCCGCCAAGGCTGACGCCTACCTGCGCGAGCCTAACGCCAGCCCGCTCGGCGACGCCGCGGCGAGCGCGGGAGTCTGAACCTGAGTTGATCGGTTGATCGGTTGGCCAGTTGGCCGGAGGAAGATGCCACTTCGCCATTCCTCTTCTGCGTCTTTCTTGTAACGCCTCCGGCTGTTCGTCGGCTTGACGGTCCGCGGGTTTCGGCAAATCTCCACGCATGGCCAACGACAAGGAGACCTTCGCCAAGAAGTTCGAGAACACCCTCGAATATTTCATCTTCGCCAGCCGCTGGGTGCAGGCCCCGATCTACGTCGCGCTGATCTTCGCCGCGATCGCCTACGCCTGGAAGAGCGTGCAGGAACTCCTGCACCTCCTGGACGGCTTCTCCGCCGCGACCGAGAGCACCATCATGGTGGGCATCCTTTCGCTCGTGGACATCTCGATGGTGGCCAATCTCGTGAACATGGTCGTCGTCGGCGGTTACGTGACCTTCGTCTCGCGCATCGACTTCGGCGACAACGGCGACCGCCCCGACTGGCTCGACCACATCAACGCCAACACCCTCAAGGTGAAGCTCGCCGGCAGCCTCGCGAGCATCTCGGCCATCCACCTGCTCAAGAGCTTCATCGCCATCACCGATTTCGTCGGCACGGGTGCCGCGATGTCCGCCAACCATGAGAAGGTCATCCTCTGGCAGGCCATCATCCACGGGGTGTTCCTCGCCTCGATGATCCTCTTCGCCTGGGGCGAGAAGATGCAGCGGACCGAAGGTCACTGAGGCTTCGGCGCGAGGTCGCTGACCCAGCCCACGAGGTAACGCTGCAGGCGCGAGGACCAGCCGTAGTGGATGCGCAGGCGCGCACCGGCGGGATTCGGCTTGGAGTCGATCGTCGCGTTGAGGCTGACCTTGTGGCCGGCGTGGGCCACGAGCATGGCCGCCTTGCCGGTGAGCCCTTGGCGGGTCGGATGGCGGAGGTGCGGCGGGATCTCGTCGCCGTCACAGGCGCTGCCGATGCCGCCTTCCATCCGGACCATGCGCATGAAGTCCAGCGCCCGCATGGCGGCGTGGATGTGCTCGAAGCAGTCGAACTCGCAGGCGAAGCCGGCGTCGACGGCGGACTCGAGGATGACGTGGTCGGCCATGCTGGGCATGCGCGCGGCCCAGGCGAGGAAGTGGCCGACGTTCGGTTGGTGTCCCGTCACGAAGTGGCCTTGGACCTCCTGCTTCGGCCGGCGTACCTTGGTCTCGCGCAGCTCGGCGCCGAGGCCGACGACGAGCGCCTGCACGACGGCCTTGTCGGCCGCGCGGAAGTCGATGGTGACTTCATTGGGGCTGCCGGTGAAAGCGGCGAGGGCCGTCTGGCAGCCGGCCAGGCGGATGTGGATGTCGCCATGCAGCTCCGGTCCGCTGAGGCGGACGGACTCGCCGACGGAGGGCAGGACGAAGAGCGCGGGCAGGACCGTGCTGGCGCAGGCGAGGGTTTCGAGGCGGGCGCGGACCTCGGCGGGTGCGAGGCCGGTGTCGAAGCGACGGCGGAGGAGGGGACGCGGACGAGAGGGGGCGGCGGAGCGACGTTTCATGAGGGGTTTGGAAAAAAGGAAGAGAGGGTGTCCCTGCCGTGCGGTCCGTGGGAAAACGGTGCGCGGCTGGAAGCGTGATCAGTGGAATGGAGTTTCGGACAGGGACGCCGGGGTGGGCGGAGAACTGTTCGAGACCCTTACTATGCCCAGGCTCGCCGGGTTGTCCAGAGGCTCGCCCGTCATAGCCCGCAAAATAATAACCCTAGGTTTTCTTGGGAAACCAATCGGGTCCGGCCGGCGATATGCTCGCTTCGGTCGTTTAGTCCAGCAGGTGGGTGCGGAGGAAGAGGGCCGTGGCGGCGAACTGATAATCGGCGTTGGGCTTCTTCACGAATCCGTGGCCTTCGTCTTTCGCGAGGACGTACCAGACCGTGCCGCCTTCGGCCTTCACCGCATCGCGCATCCGTTCGGCTTCGGTGAAGGGCACGCGCGGGTCGTTCCGTCCTTGGACGATGAGCAGCGGATCGCGGATGCGCCCAGCTTGGTTGGCGGGCGAGATCCGATCGAGGAAGGCCTTCACCTCCGGCTTACGTTCGTCGCCGTACTCCAGACGGCGGGCGCCGCGCCGGTAGTCGGAGGTGTCGCGGAGGAAGGTCGCGAAGTTGGCGATGCCGACGTTGTCGACGCCGCAACGGAAGCGCTCCGGGTAGTTCACCAGACAGGCGAGGCTCATGAAGCCGCCGTAGCTGCCGCCGTAGGCCGCCACGCGCGACGCGTCGAGAAGGTCCGACTTCGCCACCCAGTCGAGCACCGCGGCGACGTCCTTGATCGCGTCCTCCCGCCGCAAGCCGTCGTCGAGGGAGAGGTATTTCCGTCCGTAGCCCGTGGAGCCGCGCACGTTCGGGTAGATCAGCGCCACGCCGAGTTCGTTCAGGTAGTAGTGGAAACTGCCGCGGTAGCCCGGCCGCGACTGGCCTTCGGGACCGCCGTGGAAGATCATGAGGGCGGGCCGCCTACCCGGGAACCTGGCCGGATCGGGGTGATACACCAGCGAAGGGATGCTCAGTCCGTCGAAACTCGTGACGCGGACGATCCGGGGCTCCGGCGTGGCGATCGCCTTCTTCGGCTTCGTCGTGCGGTCCGTCCAGCGCGTTACCGCGCCGGTGTCGAGGTCGGCCGACCACGCGTCGCTCGCGGAATCCTCGCTGTTGAGCGAGAAGCCGACCTCATGGCTGCCCGGCCGGAACTGCAATTGGCTGAGCACTCCCGCCTTGAGCCGGGGCGCGGGTAGCGTCCGGCCGGTGGTCAGGTCCCAGCAGCGCAGCTCGGAGAAACCTTCGACGTTGAACGCGACGACCAGCCGGGTGCCGTCCTCCGACACCACGAGCTCTTCGCCGTCCCAGGCAGGACCGCCGGCGAGGAGGCGGGTCTCGCCCGTCGTGAGGTCGACGCGCGTCGGCGTGAGGAAGTCGGTCCCGAAGTTCGAAAGCGCGTACACCGCCTTGCCGCCTTCGGCGAAGCCGGCCTGCGTGAAGTAATGGCGTCCGGCCGCCGGCGTGACCTGCTTCTTCTGGCCGGAGGCGACCTCCAGCGTCCAGAGCCGGCATTCGGCCTGGCCGAGCGACTGCCGGAGGAGGAGCTGCGCGCCGTCGGGCGACCATTCGACCGGCCCCCAGCCCGTGGACGCGCCCTGGTGCACGACGCGCTCGGCGCGCGGGACCTGCGCCTCCACGACCACGATGTCGCCGTCCTTGCCGTTCCGTCGGTTCGTCGCGTAGGCGATGCGGCGCCCGTCGCGCGACCAGCAGGCGTCGACGTTGCGCGACTTGCCGTCGGTCAGCCGGACCGGCGGCGCCTTCGGGTCGGCGAGGTCCTTGAGGTAAAGCTGGTAGTTCTCGTCGCCGCCGACGTCGGCGGCGTAAAGCAGGAGGCTCCCGCCCGGCTGCATGCGGCCGCTCTTCACCGGTTCGACGCCGCCGGTCAGCGCGACGCGCTTCGCCAAGGGCGCGGCCATCAGGTGGAGGTGCGAGGCGTCGCCCACGCGGGTGGTCACGATCGCCTCGCGGCGCGTCGCGTGCCAGCCGCGGAAGCCCGCCCCGCCGAGACCGAGGTACGGCGCCAGCTCGGCCGACAGGCCCGGGGGGATGGCCGGCACGCCTTCGGCGACGATGTTCGGCGGCGGCGCGGCGTGGGCGGCGGCGAGGAGGCAGGCGAAGACGGCGAGCAGGGAGGGGCGGCCCATGTCTTATCTTTATTATGACAACGGGGCCGCCGTCCACGCCGATATGCGGCTCGACCTCCGGCGGCGGATGGCTACCTCGGATGGCATGCCCCGCCTACCTCTGCTGGCCTGCCTCCTGCCCCTCGCCTTGTTCGCGGCGTCCGAGCCTTATCCCGTGAGCCCCGCCGCCGCGCCCGTGCCGCATCCCGCCGCGGACGCCCCGGGCTTCGTGCCGCTCTTCAACGGCCAGGACCTCACCGGCTGGAAGACCAAGGGCAACTGGGTCTATGACGCCGACGGTACCGTCACGCTGAAGCCGCGGCCCGGCGAGACCGGCTGGAAGCGTTTCGACGCCTATCTCTTCACCGAGCGCAAGTACCGCGACTTCGTCCTCGACCTGGAATTCAAGTTCGAGCCCACCGGCAACTCCGGCGTCTTCTTCTGCGTCGCCGATCCGCTCGATCCCGTCGCGAAGGGCATCGAGCTCCAGATCCTCGACACGCACGGACTCGCCAAGCCCGGCCACCATGACTGCGGCGGCATCATCCGCGCGATGGCCGCGGCGAAGAACATGGTGAAGCCCGCCGGCGAATGGAACCGCTACACGCTCACGCTCAAGGACCGCCGTCTCGCCGTCGACTTCAACGGCGAGCGCACCATCGTGCTCGACCTCGCCGCTTCCCCGATGAAGGACCGTCCGGCCGAAGGCCACATCGGTTTCCAGGACGAAGCCAAGCGCGTCTGGTACCGCAACGTGCGGATCAAGGAGCTGCGCTGATCAGCGGCGCAGCCAGCGGCGGGCGAGCAGCCAGAGCAGCACCGGCACGACCACGCTGAGCGCCAGCGCCCAGGCGGGTTCGGTCTGGCCGAGCGCGCCGATGCCCGCGAACAGGAAGCTGGTCGGGACCCCGCCGCAGAGCAGCGCGAGGAGGAACGTCCGGAAGGGCATGCGGTGCAGTCCGGCGAGGCACGCGATGGCTTCGGGCAGGATCGGAACGCAGCGCGAACCCGCCACCAGCCAGGCGCCGCCGTCTGCGAACAGCTTCTCTCCCGACTCCAGCGCGTCGGCTCCGGCGAGACGCACGGCGAGCGGTCGGCCCAGCCAGCGGCTGAGGCCATAGGCGAGCAGGCCGGCCGCGACCGTGCCGACGGCGGCGTAGAGGCCGCCGACGAGCGTGCCGTAGGCGAGCCCGAGCGCTGACATCACGAGCGTGCTCGGGATCGGCAGCAGGAGATCGGCGATGAGCAGGCCCGCTCCGGCGAGGCCGCCGGCCGCGCCGAAGCCGGCGATCCAGGCGCGCGAGCCTTCGACGGTGAAGGTCGCGTCCAAGGCGTCGCCCCAGATCAGCCAAGGGATGATCGCTCCCGCCAACAGCAGCGTGGAAGAGACGAGCAGGCCGCGATGACGGGCGAAGAAATTCATGCGCCGGCGCGCAGGTCCTTCCAGGGCGCTTCGCCGCTGACGTCGACCATGAACGGACCCTTGCTCGCGCCGGGCGAGAGGATCGCGAGGATCGTGGCGTCGGACTTCGAGACGTTGAACGTGGCGTGCACGACGCCGGCCGGGATGTGCGCGGCGTCGCCGGGCTTCAGGATGCGCTTCTCCTTCTCGACCCACTGTTCGACCTCGCCGGCGAGCACGTAGATCATCTCCTCGAGTTCCGGATGGGTGTGGAAGGCGTGGCCTTCACCGGCGGGCAGGGTCGCCTCGCAGACCTGCAGGTCCTTGGCGCCGGTGAGTTCGGGGCGGGTCAGCCAGTAATTGGTGCGGCCTTTATACTCTTCCTTGATGGCCTCGGCCTTCGTCACGAATCGCAGCGGTTGGGTCATGGGGCAGGCTACCGCACGGGAGAGCCGCTCGGCAAGCATCGGTGGCCGGCGTTGACACCCGCCTGCGCCGCGGCGAAAACATCGGTCACCCCCACCCCATGAAACGTATCCTCTCCCTCCTCCTCGCGATCGGCCTGCTCGGCGGCGCCTCCCTCGTCGCCCAGGAGACCAAGAAAGCCCCCGCCAAGAAGCCCGCCGCTCCGGCCGTGAAGCTCCCGTCGCAGCCCGCCGACGTCGCCGCGCCGAAGCTCGGCAACGACGGCAAGCCGCAGCCCAACTTCCTCAAGGCGCACGAGTCGTTCGTCGAGATCGCCAAGAAGGGTGAAGCCCAGGTCGTCTTCCTCGGCGACTCCATCACCGCCGGCTGGGGTCGTCAGGCCGCCATCTTCGACAAGGAGTTCGGCCAGTATAAGGCCGCGAACTTCGGCATCGGCGGCGACCGCACCCAGCACGTCCTCTGGCGCGTCGAGAACGGCGAGTTCGAAGGCATCAAGCCCAAGGCCGTCGTGCTCATGATCGGTACCAACAACTCCGGCGCCGCCGACAACTCTCCCGAGCAGATCGCCGCCGGCATCAAGAACATCATCGCCGCGATCCACCAGCGCTCGCCGAACACCAAGGTGCTCCTCCTCGCGATCTTCCCGCGCGGCGCCACCGAGGCCAACAATCCCGGCCGTGCCAAGAACAAGGCCGTCAACGCCCTCATCGCGAAGTTCGACGACGGCCAGAAGGTCCGTTACCTCGACATCGGCGCCAAGTTCCTCACCGCCGACGGCACGCTCGAGAAGTCCGTCATGCCGGACCTCCTGCACCTGAACGCCGTCAGCTACCAGATCTGGGCCGACGCCATCCGCGAGCCGCTCGCCGCGCTCGTCAAGTAAGCCGCGCTTCGGCGCCGGAACCGGGCCGGTCCTCGTCGAGGGCCGGCCCTTTTGCTGTCCGCCTTACTTGCCCCAGCCGGCGGGCAGGTCGGGTAGCGTGGCCGTGAGGATCTCGTGGATCGCGGCGCGCTCGGATTCCTCGAGGTGGCCGAAGGCCGGCGCGGGCGGGAAGGCGCGCAGGCCGGACGAAAGACGCAGCAGCGTGATCTCGCGGAGCTGCGGCGGCAGGTGCGCGAAGCTTTCGGAGTAGATGAGCGGGCTGCAACGGTAGCGGAAGAGACGCGTGCGCAGGTCGAGGTCACGGAGCGAGCGGCCTTGCGGGTCGGCCTTGCGGGTCTTGGCGTAGGCGGCGGCGAAGACGCCGTCGGAACGCACCGCATCGGCCGGCCAAGGGGCTTCGTCGCGGCAGAGCAGGGCATCGATCAGTTTCTCCGCCTGGCTCTCGAAGACCACGAGGCAGGAGCCTTGGGGCGGAGCCGATTCAGGCAGGCCGAGGATCGCCCGCATGGCCGGCCAGCGGTGCAACGCGATGCGGGCGTCCTGCAGGGCGGTGGACATCACGTTATGCACGTGGACCTGGTGGTCGTGCAGGAGCATCGGCACGACGTCGCTCGTCTTCAGGAGATAGCGACGGGTGTCCACGATACCTTCGAGCGAGTCGAGGTTGCGCGTCGGCTGCGCCGACTCACCTTCGAAGTCTTCGGCCCGGCGGCCGGTCAGGTTGCCGCGGTGGCGGAGGCCCGGACCGCCGCCCGTCACATACCAGCCGCCCCAGCGTTCCTCGAGCGGGGTGGACGGGGCGATGTTCGAGCCGCCGGAGCCGCTGAGCGGTTCGCCGCGCGCATCGGGGAAGACCGTGCGGGCGCGGAGCGAGGGCGTGTGCTCATGGCGGGCGTGGCAGAGCAGGCAGTCATTGTTGCGGGCGAGCAGCGGGGCGTCGCCGGTCTCATGCGCGTCGAAGACGTAGAACGTCGCGCCGAGCTGAGGGTCGAAGACCGTCACCTCGAAGGCGCCCGTCGGGGCCCAGCCGACGTAGGCCTCGTCGGAGAAGTAGAGCACGCGGGGCGTCTCCGGCGTGATCAGGTCGCGCTGCAGGCTCGTCTTGCTGAAGACGAAGAGCTGGGACTCCACCGGCACCTTGAACTCGTCGAGCAGCCAGCGCAGGCGCTGCTTGGCCGGCAGCGAGCGGATCGCCTTGGCGCGGGCCTGGTGAGCCGCGTTGAGGGCCGTCGCCGGATCCTTGGCTTCGGTCGCCGAGTAGTTGATCGGCGGTTCCTCGAACGGCTCCACCTGCTGGGCGGCCAGACGCAGGCCGGCGAGGCCTATGAGGGCGAAGAAAAGCAGACGCGGGACGGAGGAAGGCACGCAACGAGGATGGCGTGCCTTCCTCCGGACACAAGACCCGGCTCAGCGTCGGATGATGAGACGCATCTTGCGGCGGGCCTCCGCTTCGATCTGGCGGATGCGTTCGCGGGAGACGCCTTGGCGCTGGCCGATGGCGTCGAGCGTCAGCTCCTCGCCGTCCAGGCCGGCGCGGAGGCGGATCACTTCGAGTTCGCGGGGCGTGAGCTGGGCCATCACTTCGGCCAGCGCGGCCAGGCGGTCGGCGGCTTCTGCGTAGGCGGCCGGCGTCGCCGCCTCCGGGTCGGCGAGCGTCTCGCCGAAGGTCGTGTCGCTGTCTTCGCCGACCGGCGCGTCCAGCGACTGGCCGTGCTGCTGGTAGCAGCGCAGCTCGACGATCTTCTCGTGGGACCAACCCAGGATCGCGGACAGCTCGTCCTCCGTCGCCTCGTGGCCGGTCTTCTGGAGGAGGGCGGCCTCGGCCTTGCGGAGCTTGGCCATCTGCTCGTGGAGGTTGCGCGGGAGGCGCACCGTGCGGCGCAGGAAGTTGAGGTGACGGAACACCGCGCTGCGGATGCCCCAGTAAGCGTAGGTGCTGAAGCGGTAGCCCAGGTCGGCGTTGAAGGCGCGGGCGGCCTCCATGAGCGCGACGTTGCCGGCCGAGACGAGTTCGAGCATCTCGTCGCGCGACACGTTGATCTCCTTCGCCGCGTGGTAGCACAGGCGCAGGTTGCGCTGCACCAGTTCGTCGAAGGCGGACTGGCCGGCCGGCGTGAGGGTGCCGTCGGCGAGCTTGCCGGCCTTGATGCGGTGGCCGAGCGCGAGCTCCTCCTCGGCGCTCAGGCGGGGCCAGCGGGCGGCCTGGTTGAGGTAGGCCGTCAGGCCGTCCACCTCGCTGGGGCGGCCGGGGGCCGCCTCGAGGCGGGAGACCTCGATTTCACCGAGATCGGGGAAGTCGGAGCGGAGGAGGGAGGTGAGGGCGTCGTTCTTGGCGGTGCGGTGCGGGATGTGGTTGATCATGGAAAAAGAAAGGGGCCTGTATATATAGGGGCGAAAAGAAGGGGTTTCGGGGAAGGGTTTCCCTAAGTGACTGAAATTCAGTCAGATAAAAACGTATTATATTTTATAGAGGGGGCCTCCGGGGTGGGGTCACCGGGGGGTGTAGGGTCGCCGACGTCGCCTATTATGCCCGGGGTCGGCGGTTCGTCAAAGGGGGTGGCGGGGGTTTCTGCGCGCTTTCATCTAAACGATGAGAATCGGCGGATTTTTGGGTGGGAACGGGGCTTGGTTTGGGGAGTCTATAGGGGATGCCCCGCCTCTTACCCCTTTGCGTCGCCATGCTCGCCTGTCTCGGCCTTTCGCTGTCGGCGGCCGATCGCCCGAACATCCTGATGATCGTCTCGGACGACCATGCCTGGTTTGATTACGGCTTCATGGGGTCGAAGGCGGTCAGTACGCCGCACCTCGACAAGCTTGCGGCGGAATCGCGCCTCTTTCCTCGTGGCTATGTCACGAACTCCCTCTGCGGTCCGAGCCTCGCCTCGATGCTCACCGGCCGCCACGTCCACCGCCACGGGCTGACCGGCAACGACCCGTTCATCCCCGTCAGCGCCGCCGCTGGCGCCAAGGGGGCCGCCAAGGCCGCCGCCGCCCGGCAGAAGAGCTCGGCCTTCCTCGATGGCCGAGCCCAGATGATCAAGCGCTTCCAGGAATCACCGATCCTGCCCCGTCTGCTCGGCGAGCAGGGTTACGTCAGCCTGCAGACGGGCAAGTGGTGGATGGGGCCCTACCAGACCGGCGGTTTCACCGAAGGCATGACCAAGGGCGGCCGCCACGGCGACGAAGGCCTCGACATCGGCCGCAAGACCTTGGCGCCGCTCACGGACTTCATCAGCCGTTCGAAGAAGGACGGGAAGCCGTTCTTCGTCTGGTATGCGCCGATGATGCCGCATGACCCGCATACGCCCCCGGAACGCCTGCTCGCCAAATACCGCGACAAGTCCCCGACGCCCCAGGCCGCGAAGTATCACGCGATGGTGGAGTGGTTCGACGAGACCATCGGCGAGATCCGCGCCCATCTCGAGAAGGAAGGCCTCACCCGCGACACGATCATCGTCTACGTCGCCGACAACGGCTGGATCCCGCGCACGGACAAGCCGGTCGTCGACTTCGAGCGCTCCAAGCAGTCGCCCTTCGACGGCGGCGTGCGCACCCCGATCTTCGTCAGCTGGCCCGGCCGCATCAAGCCGACCGTGATGTCCGAAGCCGCCAGCGCGGTGGACATCATGCCGACGCTCCTGAAACTCGTCGGAGCGCCCGTGCCCGCCGGCGGCGACGGTCTCGACCTGCTCGACGACGCGGCCCTGAAGGCGCGACCGTTCGTCGCCGGGCAGAACTCGACCCACGACATCCTCGATCTCGCGCGCCCCGCGGCCAGCCTGCGCTACCGCTGGCTCGTCGCCGGCGACCTCAAGCTCATCGTCTCCAGCGGACTCAAGACCGGCACGACCCAGCATGGTTCGGCCGACGCCACCGAGCCGCCCCGGCTCTTCGACCTCAAGGCCGACCCCTACGAACTCCGCGACCTCGCCGCCGAACGTCCCGAGGACGTGAAGCGCCTCATGACCCAGCTCGACGGCTGGTGGAACGGCCGCTGAGATCCGCCCATATCTTATCATCATGAACACCCCACGTATCCTCCTGGCCGCCCTCGCGGTCGTTCTCGTCGGCTGTCAGTCCGCCCAAGGTCCTCACGGCGAACTCTCAGGCTACCAGACCACCAAGCCTGCCCATCTTCCTTACGTCTTCTATGTCGGCACCTCCGGCGCCAAGGCCCAAGGTGTGCTGCGTTGCACGCTCGACGGCAAGACCGGCAAGATCTCGGCGCCGACCGTCGCCGCCGAAGCGAAGTCTGCTTCGTATGTCGCGCTCAGCCCGGACGCGAAGTTCCTCTACGCCACCGCCGAGGCCGCCGAAGGCGCCGTCGCCGCTTACGCGGTCGAAGGCGACAAGCTCCGCCTGCTGAACACCGAAGCCTCCAAGGGCAAAGGCCCGACGCACCTCGCCGTCGACGCCGCCCGCAAGAACCTGGTCGTCGTGAACTACGGCTCCGGCTCGACCACCGCGCTGCCGATCAAGGCCGACGGCTCCTTGGCCGCCGCCACGTCCTCGCTCCAGCACGTCGGCACCGGCCCGAACGCCGGCCGTCAGTCCGGCCCTCACGCCCACGGCGTCTACTTCCACCCGAAGAACGGCCGCGCCTACGTCGCCGACCTCGGTACGGACGACATCTTCATCTACAAGTTCGACGCCGAGAAGGGCCTGCTCGCCGCGAACAAGCCGAAGTCCGGTCGCGTCACCGCCGGCGAAGGCCCGCGCCACCTCGCCTTCCATCCGAACGGCAAGTTCGCCTACGTGAACACTGAGATGGGCCTCAACGTCGTGGCTTTCTCCGTCGAGCGTAACGGCGGCCTGAAGCAGCTCCAGAGCCTCCCGACGCTGCCGGCCGGCACGGAGACCAAGGGCGTCTCCACCGCCGAGATCTTCGTCCGCCCTGACGGCAAGACCCTCTACGTCTCCAACCGCGGCCACGACTCCATCGCGGTCTATTCGATCGCCCAGGACGGCAAGCTGACGCTCCTCCAGCACGTGCTCGGCACGCCCGCCACGCCGCGCGGCTTCGGTCTCAGCGCCGACGGCCGCTGGCTCGTCTGCGCCGGCCAGAAGTCCGGCACGCTCAACGCGTACAAGATCGGTCGCGACGGCAAGCTCACCGACACCAAACAGGCCGTCGAAGCCCCGGCCGCCGCGGCGGTCGTCTTCGTCCCTTGATCCGCTGACGAGCCGCGCATGTTCCGAGGTTCCCTGCTTGCCGGTTGTTTCCTGACGGCCTCCCTCGGGGCGGCGCCGGTCGACTTCGCCCATGAGGTGGTGCCGATCTTGCGCAAGCACTGCGGCGAATGCCACACGGGCGACAAGAAGAAGGGAAGCTTCTCGATGAACACGCGCGCCACGCTGCTCGAAGGCGGCGAGAACGGCGCGGTGCTTTTCCCGGGTCAGGCGTCGAAGGGGCGCCTGCTCGAGTCGATCGTCAGCGACGAACCTGACGAACGCATGCCGCCGAAAGGTCCGCGCGTGAGCCCCGCCGAGGTCGCCGTGCTGCGCCAGTGGGTGGAGCAGGGCGCCGTCTGGACCGAAGGCTTCGCGTTCAAGCAGCCGGCCTACGAGCCGCCGCTGCGTCCACGCCGTCCGGTGCTTCCCGAAGCGAAGTCCGGCCGCACGCATCCGCTCGACCGCGTGCTCGACGGCTGGCTCGCGGCCAAGGGCGCCCCGACGCCGCCGCCGGCGGATGACGCCACCTTCCAGCGTCGCGTCATGCTGGATCTCGTCGGCTTGCTGCCGTCCGCTGAAGAGGCGCGCGCCTTCGCGGCTGATACGCGTCCCGACAAGCGCGAAGCGCTCGTGCGCGCGCTCCTCGCCCGCGACGTCGATTACGCCGACCACTGGATGGTCTTCTGGAACGACCTGCTCCGCAACGATTACGCCGGCACCGGCTACATCGACGGCGGCCGCAAGCAGATCACCAACTGGCTCTACCTCTCGCTGCTCACCAACAAGCCTTACGACCGGTTCACGCGCGAGCTCGTGGCGCCGTCCGCCGACAGCGAAGGCTTCGCCAAGGGTATCGTCTGGCGCGGCGCGGTGAGCGCGGGCCAGGTGCCCGAGCTCCAGTTCTCGCAGAGCGTCTCGCAGACGTTCCTCGGCATCAACATGAAGTGCGCCTCGTGCCACGACAGCTTCACCGACCGCTGGAAGCTGCGCGACGCCTACGGCCTCGCCGCCATCTACGCGAACCGGCCGATGGAACTCGTCCGCTGCGACATCCCGACCGGCAAGCCGGCCGTCGCCGCCTGGCCTTTCCCCGAGCTCGGTCAGGTCGACGCCGCCAAGCCTCGCGAGGAGCGCCTCGCCCAGCTCGCCGCGCTCATCACCCATCCGGAGAACGGTCGTTACCAGCGAACCATCGTCAACCGCCTCTGGCATCGTCTGATGGGCCGCGGCATCGTCCACCCCGTCGACGCGATGCAGACCGAGCCGTGGAACCAGGATCTCCTCGACGTGCTGGCCAACCGCCTCGTCGAGTCCGGCTACGACCTCAAGGCCGTGCTCGCCTTCATCGCGACCTCGCAGGCCTACCAGTCCCGCGCCGAAGTCCTCGCCCGTGACGCCGACGACAAAGGTTACGCCTACCGCGGCCCGCGCGCCAAGCGCCTGACCGCCGAGCAGTTCGTCGACGCCGTCTGGCGGCTGACCGGCACCACCCCTTCCAAGATCGAACCTAAGGTGCCGCGCGCCGCGCCGACCGCCGCGGCGGCCAAGAAGCCCGTCGTCGAGCCGCTCGTCGCCGCGCCGATCTGGTCGGGCGACATCGCCGGCGGCCGCGTGCCCGCCGCGGGCGAGACCCGCACGTTCCGCCGGCAGCTCGTGCTTGACGCCGACGTGGACGCCGCGACCTGCGTGGTGACCTGCGACAACGGCTACGACCTGTTCGTTAACGGCAAGAAGATCGGCGGCGGGGACAACTGGGCCGACCCGCAGAACTTCGATCTCTCCGTCGCGCTGCTCAAAGGCGCCAACCAGATCGTCGTCGTCGGCCGCAACGCCGGCTCCGGCCCGAACATCGCGGGGCTCTTCTTCCAGGTGAACGTCACGCTCAAGGGCGGCGCGCGCGTGAAGATGGCTTCCGATGCCGCGTGGGAATGGACGACCAGCGTGCCCAACGCCCGCGGCGTCTTCGCGGCCGGCAAGGGCAAGGCGAAGGCCGCGGAGCCCGTCTGGCAGCCCGTCGCGATCGTCAGGAGCGAGGCTTGGCGCAAGGCGCAGGCCCGCATGGCCGAGATGCTCGCCGGCGTCGAAGGCACGAGCAGCCTGCCGGCCCGCGCGGGCCTCGTGAAGTCCGACCTCCTGCAGCGCGCGCTCGGCCGCCCGAACCGGGAGCAGATCGTCTCGATGCGCCCGAACGAACTCAGCACGCTCGAGGCCATCGACCTTTCCAACGGCCAGGCGCTGACGAACCTCCTCGCCGCCGGCGCGGCCAAGCTGAAGCGCCGCGCGTGGGCTTCGCCGGAAGAGTTCGCCCGCTGGCTCTACCTCTCCGCGCTGAGCCGCGAGCCCGCGCCCGCGGAACTCAAGGTCGCCGCCGGCATGGTCGGCGCCGATCTTTCCGAACAAGGCATCGCCGACCTCCTCTGGGCCGTGTGCATGCTCCCCGAATTCCAGACCATCCGCTGAACCCCATGTCCTCCCCGCTGCCGCTTGACCCGTCCTTGCCCGAGCCGCTCGCCCGGCGCGAATTCCTCCGGATGCTCGGCGCCGCCGGCGCCGCGACGCTCTCGATGAGCGCGCCGCGTCTCCTCGCCGAAAGCGAGAAGCTCGTCCAGCCGACCGCGACTGCCGATGCGGTCATCCTCATCTGGCTCGCCGGCGGCATGGCCGCGCCTGAGACGTTCGATCCGAAGCGTTACGCGCCCTTCGAGAAGGGCCTCACCTACGACCGCGTGCTCAGCACGTTCCCGGCGATTCCGACGTCGGTCGATGGCGTCCGTATCTGCGAGGGTCTCGAGAACATCGCGCAGGTCATGGACCGCGGCACCCTGATCCGCTCGGCGGTGCAGCCGGACCTCGGCAGCATCCTGCACTCGCGTCACCAGTTCCATTGGCACACCGGTTACGTCCCGCCGCAGACCGTCGCCTGTCCGCACATCGGCGCCTGGATGGCCCGCGTGCTCGGCCCGCGGAATCCGGTCATGCCGGCCTTCATCAACATCGGCCAGCGCCTCGAAGGCGTCGGCGAGAGCGAGGAGCTCAAGGCGTTCACCACCGCCGGTTTCTTCGGCGGCGAATACGGCCCGATGAACCTGCCGTTCCCGGAAGAGGCCGCCGCCGCCGTGCGCCCGCCCAAGGGCATGGACGCCGGCCGCTTCGTGAACCGCGACCGCGAGTTCCGTCGCCTCGTCGACGCGACGCCCGACCGTGACCTGCTCAGCGACCACCAGCATCAGTCCATGCTGCGTTCGATGGACAACGCCTACCGCCTGCTCAGCGCCAAGGAGCGCGCCGCGTTCGACATCTCGCTCGAGACGCCCGAGGTCCAGAAGGATTACGACACCGGTCGCTTCGGCCGCGGCTGCCTGCTGGCCCGCCGCCTCGTCGAGAACGGCGCGCGCTTCGTCGAGGTCACCACGGAATACGTCCCGTTCTTCCAGTGGGACACGCACGGCAAGGGTCATGAGACCGTCGCCAAGATGCACGCCGAGATCGACCGACCGATCGCGCGCCTCGTCCGCGACCTCGAGCAGCGCGGACTGCTCGACCGCACCTTGGTCATCATCGCCAGCGAGTTCAGCCGCGACGCCATGATCGAAGGCCGCCCCGGCTCGCAGGCCAAGGACCAGGCCTTCAACAAGTCCGGCGTCATCACCAGCCCCGACCATTACGGCCTGCACCGTCACTTCACCGGCGGCACGAGCGTCGTCATGTTCGGCGGCGGCGTGAAGAAAGGCCACGTCTACGGCGCCACCGCGGACGAGCGTCCGCTCGTCGCGATCAAGGATCCCGTCTCGATCAGCGACATGCACGCCACGATCTTCCGCGCGATGGGCATCAGTCCCAAGACCGCGTTCGACGTCGAAGGCCGTCCCTTCTACGCGACCGTCGACGGCAAGGGCGTGCCGATCCCGATCTTCAGGAGCTGAGCGCGCGCAGCGGCGCGGCGTGGGCGGCCACCGCGGACTCGAGGAGTTCGCCGGTGCGACGCATCGCTTCGTCGAGCGGCATCGTCGCGGGCTTGATGCCGATGAGCAGGTCGAACTGCGCGCGGAGTCCCGCCGAGTCGTCGACCGAGCCGGCGACGCCGACGATCTTCTTGCCGGCCAGGCGCGCGAGCCGGGCGACGCCGACCGGGCCTTTGCCTTGCAGGCTCTGTTCGTCGAGCCGTCCTTCGCCCGTGATGACGAGGTCGGCGGCGGCGACGCGTGCTTCCAGTCCGACCTGCGCCGCGACCATGTCGAAACCGCTCACCAGACGTCCGCCGAGGAAAGCCATGAGCCCGAAGCCGAGGCCGCCCGCGGCGCCGGCGCCGGGGACGTCACGCGGGTCGGCGCCGAGGTCGCGACGCGCGAGGTCGGCCAGGTGTTCGAGCCGTTGTTCGAACCAAGCGAAGTCACGGACGCCTTTCTGGGGTCCGTAGACCCGGGTGGCTCCGCGGGGGCCGAGGAGGGGGTTGTCGACGTCGCAGGCCACGATCAGCTCGCAGGAGGGGAGGGTGGCGGGCCGGACGACCTGGTCCGCTTCGAGGATCGTCTCTAGGGTAGGGGAGAAGTCCTGGCCGTGACGTTTGAACTGATACCCCAAGGCGAGGGCGACCCCCAGACCGCCGTCGTTGGTGGCGCTGCCTCCGATGCCGATCAGGATGCGCTTGGCCCCCCGTCGGAGGGCGGATTGGAGGAGGATTCCTGTACCTAATGTGCTGGCTGTTAAGGGGTTAAGTTCGATATCTTGGACGATTGCCAGGCCGCTGGCCGCGCTCATTTCCATGATTGCGCTGGCCGAGCCCGGGACCCAGCCGAAGGGGGCTAGGATGGGCCGGCCGTGGGCGTCACAGGTCTTTTCGCTGACCCATTCCCCCGCCAGGGCGGTCGTCATCGCCAAGGCCGTCCCTTCGCCGCCGTCGGCGATGGGGCAGAGATCGAAAACCGACCCCGGAAACAGCCGATCTAGGCTGTTTTTAAGATGAAAAGCGGCCTTTTCGGCCGGCAGCGAGCCCTTGAATTTGTCGTTGGCGATCAGGATGCGCATCGTCCGGCGGGGAATCTTCGCCTTGGGGTCTTCTCTTTACAACCCGAATGGGGAAGCGCTCTTGATTTCCAAGGGGTCGGACTTACATTCATTAACAAGGTACTTTCCCCTACTCCGCTTCTTTGCGGCCCAGCCTCATTCCCTTTTAACAATAATCCCCATGCTGTCGCTCCGTCACACCACCCTCGCGCTCTCGCTGCTCGCTTCCGCCTTCGCGGTCGCCGCCGACGAGGCGCAGCCTTCGAAGGAAGGACTCGAGTTCTTCGAGAAGAACGTCCGCCCGATCCTCATCGACCGTTGCTACGAGTGCCACTCCGCCGAGAAGAACTCCTCGAAGGGCGGCCTCATCCTCGACTCCCGCGACGGCGCCTACAAGGGCGGCGACGAAGGTCCTTCCGTCGTCCCCGGCGACCTCGAGAAGTCCTTGCTGATCAAGGCCGTCCAGTACACCGATCCGGAGTTCGCGATGCCGCCCAAGAAGACCGGCGGCAAGCTGCCGGACGACAAGATCGCGATCCTCGAGCAGTGGGTCAAGATGGGTGCGCCGATGCCCGGCGGCGGCGCCGCCAAGCTCACCGGTCTCACCGGCAAGGCCCGCGAACACTGGGCCTACCAGCCCGTCAAGAAGTACCCCGTGCCTGAAGTGAAGAACAAGGCCTGGGTCAAGAATCCCATCGACGCGTTCGTCCTCGCCAAGCTCGAAGAGAAGGGCTTGCAGCCTAATCCCGCCGCCGGTCACGAGACCTACCTGCGTCGCGTCTACTACGACCTCGTCGGCCTTCCGCCCACCTCCGAGCAGGTCGAAGCTTTCGTCAAGGCCTGCGACAGCGCCGCGCTCGCCGACTCGCTCGCGGCCCGCTCCGGCCGCCCGGCCGGCAACGTCGAAGCCGTCTACGTCAAGCAGGTCGACGCGCTGCTCGCCTCGCCGCATTACGGCGAACGCTGGGCCCGTCACTGGCTCGACACCGCGCGTTACTCCGACACGCGCGGCCTCCAGGTCGACCAGGGCGACAGCCTCTTCCGCGACTACCGCTACGCCTACGCCTGGACCTACCGCGACTACGTCATCAACGCGATGAACGAGGACAAGCCGTACGACAAGTTCGTCGTCGAGCAGCTCGCCGCCGACCGCATCCCCGACATCTCGCCCGACGATCCCCGCCTCGCCGCCCTCGGCTTCATCACCATCGGCAAGCGCTTCGACGACATCCATGACACCATCGATGAGCGCATCGACACCACCACCAAGGCCTTCCTCGGCCTGACCGTCGCCTGCTCGCGCTGCCATGACCATAAGTTCGACCCGATCCCGATCAAGGACTACTACTCCCTGCACGGCATCTTCGCCTCGATCGTCGAGCCGCTGCATCAGACGCCCATCGCGGCCACCGGTGCCACCGCCGCCGCCCGCGCCGACTACCTCAAGCGACTCAACCAGCTCCAGGACGAGCAGGTCGCCGGCTTCTTCCGCTACATGCGCGAGACCCGCGCCCGTTATGACCACGAGATGGCCGGACGCCTCATGATCGCCACCGTCCGCGGCGGCTCCGCCGAGGCCGGCGAGTACTCCGAGCGCTACAAGATCGACCTCCAGTCGGACACCGACTTCGCCGCCATGCGCATCCAGAAGGACTCGCCCATCACCGGCCCCTTCGCCGCCCTGGCCTCCGTGCCGTTCGTCTACTTCGCCGAGCGCGCCCCGATCGTCCTCAAGGAATTCCTCGACGATCCGGAGAACCGCGTGAACCCGATCATCGCCGCCGGCCTGCGGAACCTCAAACCGAAGTCGATGCATGACGTCGCCGCCGCCTACCAGCGGATCTACGTCGAGAACAAGGCCGCCATCCTCGCCCACCTCAACCTCCTGGCCAAGCCGGGCGAAGAGTGGAAGAAGACCTCCCCGGCCATCGCCGAGATGACGGGCTATCCTTGGGCCATCCCGTCTTACGACGAGATCTTCGACAACGAAGAGATGATCTCCCTCTTCAGCACGCGTAAGTTCTGCCAAGACTGGCAGAACCGTCCGATCTACGGCGGCATCGGCAACCGCGAGCCGGTCGCCTACTTCCGTCACGCCCAGATCAACGAACTGCGTCTCTCCCACCCGGGCGTCCCCGGCCACGCGATGGTCGTGCAGGACTCCGAAGGCGCGAAGGACAGCTACGTCTTCAAGCGTGGTGACAAGAACAACAAGGGCGAGATCGTCCCCCGCCAGTTCCTCGAGATCCTGACGGTCGGCGAGCGCCGTCCGTACGTCGATGGCAGCGGTCGCTACGAGTTCGCCCAGTCGATCGTCTCCAAGGACAACCCGATCACCGCCCGCGTGGCCGTGAACCGCACCTGGACCAAGCACTTCGGCGAAGGCTTCGTGAACACGCCCGACGACCTCGGCAACATGTCCGAGAAGCCCTCGCATCCCGAGCTGCTCGACTATCTCGCCACTGACTTCATGGAGAACGGCTGGACCATGAAGCGCCTCCATCGCATGATCGTGCTGAGCAACACCTTCCGCCAGGACTCCGACCCCACCGCCAATCCGCTGGTGGCCAAGAAGGGACCGGTCGACCCGCTGAAGATCGACGCCGCCAACCGCCTCCTCTGGCGCGGCAACCTGCGTCGCCTCGACTTCGAGTCCATCCGCGACTCGATGATCCTGCTCACCGGCAAGATGACCACCACCGTCGGCGGCCAGCCGGCCAACATCACCGATGAGCCGTTCAGCTACCGTCGCAGCCTCTATGGCTACGTCGACCGCCGTCGCCTCAGCGATACGCTCTCGCAGTTCGACTACGGCGACCCCGACCAGTCGAACACCAAGCGCAACTCGACGATCGTCCCGCAGCAGGCCCTGTTCTTCATGAACAACGCCCTCTCGGTCGACGTCGCCCGCGCCGTCGCCGCCCGCAAGGACGTCGTCAACGCGATGTCCGAGGACCAGCGCATCGTCGCGATGTTCCGCTGCATGTTCCAGCGTCGCCCGTCCACGAACGAGATCCGCGTCGCCCAGGAGTTCCTGACCAAGATGAAGATGACCGTCGCGTCCTCCAAGGTGCGTCCGGCCTCCAAGCCCGGCGAGCGCGGCAAGGCCGTGGCCCCTGTCGCCCGCACCGCCGCTGCGCCCACCAAGGCCGCCCCGGTGATGGCTCCGGACGGCGAAGAGAGCATGATGATGGCCGTTACCGGCGGCGGCGCCGAAGGCGTCCTGCGTAACGTGGGCGAGATGATCTCCCGCGAGCCGCTCAATCCGGTCGAGTTGCTCGTCCATTCGCTCCTGCTCTCGAACGAGTTCATCTACGTCAACTGACGGTTTTTGACAGTTTTTTGACGAGGCCGGCCTCCGCAAGGGGGTCGGCCTCCTTGTTTTTAGGGTAAATACTCAGCACGAATTGGTTGAAACATTTCATCAATGGAGGAGTATTAAACACCAGCGGTATCCCCCTATCGCGCGACCCCTTTAAAACCACCATGCCGTCCCTGTCCGTCAGTCTTCGTCTGCTCGCCCTCGTCTCCGTCTCAGGCCTCGGCGCCGCCGAGGCCCCCGAGGCCAAGATGGATCCCGCCGGCCTCGAGTTCTTCGAGAAGAACATCCGGCCGATTTTCACCGAGCGTTGCTACGAGTGCCATTCGAAGGAGAAGGGCGTCTCCAAGGGCGGCCTCATCATGGATTCCCGCCAGGGTCTGCTCGCCGGCGGCGACCTTGGTCCAGCCGTCGTCCCCGGCGACCTCAAGAAGTCGCTCATCGTCGTCGCCGTCCATCAGGGCGACCCCGACATCTCGATGCCGCCGCGTAAGGCCGGCGCCAAGCTCTCCACCACGCAGATCGGCCTGATCGAGCAGTGGGTCAAGATGGGCGCGCCCGCGCCCGCCGGCGCCGGCGGCGCCAAACTCACCGGCCTGTCCGACAAGGCGCGGGCGCACTGGGCCTTCCAGCCCGTCCAGAACTACCCGGTGCCGACCAAGCTCAGCAATCCGGCCTGGTGCCAGAACGAAGTCGACGCATTCATCTTGGCCAAGCTCGACGAGGTGGGCCTCAAGCCCAGCCCGGCCGCCGATGGCGAAGCCCTGCTGCGTCGCCTTTCCTACGACCTGATCGGCCTGCCGCCCACCAGCCTCGAGGTCGACGCCTTCTCGCGCGAATACGACGCCGCGCTCGCCTATGACGCCATGGCCGTGCGCAAAGGCCAGCCCGTGCGCGCCGTGGCCAGCGTCGTCGAACGCACCGTCGACCGTCTCCTTGCCTCGCCCCACTACGGCGAACGCTGGGCCCGCCACTGGCTCGACACCGCGCGCTATTCCGACACCAAAGGCCTGAAGGCCAACGGCACCATCGAGACTTTCGACAGCTCCTGGACCTATCGCGACTACGTCATCGACGCCTTCAACACCGACAAGCCTTACGACCAGTTCATCATCGAGCAGCTCGCCGCCGACCGCATGCCCGGCCTGGCCAAGGACGACCCGCGCCTCGCCGCCCTGGGCTTCATCACCGTCGGCAAGCGCTTCCAGAACAACGACGACACCATCGACGAGCGCATCGACGCCACGACCAAGGGTTTCCTCGGCCTCACCGTCGCCTGCTCGCGCTGCCACGACCACAAGTTCGACCCGATCCCGGCGGCCGACTACTACTCCCTCCACGGCATCTTCGCCTCGGTGACCGAGCCGCAGCAGAACCCGGTCATCCGCGACCCGCTGCTCGTCGGCAAGAACGCCCCGAGCAACGCCTACCGCGCCGACTACGAGAAGCGCCTCGCCGCCCTCGTCGAGGAGACCGCCCAGGGCTACTACAAGCATCTCGTCGGCATGCAGGCCGCGTTCCACCGCGAGTTCGCCCCGCGCGCCCTCGCCGCCATGGTCGGCGGTTTCCGCAGCACCGCGGGCTTCGACATCCTCAAGAAGTACGACCTCGGCGAGAGCCGCGAGCTCGGCGGCAGCTTCTCGGCGGTCCTGGCCCGGCCGGACCACCCGATCACCGGTCCGCTCGTCCGCCTCAAGAAGCTCAGCGCCGAGGAGTTCGCGCAGAAGGCCCCCGCCGCGCTCGAAGCCGCGCTCGCCGATCCGAAGTCGCCGGTGAACCCGCTCATCGCCGAAGCCCTCCGCGGTCTCAAGCCGAAGTCCCTCGACGAAGTGGCCCTCGCCTACCAGGCCGCCTTCAAGAAGCACCGCGACAAGATCCTCGCCCACGTCCAGCTGCGCAGCCAGTCCGGACGTAAGGGCGACAAGGACGATCCGGCCGTCGCCCAGTTGGCGGCCTTCCCGTGGCCGCTGCCGGACGTCGAGGACATCCGGACCGTCCCCATCCTCGAGCGTCTCACGGAGACCCGCGACTTCTGCGCCAACTGGCAGGTCCCGATCAGCGCGACCTTCGTCAACCGCAACAAGCCGGGCAAGTACTTCAAGTTCACCGACATCAACGCCCTCGACATCACCCACCCGGGCGGTCCCGGCACGGCCATGGTCATCACCGACGTCGAGCGGCCCCGCGACAGCAACGTCTACATCCGCGGTGACCGCAACAAGCGTGGCCCCGTGGCCCCGCGCCAGTTCCTCGAGGTCCTCGCCGGCCCCGATCGCCTGCCGTTCTACGAAGGCAGCGGCCGCCGCGAACTCGCCCTCGCCATCGCCAGCCGCACCAACCCGCTCACCGCGCGCGTGCTCGTCAACCGCCTCTGGGCGCACCACTTCGGCGCCGGCATCGTCTCCTCGCCCGACGACTTCGGCAACATGTCGCAGCCGCCTTCGCACCCCGAGCTGCTCGACTGGATGGCCAACGCCTTCGTCGAGGGCGGCTGGTCGATCAAGAAGATGCACAAGCGCATCCTCGTGTCCGCCGCCTACCGCCAGTCCGCGAACCCGAACAGCAACGTCCTGCTGACGCAGAAGTCTTCCGTGGATCCGACCAAGGTCGACGGCGCCAACAAGTATCTCTGGCACGCCAACCTCCGCCGCCTGGACTTCGAGAGCATCCGCGACTCGATGCTCCTCCTCTCCGGCAAGCTCGACCGCGCCATGGGCGGCCGCGCCGTCAATATCACCGACGAGCCTTACAGCTACCGTCGCACCATCTATGGTTTCATCGACCGCGACAAGCTCAGCGAGCTCCAGTCGCAGTTCGACTTCGCCGATCCGAACATGGCGAACTCCACGCGCAGCTCCACGATCGTGCCGCAGCAGGCGTTGTTCTTCATGAATAATCCCCTGGCCATCGAGGTCGCCCGTAACGTCAACGCGCGCCCCGAGATGACCAAGGCCACTTCCGATGACGAGCGCATCACCCAGCTGTACCGCATCATGTACCAGCGCTCGCCCACCGTGCAGGAGCGCCAGATCGCCCGCGAGTTCGTGACCCGCATCGCCGGGTACATCGACGAGCCGCCAGCCCAGGTTTCCTCCAAGGGCGACAAGGCCTCCCGGGCCAAGGCCGAACGGGTCGCCAAGGCCAAGGCCGACAAGGCCGCGATCGCCAAGGGCCCCTCGGTCCCGGAAGTGAAGCTAGAGACCTCGGTTAAAGGCGGAAAAATCGTGAATAACACGGAAATGGTCTCTCGCAAGGAGCCTTCCAGCCCCTGGGTCATGCTGGCCCAGTCCATGATCTGCTCCAACGAGTTCGTCTACCTGAATTGATTACCCCACTCTCGAAAGAGTTGTTTTTCTACGATACCCCCTCACAATTACATCAACCTCATCCTCCCCATGAAAGACTCCAGCTGCGGAAATTACGTCCCCACCCCGAACTCGCGCCGCGAGTTCCTGCGCCAGACCGGCCTCGGCATGGGCACGCTCGCCTTCGGCACGATGGTCGCCGACTACCTCGTCAGCGACGCCCAGGCCGAAGTGATGGCCAACCTCAAGCCTCGCAAGGCTCCCCTCGCCGCCAAGGCGAAGCACGTCATCCACATCTTCGCGGGCGGCGCTCCCTCGCACCTCGACACCTTCGATCCGAAGCCGAAGATGAAGGAACTCGCCGACATGTCGGCCGCCGGCATGAACGGCGTGCTCTTCCCGACGCCCTTCGAATTCAAGAAGTCCGGCAAGTCCGGCCTCGAGATCTCCGAGATCTTCCCGAAGCTCCAGGGCGTCGCCGACGAGATGTGCGTCATCCGCTCGCTGCACCAGGATCTCCCGGCTCACGGTCCGGCGGCCAAGCTGATGCATACCGGCTCGGCGATCCTCTCCAAGCCCTCCCTCGGCTCCTGGGTCCTCTACGGTCTCGGCACCGAAAGCCAGGATCTCCCGGGCTTCGTCTCCCTCGGCGGCAGCTCCGACGCCCGCGCGTCGGCCTTCCTCCCGTCCCTCTATCAGGGCGCCAACACCTCCTTCCGTCCCGGTGCTCCGGCGAACAAGATCATCGCCAATCTCCAGAGCGAATTCACCACGCAGGACGCGCAGCGCAAGCAGCTCGACCTCGTCCGCCAGCTCAACGAGCGCCACATGCAGACCGTCCAGAAGGACGAGCAGCTCGAAGCCCGCATCGAATCGTTCGAACTCGCCTTCCGCATGCAGACCGCGGCCACCGACGCCTTCGACATCTCCAAGGAGCCTGAGAAGGTCCGTGAGATGTACGGCAAGACCGACCTCGGCGCCAAGCTCCTCTGCGCCCGTCGCCTCGTCGAGCGTGGCGTCCGTTTCGTCCAGGTCGACGCCGGCGGCTGGGACCACCACACCAACCTCTTCACCTCGATCGCCCAGCGCGCCGAGAACATCGACGGCCCGGCCGCGGCCCTCATCGCCGACCTCAAGCAGCGCGGTCTCCTCGACCAGACCCTGATCATCTGGGGCGGAGAATTCGGCCGTACCCCGACCACCGCGGGCCGCGTCAACCAGGCTTCCGGTCGCGACCACCATTCCAAGGCTTTCTGCTGCTGGATGGCCGGCGGCGGCGTCAAGGGCGGCATGCACTACGGCGAAACCGACGAAATCGGCTCCCAGGTCGCCGCTGACGGCGTCGACGTGCACGACCTCCACGCCACCATCCTCCGCCTCCTCGGCTTCGATCACACCAAGCTCACCTACCGCTACAACGGTCGTGACTTCCGCCTCACCGATAACTTCGGCAAGGCGGTCGAGAAGATCATCGCCTAAGGGACTCCGGTCCTCCGAGCGAAGGGCGGGCGCCGCGAGGCGCCCGCCCTTCCTGTTTTCAGGGGGGCGGGCGGCTTGCGTTCCCTCATACGCGTATTCTAATAGATTCATCCCCATGAGACTCCTCGCGATCTTCGCCGCCGGTCTGCTCGTCGCCGCCTTCGCTTCGGCCGCGCCGAAGAAAGAGGACGCCCGCAAGGAACCGGCCAAGCCGGAGCCGAAGCCCTCGACCGTCATCAAGGCCGACCCTCGCACGGGCGCCAACCCTCGCGGCGGCGTCCCGATGGCTGATGCCCTGGGCCGGACGCAGACGCGTTATGACAATGGCGTCACATCGGTGAAGACGCCCGACGCGATCGGCGGCTCGACCACGCGCTATAGCAACGGCATCACGGCCACGACCCGCCCCGACGCGATCGGCGGCTCGACCACGCGTTACAGCAACGGCGTCACCGCGACGACGCGTCCCGATCCCTTCGGCGGCTCGACGACGATCTTCAGCGACGGCACCCGCGCGACCACTCGCCAGGATCCGTTCGGCAACCAGGTCACGACCTATTCCGACGGACGTCAGGAAGTGCTGCGCCCCGATCCGTTCGCGCCGAAGAAGCCCGCTAACGAGCGGAAATAAAACCCCGGCCCGTGACAGGGCGCTTGAAAGGCACCCGGGTTTCGTCACGCTGAAGGTTTAACCCCATGAAGCGTCATCTCCAACTTTGGGCCGCCTTGGCCGCCCTTGTCTTCGCGCTCCCGGCCGTCGCCGCGGAGGCCTTCACCACCGGCCCAGGCTGGCTGGAATTCCCCGCCGGCCAGGGCGCAGGCGCCGGCAAGCACGTCGTCCTGCTCGCAGGCGACGAAGAATACCGCTCCGAAGAGTCGATGCCGATGCTCGCCCGCATCCTGTCCGAGCGCCACGGTTTCAGGTGCACCGTCCTTTTCTCGCATGACGACGGCGTGATCAATCCGAACAACGGCGCCTCTCTCGGCAAACCCGAGGCCCTCGACAGCGCCGACGCCCTCGTGCTCGGCCTGCGCTTCCGTAAGTGGAACGAAGCCGCCCTCGCGAAGTTCGACGCCGCCCTCAAGCGCGGCGTGCCGATCGTCGCCACCCGCACCAGCACGCATGCCTTCTCGGGCATCGCGAAGGACAGCCCCTTCGCCGGCTACAATTGGAACAACCAGGGCGGCTTCGGTAAGAAGGTCCTCGGCGAGACCTGGGTCAGCCACTGGGGCAACCACAAGGGCGAAGCCACGCGCACGGCCGTCGAGCCCGGCGCCGAGAAGCTCGCGATCCTCAACGGCGTGGGCGTCATCTTCGGCGACACCGACGTCTACGAAGCTTATCCGCCCGCCGACGCGCAGGTCCTCCTCCGCGGCCAGGTGCTCAAGGGCATGGGCAAGGAGGATCCGCTGAGCGAACGCGCCAAGAAGCGCGCGACCGACAAGCAGGAGCAGGGCGTCAATTCTCCCGCGATGGCCGTGGCCTGGACCCGCGAGGTCCCCAACGCCGGCGGCACCAAGAACCGCGTGCTCACCACCACCATGGCTTCGGCCAGCGACCTCGTCGACGAATCGCTCCGCCGCCTGCTCGTCAATGGCGTCTACTGGGGTCTCGGCCTCGACGTGCCGGCCAAGGCCGACGTCACCCCGGTCGTGGAATGGAAGCCCAGCAAGTATTCCTTCAACATGTTCCACCCCGGCCTCAAGGCCGAGGATTTCGCGGGCGTGCTGCCTCCGCCTCTGACGGCCGCTCCGGCCAAGAAGAAGAAGTAAGCCCTCCGCCGGCTTCCTTAGGAACGGGCGCATCGCATGATGCGCCCGTCTTGTTTCAGGCCCGGATGCCGCGGTTGACCAGCAGCTGGATCAACGCGTCGTTGTAGATGATGTACGCTCCTTCGCGGGAAGTGGCGTCGCGCACCTCGATGTCGTCGGAGACGACGAACCAAGGCGCCTCGACGGTCTTGTCCTTGGCCACCAGGTCCATGATGTCGTGGTCGGCCTTGGCGCCGGCGCGGCTGAAGGTCACGCGGACCCGTGAGTTCGAGGTCTTGAGCGCGGTCTGCTGGCCGTCGAAGCTGATCCAGACGTGCAGGCCCGGCGCGTCGTCCGCCAGTTTCTCGAGAAGCTGGACGACCTTCTGGCGGGCGGCCGCGTCGAGCAGGAAGCGGCTGTCGCCTTGTGCGTTCTTCTTGGTCGGCAGGCGCAGGCCGAGGTAATCCTGGCGCAGGCAGGCGAAGTTGTTGGCGTCGAGCGCGAGACGGGCGGGTTCGCCGGTGGCGACCGCACGCTCGAGCATCGCGAGCGGGCCGGACTGCTTCTGCACATGGAAGGCGACGTCGGCCATGTAGGAGCGGCGGCGGTGGAGGTCGCGGCGGTAAAGGTCGGCGTGACGTGAGTCGACGAGCCCGGCCTGTTCGGCGAGGAGCAGGGCGCCTTCGATCGACTTCAGTTCACGGGCGTCGGCGCCGTTGATGCGGGCCGAGATGCGTTCAAGGAAGGGGTCGGAAGGCTGGTCGCGCTTCTCGAGTTCGTAGCGGACCTTCTCGATGTGCTCGGTGATGCGTTTCTCCAGGGCGACGACTTCGGGCAGGGCCTGGCCGGCGGTGCGCAGGTAGCGGCGGAGGAGCTTGAGCATCTCCTCCATCTGCGGGATGGCTTGGCGGAGCTCATGCTCCTTCGCCAGGAAGGGGTCGGCGTCGCGCTGGGCCTTGCGGACCTTCTCGACGGTCTCGGTGGTCAGCTGCCGCAGCTTGGCGACTTCCTCCGAAGCCGATTTCAGCGTGCGGGCGTCGGCCAGCCAAGGGCGCACTTCTTCGGAGAGGAGTTCCTCCGCGATCTCGCGGGCCTTCTTGGCCACGTGTTCGCGGGCGCGGTCGAGTTCGCCGCGGAGTCGCGTCACTTCGGCCTCTTCGCTGGTCAGCCTGGCTTGCAGGGCCTGGAGGCTGGCCTCCGCGGCGGCGGCCTGCTTGGCCGCCTCCTGCGCCTGCCGGGCGGCCTCCTCGCGGACCTTGCGGATCTCGGCGTCCTTCGCTTCGAGTTCGTTGGCGTGCTGACGGCGGATCTGGCGGCCTTCGTTCTCGCGGGCGGCCTTGCCTTGGGAGATCTCGTGCAGGAGGCGACGGACGGTCTTGCCGGCCGAGTCGAGCGCGTCGACGGAGTCGAGGGGTTCCTTTTCCGCCGTGCCGCCGACCTTGGCGACGAGCGCCTTCCAGGCCTTCGCCTCGGGCTTGGCTCCCTGCGGCTTCGCGTTCGTCAGCAGACGTCCGAGGAGGTCGGCGGGCAGCGCGGCGTCCTTCTGTTCGGCCTGATTGTTCCATACCACGCAGAGCAGGGCGGCGCGGACGCCGCCGATGGTCGCGGCGAGCTCGTCGAGGTGCTCGAGCAGCTTGGCTTTCTCCCACTTCAGCGCGGACGCGAACCAAGGCAGGTGCTCCGCGACGGCGGAAGCATCCTGGGCCAGATGCCCGAGCCGCTTCTTGAAGAGCCACTTCGAAGCCTTGAGGAAAGGGCCGCGATGGATGTAGCCGCCCGGGATCTGCTTCGCGAGGGCGAGGAGCGGGCCGTCCGCGACATGCTCCAGGTCCAGGACGAGCTGCTCCGAGAGGAGCTTCCGATGCGGGTCGACCGCCTCGTTCTTGTAAGAAAAGTGGCCCATGCCTCCAGCATGCCTGCCGTCCGGCCGGGGGCAAGGTCGGGGCGGGCCGGCCAAGGCGTTTTCTTGGTTCGGACTCGCCAGCGGGGAGGGAAGGGCGTTCGTTCGGGCCTGCCTGATGCGTTCGCCTGCCTCCATCGTCATCCCCCTCTGTTCGGCGGTCGGCTACACCTTCGCCGCGATGGCCCTGAAGCGAGCCATGGACGGGGGGCATCCCTGGCGGGTCCTGTTCATCGTGAACCTCATCGGGGCGGTCCTGTTCCAGACCTGGCTCCTGCATGGGGGCGAGCCCTTCACGGCGACCAACATCACCCATGCGATCCTGGCCGGGACGGCCTTCTTCATCGGCCAGGTCTTCACCTTCATCGCGATCAGCCGCGGCGACATCTCCATCGCGACGCCGGTGCTCGGCACCAAGGTGATCTTCGTGGCCCTGCTGGTCTTCTTCACCGGCGGCGAAGAACTCGGTTGGAAGCTCTGGGTGGCCACCTTCCTGACCACGCTCGCCCTCGCTCTGCTGGGCGGTGAGTGGCGCGCCAACCGCGAACGCCTGCTCGTCAGCGTCGTCTTCGCCTTCCTCGCCTCGGTCGCCTTCGCGGCCACCGACGTGATGCAGCAGCTCTGGGTGCGCTCCTTCGGCTTCGGTCACTTCGGTCCGGTCATGTTCGCCACCGTCGGCGTGCTTTCCTTCACGTTGATCCCGTTCTTCTCCGCGCCCCTGCGTCAGATGCCCCGGCCGATGGTCGTCTGGGCGCTCGGCGGCGGCACCCTGCTGACCATCCAGGCGATGGGCATCGCCTACTGCATCGCGGTCTACCACGAGGTCACCGTCACCAACGTCCTCTACAATACGCGCGGCCTCTGGAGCGTGGCGCTGGTGTGGGTCGTCGGCCACTGGTTCGCCAACTCCGAGAAACAGGTGGGCGGCGCGATCATGACGCGCCGGCTCATCGGCGCGCTGATCCTGCTCGCCGCGGTCTACCTCAGCCTGGCCTGATCAGAGGTCGGCGTTGTCGATCAGCCGCGTCGCGCCCAGGTGGCAGGCGATGGCGATCGCGCAGTTCTTGCCGGCGGTCGAGGCCACGGGCGCCATCGTCTCGAGGTCGACGATCTCACAGTATTGGGGCTTCAGCGCGGGCTGGGCGGCCAAGACCGCCTGCGCGGCGGCCTGCAGGCGGGCGGCGTCGGTGACGCCGGTGCGGGCCAGTGACTTCGCGGCGGCCATGGCGGCCGGGATGGCGGTCGCCTGCGACAGCTGTTCCGCCGAAAGGTATCGGTTGCGCGAGCTCATCGCGACGCCGTTGGGCTCGCGGACGGTCTCGTGGGGGATGATCCGGACAGGGAAGTGCAGGTCGCGCACCATGCGGCGGATCACCGCCAGCTGCTGCAGGTCCTTGCGGCCGAAGACGGCGACGTCCGCCTGGACGGCGTTGAAGAGCATCGCGACCACCGTGGCCACGCCGCGGAAGTGTCCGGGGCGGAACTCGCCGCAGAGCCCGGCGGAGATGCCTTCCACGTCGACCCAGGTCGAGGCGCCGGCGGGGTAGAAGTCGGGCGCCGCCGGGGCGAAGATGAGGTCCGCGCCGGCCTGCTCGCTGCCGCGCCGGTCGTCTTCGAAGGTCCGCGGGTATTTCGCGAAATCCTCATTGGGTCCGAACTGCGTCGGATTGACGAAGATCGAGACCACCACGAAGGCGGCCTCCTGCTTCGCCCGACGGATGAGGCTGAGGTGGCCTTCGTGCAGGCAACCCATCGTCGGCACGAAGCCGACGGACTTCCCGGCCTGACGGGCCCGGGCGACCGCGGCGCGCAGCTCAGGGATGGTGTGGACGACCTCCATGCCGCCAACCTAGCCGCCCCCGCCGAGGGCGCAAGGCGCAGTTGTATGCGGACTCCCTGCCTGTCGTTTTGTTCATAGGTCGGGGCCATTCCTTTCTTGGCAGTCGGTGGGTCGCCTCCAATGTCAGAACCCTCCCTCCTATAAGACATGTCGCACTTCCCTAATGTCCCGGTCATCGAGTTCGAAGGACCGAAGTCCAAGAACCCGTTCGCCTTCAAGCACTACAATCCGGACGAGAAGATCGGCGGAAAGAAGATGAAGGACCACATGCGCTTCGCCGCGGCCTACTGGCACGTGATGCGCAACAGCCTGTCCGACCCGTTCGGCGCCGGCACCGCCCTCATGCCCTGGGATGACGGTTCCGACTCCCTCGACAACGCCCTCCGCCGCGTCCCGGTCTTCTTCGAGTTCCTCCAGAAGTGCCAGATCGACTTCTATTGCTTCCACGACCGCGACATCGCTCCGGAAGGCAAGACCCTCGCCGAGACGCATGCGAACCTCGCCCGCGTCACGAAGGAGCTGAAGGCCTACCAGAAGGGCACCGGCAAGAAGCTCCTCTGGGGCACCGCCTGCCTCTTCTCCCACCCGCGCTACGCGCAGGGCGCGGGCACCTCGCCCAACGCCGACGTGTTCGCCTACGGCGCCAGCCAGGTCCGCCACGCGCTCGAGGCCACCAAGGCCCTCGGCGGCGAAGGTTACGTCTTCTGGGGCGGCCGCGAAGGCTACGCCACGCTGGTCAACACCGACATGAAGCGTGAGCTCGACCACCTCGCCGCGCTCCTGCACCTCGCCGTCGACCACGCGAAGAAGATCGGCTTCAAGGGCCAGTTCCTCATCGAGCCCAAGCCGCGCGAACCCTCGACCCACCAGTACGACTCCGACTCGGCCGCCTGCCTCAACTTCCTCCGCGAATACGGCCTGCTGAAGCACTTCAAGCTGAACCTCGAGACCAACCACGCCACGCTCGCCGGTCACACGATGGAGCATGAGATGGAAGTCGCGATGGGCGCCAACGCCCTCGGTTCCGTCGACGCCAACCGCGGCGACACGCTCCTCGGCTGGGATACCGACCAGTTCCCGACCGACCTCTACCTCACGACGAACATCATGCTGCGCGTCCTCAAGATGGGCGGCTTCACCAAGGGCGGCCTCAACTTCGACGCCAAGCGTCGTCGCGAATCGCACGAGCCGGTCGACCTCTTCCACGCCCACATCGGCGGCATGGACGCCTTCGCCCGCGGCCTCAAGATCGCCCACGCCATCATCAAGGACGGCAAGATGGACCAGTTCGTCGCCAAGCGCTACTCCTCGTGGGACAGCGGCATCGGCAAGAAGGTCGAGTCCGGCAAGGTCACCCTCGCCCAGCTCGACGCCTACGCCCAGGGCATCAAGGCGCCGACGCTCGCGTCCGGCCGCCAGGAGATGCTCGAGAACCTGATCAACGAGTACATCCGCTAAGGCCATGGCGATCGTCCT
>JBJOMV010000008.1:0-39876 GCA_046052185.1 Verrucomicrobiota bacterium | reverse complement strand
CCAAGCCCCTGCCCACCGCGGAAAAGCAGGAAGACCCGTTGAACGTCCTCTACAAGGCCGCCGACAAGGCCTTCGAGGAAAAGAAGTACAAGGAGGCCCTCGATCTCTTCCAGGAACTCGAGGACAAGGCCGGCGACGTCGCCAACAGCATGAAGGCGGTCCTCTCCTTCCGCAAAGCCACCTGTCTCTTCTTCATGAAGGACTGGCCCAAGGCCCAGGTGGAACTCACCGCTTTCCTCGATAAATACCCCAAAGGCACCGAAGATTTCTTCGACGGCGACAACCGTCGCGGCACCGCCGAACTGATCCTGATCGAAGCCTTCTCCAAGCAGGGCAAGTGGGACCAGGCCCTCGCCCGCCTCGAGAAGATCCGCACCAACACGCTCGCCCGCCCCGAAGAGCGCGTCTCGGCCTTCACGCTTTCGGCCCAGATCGTCGTCGACCGCGCCAAGAGCTCGACCGACGACCTCAAGAAGGCCGCCTACGCCCAGGCCATCAGCCTCCTCAAGCAGGCCACCGCCGAAGGCATCAATACGCCGGAACGCCGCGAAGCCGCCTACAAGCTCGTCGAGATGTACACCAAGCTGGGCCTGACCAAGGAGGCCACCCAGCTCAAGAACGAGATCGACGCCCGCAGCACCGGCTCGCCCGTCGAAGTGGTCCGCTCCAACTTCCAGCGTCTGGAAATCGGTGACGCGCGCTTCGCCGCCGCCGAATCGGCCGCCGACGAGGCCTTCCGCGGCGACTTCTACCGCCAGGCGCTCAACAACTACCAGGGCACGCTGCGTCGCGTGAACCTCACGCGCTCCTTCGCGAAGGCGATCGAGGCCAAGACCGCCGAAGTCGAAGGCATGACCAAGGCCGCCCCGAAGCCGAACGCCGAACAGGCCGACGCCATCCGCCGCGCCCAGCTCGACCTCGACCAGTTCAAGAAGATCGAAGCCGAATTCAAGGCCAACAAGGATTACGACGCCTTCATCTCCTACCGCATCGGCCTCTGCCTGCTCGAACTGAAGCGCCCCTGGGAGGCCCACGTCGCCTTCCTCGACATCTTCGAGAACAGCCCGGAGTTCAGCCGCATCGCCGGCGCCTACTACTACCACATCGTCGCGCTGCGCCGGATCGGCCGCAACAACGAGGCCCAGGCGAAGTGCAAGGAGTTCATCCAGAAGTTCCCGAAGGACGAGATGGTCTCGTCCATCGCCCTCATCCTCGGCGACATCTCGCAGGAGCGCGAAGAGTTCCCCGAAGCCATCGAACACTACAAGTGGGTGCTGGCCAACGTGACCAACCTCACGCCCGAGATCGCCGAAGAGATCGATTTCCGCATCGCCGCCTGCCTCTTCTCGCAGGTCGACTGGGCGCCCGCGCAGAAGGCCTTCGAGGCCTTCCTCAAGAAGTACGAGCGCTCGTCCGTCCGCCAGCAGGTGCTCTACATGAACGCGCTCTGCTCGTTCTTCCAGGGCAAGTACAAGGAGACCAAGGTCGACTTCGACAAGTACGAGCAGGAATACCCGAAGGGCCAGTTCATCCCTGACGTCCGCTACCGCCAGGCCATCGTCAAGTTCGGGGTCAACCCGCCGGACATCGCCGGCACCATCAAGCTCTGCGAAGACTGGCTGAAGGATTTCGCCAAGGACCGCACCGACGAAGTCATCGCCCAGACCCCCGAGGTCCACACGCTGATCGGCGACGCCTACATCCGCATGGCCGACGAGCTCGACAAGAAGGTCAAGGCCGCCGACATCGACCTCCGCGTCAACCTGAAGACTCCTGACCGCGCGAAGTTCGCCGCCATCAAGGAGAAGTTCGAGAAGGAGAAGGAAGCCGTCACCGGCAAGGCGATCGACGCCTACGAGGCCGCCGCCAAGAGCGCCCGCACCAATCCGCAGGCCCTCGAGTTCGTCCTCGGCGAGCTGCGCAAGCTCCTCCCCGGCCGCGGCGAACACAAGCGCATGCGCGACCTGTTCAAGGAGATCTTCGACTGGGACCACAACGACCCGAAGGCGATGACCTACCTCTACGAGGTCATCCGCTCCACCGAGCGCATGGGCGACATGCCCGAGTTCGCCCAGCAGGCCGAGAAGGTCCGCAAGGATTTCAGCGCCAAGCTCGCCGACGGCCGCAAGGCGGTCGACCAGCTCGAACGCAAGCAGGGCGTCACCCGCCCCGAGATCGACGCGGCCAAGGAGGCCGTCAAGAAGCTCTCCGCCGAGCTCGAAGCCGAACTCGCCAAGATCGAGGTCAAGCGTCAGGCCTCCATCGCCGAGCAGAAGAAGCGCGCGCTGAAGATCCTCTCCGACGCCGTCGCCGAATCCATCAACGACCGTAAGCAGGAAGGCACCGAGAAGCTCATCGTCTTCCTCGCCGAGAAGCTCGCCCGCAAGATCAAGCGCGTGAAGGCCGGCGCCAAGCCCGAGCCCGGCGCCTACACGAGCGCCGACGCCGAGAAGGAGCTCACCAAGCTGCTCCGCCTCGAGGAGAACCGCAGCTCCCTCGTCGCCCAGGCCCGCGGCTTCTTCGCCCTCGGCCAGCTCGCCGTGTTCACCCGCGAGCCCGAGAAGACCGCCGCGAACTTCGCCAAGATCGCCGCCAACTTCAAGGCCGAGGAACTCAACCCGACCATCCTCGCCCTCGTCGGCGAAAGCCTCCTCGCCAAGGGCGACCTGAAGAAGGCCGAGGAGTTCTGCCGCTACATCCTCGAGTTCGCCCGCTCCTCCGAATACGCCGACTACGGCTTCGCCGGCCTGGCCGACATCCGTTTCGGCGAGAAGAAGTACGCCGAAGCCCTCTCGCTCTGCAACGAGGCCATCGACAACAACATCCTGATGTCGAAGGAACTCGACCTGCGCTTCACCCGCGCCCGCGCGCTCGCCGAACTCGCCAAGTACGACGAAGCCAAGGCCGGCTTCAAGGAGATCGCCGAGACCAAGGAATGGCGCGGCGAGAAGACCGCCGCCTCCCTCTACTGGCTCGGCCTGATCGAAGAACGCCAGGCGACCGACAAGGAAGGCTACGCCCGCGCCATCGCCTACTACCGCCGCTGCTTCATGACCTGGAAGAAGTACGAGGTCTGGTCCGCGAAGGCCTATTTCTCCGCCGCCAAGCTCTTCGCGTCGAAGCTCGACCAGAAGAACGAAGCCAAGCTGATCCTCCAAGAGATGCTCCAGAAGGACCGCATCAAGGACACCCGCGAAGCGGAAGAAGCCAAAGCCTACCTCCTCGGACTCTGAACGCCATGCGCCGCCCCCTCCTCCTCACCGCCTTCGCGCTCCTCGCCGCCGCCTCGTCGCCGGCCCAGACCTTCGTCTTCAAGGGCGAACGCTGGGAGGTCAACGACCCCTTCAAGCTGGACAACTCCGTCCCGCCGAAGCCCGTCGTCGACGAAAAGAAAGGCGTCATCAACGTCATCAAGGGCACCGTGGACCGCACGACCAACCGCGGCGGCTTCGTGTCGACCGACACCCGCAAGCTCTCCGAAGTCACCGAGATCATCTGGCCGATGCCCGCCCGCCTCCAGGAGGCCCAGAACAACGTCAACCGCGGCGAACCCGCCAAGGCCCTCGACAACGTCGAGGCCGTCCTGAAGTTCTTCGAGCCCCTCAAGAACGTCCCGGGCTCCCTGTGGGTCAAGGCCTCGCTGATCAAGCTCGACGCCCTGGACCGCCTCGAGAACGACGCCGCCACGAACAGCTTCCTCACGGCCTTCGAAAAGGAAGAAGCCGCCAAGAAGCCGGAAGTCGCCACCCAGATCCAGCTCGCCCGCCTCATGCTGCGCGCCCGCAAAGGCGAGCACGACGCCGTGATCCGCGAAGCCACCGAACTGCTCACGAAGGTCGATAGCTCCGAACTCCAGGCCCGCCTCCACCTCACGAAGGGCAACTCGCTCCTCGCCGCCAAGAAGTACGAAGCCGCGATGACCACCTACCTGCGCGTGCCGGTCTTCTTCGGTTCCGAGACCGAGATGATCCCCAAGGCCCTCCTCGGCGCCGCCCGCGCCTTCCGCGGCATGGACAGCCCGGCCATGCGCGACCAGAAGCTCGAAGCGGTCTCCAACCGCTACCTCTACGACATCATCGTCTCCTTCCCGGTCTCCAAGGAGGCCGAAGAGGCCAAGAAGCTGCTGCCCCCCGAGGAGCGTGCCAAGGCCGAAGCCGACCAGAAGAAGATCGCCGCCGGCGGTCCCCTCCCCGAAGGCGTGATGCTGGCCAAGCCCAAGCTCGCCGCCGAAGAGAAGGTCGAAGGCAACAAGTGAGTCCTTGCCCCTTTCCAAAACCTAACCTAGATACCAACCTACACCCCATCATCATGAAGATGAACCTACGTTCCGCCCTCCTCAGCACCGCCCTTCTCGGCCTGCTGACCGTCACCGCCTCGGCCCAGGAGGCCGCCGCCGCTGCCGGCGTGCACCATAAGACCCTCGCCGACCTCTTCATCGAAGGCGGCTGGGTCATGTACCCGATCACCCTCTGCTCCGTGGCCATGATGTGGTTCATGGTCGACGGCTTCATCAAGACCGGTGCCGGCAAGATGTACCCCACCGAGCACGTCACCCAGCTCCGCGATCTGTTCAAGAAGGGTGACTACGTCGGCGCCTACGGCTACGCCAAGACCGCCGGCTCCCCCGTCGCCGACGTCGTCCGCGCGGGCGTCGCCTTCGCCCCGGATGGCAAGACCATGACCGAAGAAGCGATCCTCTCCGAAATCGCCCGCATCCAGGGCGAGATCAAGGGCCGCCTCTCCTACCTCTCCGTCATCGGCGTCTGCACCCCGATGATCGGCCTCACCGGCACCGTGACGGGCATGATGAGCGCGTTCGAAACCCTCGGCACCTCCGGCGTGGGCGATCCTTCCAAGCTCTCCGGCGCCATCGGTGAGGTGCTCGTGGCGACCGCCTCCGGCCTCTTCATCGCGATCCCGGCGTTCATCTCCTACTACCTCCTGATCAACCGACTCAACAAGGGTATCCACGACATCCAGGAGATCGCCACCAGCCTGTTCCGCGCCTTCCCGTACGACGAAGTCGCCGGCCACAAGGTGGGCGACGAAGAGATCTACGCCTCGAAGCCCGACTGGAGCGCCTCCTCGAGCGTCCAGGGCTGAGCCCCTTCCACCCCTAAACCAGCAGCACGAACATGGCAGGCGGAGGCGGAGGCGGAGAAGGCGAACCGGAGTTCCAGGTCGCGCCGATGATCGACGTGCTCCTGGTGCTGCTCATCTTCTTCATGTCGATCACCTCTTCGCAGGTGCTCAAGGTCGACAAGAACATCTCGCTTCCGGTCGCGTCCAACGGCGTCAAGCGCGACGACAAGGCCGCGGCCGGCCTGATCAACATCTCATGGGACAAGACCACGGGCCAGGCCAAGTACAAGCTCGACGACCGCGAACTCGACCCGAACGACAAGGAAGGCATCGCCAAGGAACTCGCTGACCGCAAAGGCACCAACGAAAAGTACCGCCTGCTGGTCCGCGCCGACAAGGAATGCCACGCCAAGTACGTCTCCAAGGCCCTCGAATGGGGCGCCGAAGCGGGCATCGACAACATCGCCTTCTCGGGCCTCAACCACGAGGAATAAGCCATGAAACAGAGAGAACAGACTCCCGACGCCGCCCCCGGCTTCCAGATCGCCCCGATGATCGACGTGGTCTTCGTGATCATGCTCTTCTTCATGGTCATGGCCGGCGCCGTCAAGGTGGAGCACGAGCTGAAGACCACCCTCCCGGGTAACGCCGAGACCGCCAAGGAGACCGACCTCCCCGACGAAGTCACGATCGGCGTGAGCGAGACCGGCGAAGTCACCCTCAACGAAGACCCCGTCGGCGCCCCCGGCGACAAGCTCCTCGAGAACCTCTACAACCAGATGAAGCTGATGGGCCAGGCTGCCGAGCAGTCCAAGACCAAGCTGCTCATCACCGTGCAGGCCGAAGAGAACGCCCGCTACGAGCGCGTGATCAACGTCCTCGATATCCTGGCCAAGGCGAACATCACGAACGTGACGTTCGCGGTGTCCGACACGGAATAAGCCGGCCGCTCAGCCGACGAAGACAGCCGCCGAAAGGCGGATTTTTCGTGCCCAGGCTCAGCGGGTGAAGCCGGCTTCGGATTCGAGGACCTTGCGGACGGACTCGAAGTCGTTGCCGATCCTGAGCGGGGCCGGCGCCGGCAGGTCGCCCGGGAAGAGCGAAGCATTGGCGTCGCCGAAGGCCTGCTGCAGGACGTCAGGGAACTTGGCAGGGTGCGCGGTGCCGAAGACGATGACGTCGTCGAGCTTGGCGCCATCACGGTCCAGGAGGTCTTCCGCGGCCTTCCAGCCGACGGCGGAGTGCGGGCAGAGGACATAGCCGCTGGCGTCGCGGACGCGACGCATGGCGTCGAGCGTGGCCTCATCGTCGACGGTGACGGCTTCCACGGAGGGGCCGCCTTCGCGCCAGGCCAGCAGGCGGCTGAGGTTGTTCGGGTCGCCGATGTCCATGGCGTTGGAGGCCGTGGGGACGGCGCGACGCGGACGATACTCGCCGGTCGCGAAAAGGTCGGGCAGCGGCGAGTTGGTGTTCGTCGCGGCGACGAGCGCGGCGACGTCCAGGCCCATGCGGCGCGCGAGCTGCACGGCGCCGACGTTGCCGAGGTTGCCCGAGGGCACCACGATGCCCATGCGACGGCCGGGCGCCAGCAGGCGCTTGGCGTGGAAGGCGAACGGCACCTGCGCGATCAGACGCACCGGGTTGATCGAGTTCGCGGTGAGCAGCGGGCGGTGGCGACGCAGGGACTCGTCGGCCAGCGCGCGCTTCACCATGGCCTGGCAGTCGTCGAACGTGCCGTCGACCGAGAGGGCGACCACACCGGGACGCGGGCGGGCGATCTGGGATTCCTGCACGCCGCTGACGCCGATGCGGGGATAGAGCACCACGGCGCGGACGCCGGGGACGCCGGCGCAGGCTTCGGTCACGGCGGCGCCGGTGTCGCCGGAGGTGGCGGCGAGGACGGTCAGCTGCGGGAACTCGTCGCCCAGGACGCGTGCGGTGACGCGTACGAGGGTGCGGACGGCGAAGTCCTTGAAGGCCGCGGAGGGACCTTGGAAGAGCTCGAGGACGGCGATGCGTTCGGCCGGGGTGCCCTTGAGCTTCTCCGGACGCACGAGCGGGACCGGGAAATTGAAGGCATCCTGGCAGAGCTGACGCAGGACCGCGGGACCGAGCACTTCACCGAAATACGGGGCCACGACGGCCTCGGCGAGGTCGGCGTAGGACGCGTCGCGATGGCGCTCCACGAAGTCGGGCGCGATCTGCGGGATATGCGTCGGCACCCAGAGGCCGCCCTTGGCGGGCATGGCCGACAGCAGCACGTCGCGGAGGGAGCCGCGACAGGACGCGTCGGCGGTGGAGACGAATTCCAACTTAGGATTCGGAGAGGACATGGACACCCTTGGGATTGATGCGCGAGACGTAAGGCGTGGCCTTGATCGGCACCGACGAGAACACGGCGGCGACGGCGGCGGCGACCTTGCGGGCGGTCTCTTCGCCTTCGCAGAGCGCGAACACGCTGGGACCGGCGCCGGAGATCGAGAAGCCCAGCGCGCCGGCGGCCATGGCGGCGGCCTTGGCGCGGTAGAACTCCGGGATCAGGCGGTGGCGGTGCGGCTCGGCGATGAGGTCGTGGAGCGAGCGGCCGATGAGGGCGTAGTCGCTCTTGAAGAAGCCGCACAGCAGGCCGCCGAGATTGCCGCTCTGCTGCGTGGAGGTCTCGAGCTGGATCTGGCGCGGCATGATCTCGCGGGCGACCTTGGTCAGCACGACGATGTCCGGGTGCACGACGGCGGCCCAGAGACGGTCCGGGATCGGCACGTCCATGACGTCGAGCTCGGCGTTGGAACGGATGAGGGTGATGCCGCCGAGGAGGCACGGGCCGACGTTGTCGGCATGCCAGGCGCCGTCGGCCGCGGCTTCGCCGGCGACCACGAAAGGCAGGAGCTGACGACGCGTCAGCGGCTCGCCGAGCAGGCGGTTGACCACGAAGGCGCCACCGACCGCGCTCGCGGCGCTGGAGCCGAGGCCGCTGCCGAAGGGCATCTTCTTGTGGATCTCCATCTCGATGCCGAGGTCGCTCTTGCCGAGGTGGCGGAGCAGCGCGTGGGCGGAGACGCCGGCGGTGTTCTTCTTGGAGTCGAGAGGCAGGCGGCCGTCGTCACCGGTGATCTTGGTGATGCGGAGGCCGGGAGTGGACGAGAAGCGGGCCACGATCTCGTCGCCGGGGGCGTCGATGCAGAAGCCAAGCACGTCGAAACCGCAGGCCACGTTGGCCACGGTGGCAGGCGAAAAGATACGGACTTCTTTGAGCGGCTGAGCGGACATAGGACCCCCTTTGACAGGGTTGGGCAGACCTTTCGGGTTGCCTCCCCTTCGGTCAACGGTGAACATGACGGATACCAGTCCTTTGATGTCCAACCGCATCCACCAGAACGGTTTTGTGACCGTGGCGGCCGCCTCGCCGGCCCTCCGTCTGGGGGACCCTGCGGCCAACGCCGTCCTGATCATCCAGGCCCTGGAAAAAGCCGCCCAAGAGGGGGTGGAAATCGTGGTCCTGCCCGAGCTTTGCCTGACCGGCTACAGCTGCGGCGACCTCTTTGGCCAGCGGACCCTCCTCAACGGCGCCCTGAAGGCCCTAGGACAGGTTTGTGAGGCCACCGCGAAGCTCGGCCTGACCGCCCTCGTCGGAGCCCCCCTGGAGGTCAACGGACGCCTCTTCAACGTGGCCGTGGCGCTTTCCCGCGGCAAGGTCCTCGGGGTCGTCCCGAAGACCCACCTCCCCAACACCGGGGAGTTCTACGAGCAGCGCTGGTTCGCCTCCGCCCGGGTCGCCCCGGTCGCCGAGATCGAAGTCCTCGGCCAGAAGGTCCCGTTCGGCACCGACCTCCTCTTCCAGGCGACCGACATGCCGGACTGCGTGCTCGGCATCGAGATCTGCGAAGACCTCTGGGCCGTCGAGCCCCCCAGCGGCCCGCTGGCCCTCGCCGGCGCCACCCTGCTCTGCAACCTTTCCGCCAGCGACGAACTCCTCACCAAGGCCGCCTACCGTCGTGACCTGGTGAAGGCCCAGTCCGCCCGCTGCCTGGCCGCCTACGTCTACGCCGCCGCCGGCGCCGGCGAATCGAGCACCGACATCGTCTACAGCGGCCACGGCCTCATCGCCGAGAACGGCGTCGTCCTCGGCGAGTCCGAGCGCTTCCGGTTCGACCTGGCCCTGATCGTCTCGCAGATCGACCTCGACCGCCTCGCGGCCGAACGTCGCCGCAACAGCACGTTCTTCGGCGCTCCCGTCGCCGTCCGCCCGCGCGTCGTCGGCTTCACCCTCGGCGTCCCGACCGGCCAGACCCCGAAGCTCCGCCGCCGCTTCACCCAGCACCCGTTCGTGCCGTCGGACCCGCACCGCCGCGACGAGAACTGCCAGGAGATCTTCGCGATCCAGTCCACCGGCCTCGCCCGCCGCCTCCGCCACACGGGCCTCAAGCACGTCGTCATCGGCGTCTCGGGCGGCCTCGACTCCACGCTCGCCCTGCTCGTCACGCTCGAAGCGTTCAATCGTCTCGGCCTCGACCGCAAGGGCATCATCGGCCTCACCCTCCCCGGCCCCGGCACCTCGGCCCGCACGCGCGTCAACGCGATGCGCCTGATGGAAACGTTGGGCATCACCGCCCGCGAAATCCCCATCAACGATGCCGTCGAACGCCACCTGCGCGACATCCAGCACCCGACCGGCAAGCACGACGTCACCTTCGAGAACGCCCAGGCCCGCGAGCGCACGCAGATCCTGATGGACGTCGCCAACCAGAGCCACGGCTTCGTCGTCGGTACGGGCGACCTTTCCGAAGCCGCGCTCGGCTGGTGCACGTTCAACGCCGACCACATGTCGATGTACCACGTGAACATCGGCGTGCCGAAGACCTTGGTGAAGCACCTCGTCGCCTGGGCCGCGCACGCCCGTCACGTCGGCACCGAACGCGCCATCCTCGAGGACATCGTGGCCACCCCGGTCAGCCCCGAGCTCCTCCCGCCCGGCGACGACGGCGAGATCGCCCAGCAGACGGAGATGCTGGTCGGCCCCTACGAACTGCACGACTTCTTCCTGTATCACGTCATCCGCAACGGCTTCCGCCCCTCGAAGGTCCTCTGGATCGCCGAGCACGCGTTCGCCGGGAAATATGACCAGACGGAGATCCGCCACTGGCTGCGCTCCTTCCTGAACCGCTTCTTCAGCCAGCAGTTCAAGCGTTCCGTGATGCCCGACGGCCCGAAAGTGGGCTCGCTGGCCCTGTCCCCCCGCGGCGATTGGCGCATGCCTTCCGACGCCGAGGCGACGGCGTGGCTTGCCGAACTGGGCTAACCCTGCTTGATGGGAGGCGTGAGCCTTCCCGCCCAGACGCATCCCGCCGCCACCCAGGCCCTCCTGGCGAAGCTCGGCGCGGAAGTCGTCCGGACCGACGAGGCCTCCTGCTTCGCGGCGTCGTTCGACAACATGCGGCTGTCCTTCATGCCCGAGGCGGTCATCCGCCCGGCGACGGAAGACGACATCGGCGCCACGCTGAAGCTCGCCAACGCACACCGCGTGCCCGTCACGGTCCGCGGCCGCGGCACCGGTACGACCGGCGCCTGCGCCCCGATCAAGGGCGGCTGGGTCATCCACCTCGACCACTGGGACCACATCGAGATCGATCCGGTCTCGGCGATGGCGACCGTCCAGCCGGGCGCGATCACCGCGCACATCAACGACCTCGCCGCTCCGCACGGCCTCTTCTTCCCGCCCGACCCTTCGTCGGTGAAGCACTGCAGCATCGGCGGCAACATCGCCACCAATGCTGGCGGCCTCCGCGCGGCGAAATACGGCGTCGTCCGCGACCACGTCTACGCCCTCGAGGGCTTCCTGCCCACCGGCGAGAAAGTCCGCTGGGGCGCCCCGCTCCGCAAGTTCGTCAGCGGCCTCAACCTGCGCGACCTGTGGATCGGGTCCGAAGGCACGCTCGGCGTGATCACGAAGGCCACGCTGAAGCTCTCCGCCCTGCCCGCCGCCCGACGCACTTTCCTGCTGGCCTTCCGCACGGACGAAGCGGCGCTCGAAGCCGCCATCGACCTGATCTCCCTCCGCGTGAATCCGTCGGTGCTCGAATTCCTCGACGTCCAGACGGTCGCCGCGACCGAGAAGCGCCGCGGCAAGCGCGTGTTCACGGATGCGGAACTGGGTGGCTCCGCCGAGACGCACGCCGCCCTGCTCGTCGAGATCGACGGACATCCCGCCGCCCTCGCGGACGATGCGGCCAAGGTCATCGCCTGGGCGAAACGACATGCGGTCGCCTTCCGCGCGCCGGAAGACCCCGCGGAAGCCGAAGCCCTCTGGGAACTCCGCCGCACCTGCTCGCAGGCGATGTTCGCCCTCGGCGACGCCAAGCTCAACGAGGACGTCGTCGTGCCGATCCGCAGCTACGTCGCCCTGCTCCGCTTCACCCGCGAGATCCGCGATCGCTTCGGCCTGGCGACCCCGACCTTCGGCCACGCGGCCGACGGCAACTTCCACGTCCACATCATGTATGACCGGTTCAACCCGGAGCACTGTCGCAAGGCCGAACAGGCCATCCGCGAGGTGATGGAGAAGGTCGTCGAACTCGGCGGCGCGATCACGGGCGAGCACGGCATCGGCCTCGCGAAGTCCCCTTTCCTCTCCCTGCAGCACACGCCGGAAGAGATCGCCGCGATGCGCGCGATCAAGCAGGCCCTGGACCCGAACGGCATCCTCGCCCCGGGTCAGATGTTCGAACCTTTCAACGTCTGGGAGCATCGTCCGATCAAGGTCACGCTGCCCTGGGACAAACACTGAACCATGCCCCGCACCGTCGCCGTCTTCGATTGGGACGGAGTCGTCATCGACTCCTCCGTCGCCCATGAACGCTCCTGGGAGGCCCTCGCCAAGGAGGAGAACCTCCCGCTGCCGGCCGACCACTTCAAGCGCGGCTTCGGCAAGCGCAACGAGCTGATCATCCCGGACATCCTCAACTGGACGCGCGACCCCGCCGAGGTGAAGCGGCTCTCCCACCGCAAGGAAGCCCTCTACCGCGACATCGCCCGCACCGGCCATGTCCGCCTGCTGCCCGGCGTCCGCGAGCTCTGCGGCGCCCTCAAGGACCTCCGCATCCCGTGCGTCATCGGCACTTCGACGCACAAGGAGAACCTCGCGCTGTCCTTCGAGCTCTTCGGCATCGGCCACTTCTTCGCCGGCGCGGTCGCCAGCGAAGACGTCACGAAGGGCAAGCCGGACCCGGAAGTCTTCCTGAAGGCCTGCGCGCTCGGCGGCGGCGACCCGGCGACGTCCTTCGTCTTCGAGGATTCCTTCTCGGGACTCCAAGCCGGCCTTTCCGGCGGCTTCATCACGATCGCGCTCGCGACGACCAATACCCGCGAGCAGCTCGAGCCTATCGGCGCGCACCGCATCGTGAAGGACCTCTCCGAAGTCGACCCGCAGTGGCTCGCCCGCGGGCGCCTGGGCTGAGATGGAATTCCGTCTCAAATCCGACTACCGCCCGATGGGCGACCAGCCGACCGCGATCGCCGCGCTCGATGCTTCCCTCCGCGCCGGCAACAGCCGTCAGACGCTCCTCGGCGTCACGGGCTCGGGCAAGACGTTCACGATGGCGAACCTGATCGTCCAGCAGCAACGCCCGGCGCTCATCATCTCCCACAACAAGACGCTGGCCGCCCAGCTCTACTCGGAGTTCAAGAACTTCTTCCCCGAGAACGCGGTCGAATACTTCGTCAGCTACTACGACTACTATCAGCCGGAGGCCTACGTGCCGGCGACGGACACTTTCATCGAGAAGGATTCGGCGATCAACGAGGACATCGAGCGCCTGCGCATCAGCGCCAGCAGCGCCCTGCTCTCCCGCCGGGACGTGATCGTGATCGCCTCGGTCTCCTGCATCTACGGCCTCGGCTCGCCCGAAGACTTCCTGGCCGCGATGATCGCGCTCAAGACGGGCATGACTCTGCGCCGCGACGAGCTCCTCGCGAAGCTGGTGGCCAACCAATACGTCCGCAACGACGCCATCCTGGAGCGCTGCAACTTCCGCGCCCGCGGCGAGACGATCGACGTCTGGCCGGCGTACATGGAGTCGGCCGTCCGCCTGGAATTCTGGGGCGACACGCTCGAGGCCATCCGCGAGTTGGATCCGGTGAGCGTGAAGCCAGGCAAGCAGCTCCAGAAGTTCGACCTCTATCCGGCCAACCAATACGTGATGGCCCCGGGTCGCGTGAAGGCCGCCGGCGACGCGATCCGCGCCGAGCTCGAGGAGCGGGTGGCCCACTTCGAGAAGACGAACCGCCTCGTGGAAGCCCAGCGCATCCGCATGCGCGTCGAGCACGACCTCGAGATGCTCCGCGAGACGGGCTTCTGCCCGGGCATCGAGAACTACTCGATGCACATGTCCGGCCGCCGCCCCGGCGAGCGCCCGCACTGCCTCCTGGACTTCTTCCCGAAGGACAAGCTGGTCTTCATCGACGAAAGCCACGTCTCGGTCTCGCAGATCGGCGGGATGTATCACGGTGACCGCGCCCGCAAGGAACGCCTCGTCGAATTCGGCTTCCGCCTGCCCTCCGCCCTCGAGAACCGCCCGCTGCGGCCGGAGGAATTCGACGAACTCGTCGACCAAGTGGTCTATGTCTCCGCCACGCCGGCGCCCCACGAATACAAGGTCTCGGCGGTCATCGCCGAGCAGGTCATCCGTCCGACGGGCCTGCTGGACCCGATCATGGAAGTCCGCCCGATCGCCGGCCAGGTCGAGGACATCATCGGCGAAGCCAAGGCCGTCGCGGCCCGCGGCTACCGCACGCTCGTCACGACGCTGACGAAGCGGATGTCCGAGGACCTCGCCAACTTCATGCGGGACAGCGGCCTGAAGGTCGAATACCTGCACTCCGACATCGACGCGATCGAACGCGTCGAGATCCTGCGTCGCCTCCGCGCGGGCCACTTCGACGTCCTGGTGGGGGTCAATCTCCTCCGCGAAGGCCTCGACCTTCCCGAAGTCGCCCTCGTGGGCATCCTCGACGCCGACAAGGAAGGCTTCCTCCGCAGCGAGACGAGCCTCATCCAGACCGCCGGCCGCGCGGCCCGTCACCTCGAAGGCAAAGTCCTGCTCTACGCGGACGTGATGACGAAGTCCCTCACGCGCGCCCTCACGATCTGCGGCGACCGCCGGAAGCGACAGGAAGCCCATAATACGAAATACGGCATCACGCCGAAGAGCACCCAGCGTAAGATCGAGGAGAGCCTCGTGGACCTGGAAGCCGACGAGGCGCTGGCGGTGGCCGAAGGCACCGACGACCGGGACATCGCGCACGTGCTGGCCGACATGGAGGCCGAGATGCTGGCGGCGGCGGACGAACTGCAGTTCGAGCGCGCGGCCACCCTGCGCGACCAGATCGAAGCATTGCGTACCGGCAAGCCGGCGACGCCTAAGCGCCCCAAGGGACGCCGTTGATCAGCCGAAGCGGCGGGTCAGGTCGGCGTCCGTCCACTCGACATACGTGCGACGACCGCGCGGGCACGTGCCGGGCTGGGCGGTGCGGAAGAGCGCCTGCACGAGCTCCATCAGTTCGGCGTCAGACAGGCTGTCGCCCTTTCGGCGGGACTTGTTGACGGCGAGTTTGGCCAGGGCGTCGTAGGCCAGCGAAGGCCGACCGAAGTCGCCTTCGCGGCGCGCCATCTCGGCGAGCAGGTCACGCACGAAGGCCAGCGCCTGTTCGGGCTCGAGCCACGCCGGCAGCGCCTGGATTCGCCAGAAGTTACGTCCGTATTCCTCGAAGTCGAAACCGGCGGAGGCCAGCAACGGCAGGCGCTCCTTGAGCACCGCGGCGGGCAGCGGCTCGAGCTCGATGCTCAACGGGACGAGGAGTGGCTGGCTGACGGGCTTCTGCGCGGTGAACTGCGCGAGGATGGACTCGTAAAGCACGCGCTGGTGCGCGGCGCCGAGGTCCAGGATGGCCAGTCCGCTCGGGGTCTCGAAGACGGCACGCTCTTCGCGCAGGCGCGAGAGGAGACGCCAGCCGAGACGGACGGAGGGCGCGTGGGTCGGCGAGACCGGCGCCGGCGACGCGGACGGCACGTAAGCCGGAGGTGTGGCTCCGGCGGAGACCGGTGCGCTGACGCTCGGGGCATCGACAGCCAAGGGAGTGGCCGGCGTGATCGTCGGGACGGTCTCGGCCGGCAGGCCGTCGTCGGCCCGGGCGCGCAGGACCGCGAGGACGGACTCGATGAGGAAATTGCGGACCTTGGCTTCGTCGCGGAAACGCACCTCGCGCTTGGCGGGGTGGACGTTCACGTCGACCCATGCCGGATCCATCTCCAGGAAGACGAAGGCCAGCGGGTAGCGGCCCTTCGGAATCAGCGTGTGGTAGCTCTCCGTCAGCGCGAAGGCCATCGTGCGGCTGTCGACCGGGCGGCCGTTGACCACCGTGACGAGGTCCTGGCGCGTGCCGCGGCTGACGCCGGGCTTGCCGAGCAGACCGCTGAGACGCATGCCTGGACGTTCGAAGAGCGGCATCAGCGTGACCTCTTCGGCCACCTGCCGGCCCCAGATCTCGCGGACCCGGTCCAGCAGAGGCGCGTTGCCCGGCGAGCGGAAGATCTCCCGACCGTCTTCGCGCAGCAGGAAACCCACTTCCGGATGGGCGATAGCGTAGAGACGGACGAGGCGGACGATGTGCGCGGCCTCGGTCTCGTCGGACTTCAGGAACTTCAGCCGGGCCGGGACCGGGTGGAAGAGATTGGCGACCTCGATGCGCGTCCCCGGCGCCATACCGTGATCACGACGATGGACGAGCTTGCCGCCGTTGACCGCGATCTCCGTGCCCGAGGGAGCCGCGGCCGGACGGGTCTGCATCGTGAAGCGGGCGACGCTGGCGATGGAAGGCAGGGCCTCGCCGCGGAAACCGAAGGTCGCGATCCGGTCGAGGTCAGCGGCCAGCTGGATCTTGCTGGTCGCATGGCGTTCGAGGCTCAGCAGGGCTTCGTCGCCCGTCATCCCCTTGCCGTCGTCCTCGACGATCATGCGGGCCTTGCCCCCGCGGGAGAAGTCCACCGTCACGCGACGGGCGCCGGCGTCGAGGGAGTTCTCGAGCAGTTCCTTGATGACCGCGGCCGGGCGCTCCACCACCTCGCCGGCGGCGATCTGGTTGGCCACGGTCGGCTCAAGGATGCGGATGGTCGACATGGTCAGGCAGGCCCGGGCGCGGACCGTCCGAGGGGACGGCCGAGGACGCGGCTGGGGCGGACGAAAGGCACCGGGAGACCTTTGCCCCTCGCCCCCTCCCCTGCAAGTCGAACGGCTTGGAAACGGTCTTTGTTGCGCCCGGCCCAAGGATGCCAACCTTGCTGACGTGTCGAATCGCCTGGCCCACGAAAGCTCCCTCTACCTCCGCCAGCACGAGGCCAACCCCGTGCATTGGTGGCCTTGGTGCGCCGAGGCTTTCGCGGAGGCCAAGGCCAAGAACAAGCCCGTCCTGGTGTCCGTCGGCTATTCGTCCTGCCACTGGTGCCACGTCATGGCCCGCGAGTCGTTCGAGCAGCCCTGGGTCGCCGACCTGATGAACCAGCACTTCGTGTGCATCAAGGTCGACCGCGAGGAACGGCCCGAGGTCGACAAGCTGATGATGGACGCCGTGCAGATGATCCAAGGCCACGGCGGCTGGCCCCTCAACTGCTTCTGCCTGCCCGACGGTCGTCCGTTCTTCGGCGGCACGTATTTCCCGCCCGAGGACCGCGGCCACGGCCAGGTCCCTTGGCCGCAGTTGCTGATGCGCGTCTCGGATTTCTACCATCGCAACAAGTCCGAACTCGCCGCGAACGCCGACGCCATCGCGCAGAACCTGACGCACCTCACCCGGGCGCCCGACGCCGACGGGAGCGCGCCGATGCCGAACGACCTCGTCGCGGCCGCCCGCCGCATCTGCGAACAGCATGACGACACCTTCGGCGGCTTCGGCGCCGCGCCGAAGTTCCCCGCCCCGCACACGCTCAACCTCCTGCTCGGCCTGCGCGGCGCCGCCGCGATCGAAGCGGACCGCTCCCTCGCCACGCGCCTCGACGCCGTCCTGACCATCACCCTCGGCGCCATGGCCCGCGGCGGGCTCTTCGACCAGGTCGGCGGCGGCTTCCATCGCTACTGCGTGGACCGCGACTGGACGGTGCCGCACTTCGAGAAGATGCTCTACGACAACGCCCAGCTGCTCGGCACCTACGCCGAGGCCTGGGCCCGTTATCGCGACCCGCTCTACGTCGACATCTGCGAAGAGACGGTCGGCTGGCTCCTCCGCGAGATGCGCACGGCCAACGGACTGTTCGCCGCCTCGCTGGACGCCGACACCGATCACCACGAAGGCACGACCTACGTCTGGACGGCCCCGGAAGTGGCCGCCGCGCTCGGCGACGAGGCTTTCCCGTTCGCGCAGGCCTACGGCCTTTCGGACAAGGGCAACTTCGAGGGTAAGAACATCCCGAAGCTCAAGGGCGACCACGCCGCGCGGAAACGCTTCGCCGGCGCCCGCGCCAAGCTCCTCGCGCTGCGCGACCAGCGTCCGCAGCCTTCGCGCGACGACAAGAATCTCCTCAGCTGGAACGCCCTGCTTGTCGGCAACCTCGCCAAGGCCGGCTGGATCCTCGGCCGTAAGGATTGGGTCGAGCTCGCGCTGGAGACGGAAGCCTTGCTCTGGACGCGTTTCGCCCGCGAGGACGGCGCCCGCCTGCTGTCGGTCGCGCATGGCGACAAGACCACCCTCGACGGCAACCTGAGCGACTACGCCTGGCTGGCCGAAGCCGAGCTCAGCCTCGCCGCTTACGCGCCCTGGGCCCGCCCCGGCACGGAGCACCCTTACGCCGCGCGCGCCGAACGTCTCCTGAGGTCCGCGCTGGAACGCTTCGGCGACCCGCACGCCGTCGGCGCCTTCGTCGTGCCGGCCGAGCGTGACGACCTTTCCGTCCGCCAGAAGGACTGGTTCGATAACGCCGTCCCCGCGGGCAACTCCTCCTTGCTCCACGGTTTCGGCCAGCTCCAGATGCTTTCCGCCGACCCGCGCTGGGCCCGCGAGTTCGCCGACCTCTCGACCGCGTACGGCGGTCTCTGCAAGAACGTCCCCAACGGCGTCGCCCACGCCTTGGACGGCATCGCCCGCTTCGCCCTAGGCCATGCGACGGTGAAAGCCGCCGGCGGCTGGGATGAACTGCGGGCCGCGCTCAACGGCGACGGCCAGACCACGCCGCACGACCGCCCTTACCGTCACGTCTTCCTCGTCACGGAGCCCGCCACGGCTGGTTTCGCCGTCTGCGTGGGTCAGACCTGCCTCGCGCCCGTCCGGACGGCCCAAGAGGCCGCCGCGAGCCTCTGACGGCCAATCCGCTCTTGCCCGCTCCGAGGGGAGCGGGAACATCGGTTCAGGCATGTCAGCCGACCCCCACTACGTCTACGGCCAAGGGCAGAGCTCGCGCTCGAGCTATCCTATCCTGCTGGGGGCGGTGACGGTCGAAGTCATCGGCTACAAGGAGCGTCGCTACCGCCCCAACTGGCGCCGGATCGGCCTGCTCTTCCCGGTCTTCCTGCTGCTGCTCTGGGTCGCGCTGTCCGAGGCCAACTACTTCAAGGAGCGATTCATGAACGGCATCCCGTCGACACGCCGGGCGGACATGTACCTCTACCTGCCCGACACGGCCGCCAATTCCGCCGCGAACCTCTTCCTCGACAAGGAAGAGATCCGCCTCCGCGAGCGGGCGAAGCTGCTGGCCGCCAAGGATTCCTACGGACGATCGGCTCACCTCTACCGCAAAGGCGAATACTTCGTGAGCGTCGCCAAGGAGGCCCTCACGCGCCAGGACTACGCCGAGTTCGCCCGCTACATCGGCACCGGCGCGCAGCTGACGCCGGCCAACCTGGAGGCGCAGCGGCTGTGCGCCGACCTCTTCTTCGTGTTCCAGCGCCCGCTCGACGCCTACCAGCTGCTCGAGGAGTCGCTCGTCTTCGCCAAGCAGGACCGCGAATACTTCCGCTACTACGTCCAGCGCTGCTTCATGCTCGACCAGGACGCGCGTCTCATCGCCACGGCGACGAAGCATCTGGCGGATCCGGCGGTCGCCGAGGAGATCCGGGCCGACCTCCGTCTGGCCGCCGCGCAGGCCCACTTCCTCCGGGGCGACTTCGCGGACGCGGCCCGCCTGATCAAGGAACACCGACTCGACCAGACCGCCGACGGTTACCTGCTCAACTGCCAGCTGCTCTGGGAAAGCGGCGACCGCGAGGGCGCGCTCGCCGAACTGGACGCCGCCCTCGCCGTCTTCCCCGCCGGCGTCCGGTTGCTCGAGATGAAGGCCCGCTGGCTCAAGGACAGCGGCGAATTCCGCCGGGCCCAGGACACCCTTGATCTGCTGGCCATCAGCCAGCCCGGCCGGCCCGGCCCGCTCATCCAGTCGCTCTACCTCCTGCCCGGCGAAGCCGACCGGCCCCGGCGGGCGGCGTTGGTCGAGAAAATCATCGCGACCTACGGCACCCAGGAGCAGCCGATGCTGGACCTCGCCCGCTTCGGCAACGACACCGCGGACGTCGCGCTCACCGGCCGGCTGGCGAAGCTCGCGCTCGAGCGTAAGTTCAGCAACCGCGTCCGCTTCGACCTCGTGCACGTGGAATGCCTGCTCAACGCCGGCCGCGCCCGCGAGACGATCCTGCTCGTCGACGCCTTATACAAGCAGGCCGAACGCGACCAATGGGTGGCCGAGACGCGCATCGCCTTCGACGCCCTGCGGACCATCGCCTATTTCGCCGACGGCCAGACCGAGATCGGCTCCATCAACCTGCAGAAGCTCCAGCAGCACCGGAAGGTGCCGCCGCAGGTGCTGGTCGCGGCGAGCCGTAAGCTGATCGCGGCGAAGCGCTACGACGAGGCCAACGACGTCCTGATCCAGGCCCACCTGCAGAACGAGACCAACCAGGCCATCCTGATGCAGATCGTGCAGCTCAAGCTCGACCACCCGCGCATCGCCGCCGACCTCGAGACCTACCTGCGCCGGCTGATGCTCAACCGCCGCCCTTCGCCGGAAGTCCTCCGGGCCGCCTTGCGACGACTCGGTTCGGACACCTACCTCTTCTCGAGCGACCGCGAGACGCTGCTGCGCGACGTCGAGGCGAAGCTTAAGTAGCCGCTTCTTCGGAAGAAACCGGCTTGGCTTCGGGCGCCGGGCGTTCGGTGACCTCGAAGTAGGTCACGGACCCGAGCTTCGTGCCATCCGGCAGCCAAAGACCACGGCTGCACCCGCGATTGACGAACTCTTCGGCTTCGGCCGGGGACAAGACCGCGCCGACCATGGCGAGAGCCTCGGCCTCGAGCGCGGAAGTCGCGATCGCGCGCACCGGGCCGGCCAGCGTGACGGCCTGACCGGTCCGCGGATCGACGAGGTTATTACGCTCGGGGTCCGCGGTCTTGCTGGCCATCGCGAAACGGCAGAGCTTGAGTTCGGAACGGGGGCCGACGCCGATGCGCCAGCCGGAGGATTCGCCGGGCGGATCGAGCGCGAGGGTGACGCTGCCGGAGGCCATCAGCAGCGCGCGGTGGATGCCCCAGCTGCTCTCGAGCATGTCCGCCATGCGGTCGAGGGCGTAGCCGCGGACGATCGCGCCGAAGTCGACGGCGCAGCCGAACTTGTCGCAGTGCAGTTCGCAGCCCTCGAGACGGAACGCGCCCTCGCGGTAGGCGTTCATGACCTGGGTCCAGGCGGCGTCGTCGGGATTGAACCCGAGATCTCCACGCTTCTGCCAATAACTGAACAAGGCGCCCGCGGTGGCGTCGAAGGCCTTGCCGGAGTCGGCGCTGACGTCCTTCGAGAAATTCCACAGGGCCTGCACATGCTCGGAGGCGGCGATCATAGCGCCCTCGGGCATCAGGTTGATCGAGGCGACCGGACCGCTGTCATGACGGAGGTCGGTCTGGAAATCCAGGTCGTCGAGCAGTTGGAACAAGCCTTCGGCCGCATTGCGGGCGTAGACGCCGTCTTCCGCGGCGATGCGGACCCAGAAGCGGGAGCCGAAGGCCTCGTGGGAGAAGTTGTGGATGATAGGGGTGTCTTCCATGGCTTACTTTCCGATGAAAACGCTTTCGTAGCCTTTGGCAACCAGCACCCTTCCTAGTGATGCCAGTAGGGGAATACCGACTTACCTCCCTCCTCGATGTCCTGCACAATCACCCAGAAACGCTCCCCGTTGCGAATTGGCAAAGAATAAGTCTGGTGGCCTGGCACGACGGGTCGGCTGTCGTCATAAGCCGGCAGAAATCTGACCGGGGCGGCTTCCGCGCCTTTGAAATCTCCATAACCCACAGGGTGTGCGCGCAAATAATAAGGCAGCGGCCAGTAATGTCCGCCGGAGACGGCCACATAGAAACGTTTTCCGGGATTCACCTGCTGCCATTTCTCACGATACTCCCCGAGTTGGCCGGTGAGACTGCTGCATGGGAATCGGGTGCGTGTGTGCCGCTCCAAGGCGAGCGAGGATGTACACACGAAGAGCGTAGCGAAGGCCAGTGAGACGACCAGCCTTCCGGGCGTGCCTTCAGCCAGCAAGGGCAACACCCAGGACAGGCTGATGCAGACAGGAAGGAAAAGCAGCCAGGGAGTCTTATAAGGCAACGCGAGATGGAACAGGAAAAATAAGACCGCCAGGGCAAGGGGCACGTCGCGTGCCGACCACGGCCTTGAACCGTAGAATCTTACCGCAACCAGAAAAGCCAGCCATAGTCCGATCGCCCACCAGTAGCCAGGATTGGTCAACGGCAGCGTATCGTCATTGCCGGAAGCCACGCCGAATGAGCGGCTGAACTGATGCCCCCAAGCAGCCAAGCCATTGAGATCGGTGAAAAGACAGGTCTGCAGTCCGACCCAGACCAAGGTCGCGCTCGCCGCCACCCATGCGATCCGTCGCATCGTCAACGTCTCACGAGCAAGCACGATGAGCGTCAGAAGGAAGAGAACCAGATAAGCGGCGGCCGTCACCTTACAGGCCAAAGCCAGGCCGAAACCGGCGCCGGCGAGGGCCAGTTGCCACCAAGGGGTAGGTGCATCGGCCGACTCCATCCACAACAAGGCACCCCAGACGAAGCCGGCGACGAGCAATGTCTCCTGGATGAAATAATGTCCAAAATAACATCCGGCCGACCCCAGGAGCAAGAGGACGGCAACCGAGACCTTGGTCAACAATGATAGGCCACGCAGGGCGAACGGCGCGGCGCAGATCAGGAGATAGAACAGGAACGGCACTAGACGCAGGTCCCATTCAGTGGCGTCATCGAAGCTTAATCCGCGCACGGCGAACACACCCCTGGTCACCAGGGCGAGTGCCGGTCCGTGGAACTTATCCTTATTATCACTGTAGGCCACGCCTGCTGTGGAATCCTTGGCCAGCGACCACTGCACGGCTTCGTCGGCGTGCAGCGAAGGCTTCGCCTCCTCGATACGGGCAATGGCAGATCGGATCGGCGAATGCAGCATCTCGCCGACAAGGTTCACGAAGAGCATCCAGAGCAAGACGCCGACGACCAGTCCACCCGTCTTCAGAATCGGACCAAGGCGCCCCATCGCTCAGTCCTCGAAGTACTTCTGGAGCGCCGTCTTGATCTCGAGCGGCACGAGGGCGGCCGACATGGGGCCTTGGGCTTCGCGCCAGGCGTAGACGGTGGTCAGGGCGCCCTTGGCGACGGCGCGTTCACCGACGGCGGCGGTGAAGCCCCAGACGAGTTTCTTGTCGCCGATCTCGATCGGCGTCAGCGCGACGGTCACGACGTCCTCACGGTAGATCGGGGAAAGGAAGTCGCACTCCACGCGTACCCGGGGAAAGCCGGTGAGCTTGGCGCCCTCGGTCCGGAGGAAAGGCAGCTTAAGATGACGGAAGAGGGCCTCCTCGGTCGCCTCGACCCAGAAGAAGACCGTCGAGAAATGCACGATGCCCGCGGCGTCGGTGTCGGAGAAATTAGCGCGGTAATCCGCCGTGAAAGGGGCCATGCCTCCATCCAAGCCGTCCGGCCCGCCGGCGCAACCGTCAAGGCGCCTTCCGGCCCCCTTTGCGGAGCCAGGACACCGAAGTCCAGGACCCGCCGGAGGCCGTCACGCAGGCGCGCAGGAAAGCCTGTGGCTCCTGTTGGACGCTGAAGAGGTACAGTCTCGGCCCACGGCCTTGCGCGCCCTTGGCGAAGACCTCCAGCCACTCACGCTGCCAGCGCGTCTGACCCTTCTGGACTCCTCCGAACTTATGATACGAGCCGTCCGAGTAGACTAACTTAGGCTCGCCCTTCTTCGTCTCGTAGAGGCGGACCCCGTCCTGGAAATCCGAGAACACCACCAAGGCGTCGTAGGGCTCGGCCAGAAGTCGATCCATCCACGCGCCCAACGAACCCTTCTCGCAGGCCGTGCGGACCTTCGCCTGCACCAAGCGGCCATTCGGCGTCAGGGTCTCGACGACGGTCTGCGTCGGCCCTTCGCGCAGGCGCGGGGCCGGCCCGTGGAAGCCGCGGCCGTGGACGACCTTGTCGCCCAGTCCGACCACGCGGGCCCCGTCGAAGCGGAAGACGTCGGCATCGGGAAACTGCTTCCGAATCTCAGCTTCGACCCGCGGGAGGTAGGAGCGCATCGAACCCGAGCAATCTAGGTAGACCGCCACCCGCTGAGCACGGATGAACGCGCCCATCACCGGACGGCCGACGAAGCCGGCCCGGTTACCCAGACCCGCACCCAGACCATTGCCACCGAAGCTTCCTTTACCTCGACCGAAGCCGCCCTTCCCTTGTCCGGCGGTCAGCCCGGCCAGCCCCACCTCAGGCGTCATCGCCTTCATCGGCGGCAACGCCAACGTCGCGGTCGCGGACTTGGAGACGAGCCGCTTCGCCGGCAAGACGACCTTGGGCTTACGCTGCACCGGGTGGACGGAAGCCGGCGCGCCGGACCTCCCGCCGGCGACAGCATGGGCGACGAATTCCTTCATCGGCTGCGGACGAGTCGGCGTGCGCAGGACGACCCAGCAGGCCAGCACCACGAGCAGGCCATGGAAGAGGAGGGACGAAGCCAGGCTCCGCCACGCCCGCGGGCGCGGGCGAGAAGCCACGAGAGGATCGGCCAAAGACATGGCCCGCAGGTTAGCGGGCCATCATCGGACTCAAGGGAGAGCCCCGTCATCCATCCCCGAGGCGTCGCCCCGGCGAACTCCTCAGGAGCGGACCTCAGTTACCCGGACGAGCCGGGCCGTCGGGTCGCAGCCAGTCGACGAGCGTGAATTTTCCGCCCGAGACTTCGGCGCATTTCTGCAGCACACGCGTCGGCGGGTGACGCGTCGAGAAAAGGTAGAGCGCCGGACCCTTGCCCGCGCCGGCCAGTTCGAAGGAACCCACCCAGGAGTCTTCCCAGACCTTCTCGGCGACGGTGCGCGTGTCGGCGATCTCCGCCTCAGGCAGGCCGCGCTGACCCGCGTCATCGACGTAGACCTGGCCGGCCCCGGCGCGGGTCTGGAGGACCTGATCGTTGAAGTCGGAGAAGATCACCAAGGCGGCGTAGCGTTTCTCGCGACGGAGGATGTCGACCCACGCGCCGACGGAACCGGTCTCGAAATTACCGGCGTAGCGGGCGAGCAGCTCACGGCCGACGGGCGTCATGCGGCTCGCGTCGACGGAGACACGCGGGCCCGTCGCGGGCGGACGATGCGGGAGGGCCACGGTGCCGCCGCCGCGGACCGCGTTGCCTTCGACCCAGACCTTGATCGCCGGGACGCTGAAGACGTCCGCATCGGGGAACTGCTTACGCACCTCGGCTTCGACGGCCGGGAGATAAGGCCCCATCGAGTCAGAACAATCCAGGTAGACCGCGATCCGGGGCGCGGACGACGTGACGAGCGGAAGTTCGCCGACCTTGGCCGCGTGGGCGAAGGCCGCGAGCAGACCAAGAGCGGCCGTCGTGAGCAGACGTAGGAAGTTCATGGGGGTGAAGAAATCCTAGGCGATGACGGGACGGAAAACAGTGAAAAATCGGCCCGTAAGGCGAAGCCCTCATCGACCATCATGCCGGCTAGGTCCTGAAAACAGACGCCCCTCGTCGACCCGAAGGCCGCGAGGGGCGGAGACCGACGAAACCTTTCCTTAGCGGGTCGGCGCGGCGCCGCGATTGCTACCCGCGCCAGAGCCTGCCGGACGGAAGCGCAGGACGGAGTTGGCGCCGGCGGCCGTGGCCGGGGCGGACATCTCGACGGTGAAGAAGCCCGGGGAGGTCTTGTTCGGAGTCACCGCGACCACCTTGGCACCGGCCGGGAAGCGGTTGTCCTGGATGAGCATGCCGGAGCGCAGGTCGATGGAGCCGGAGACGTCCTCGATCGTCTTCGAATCCTTGGCCAAGGTGCCGACGGCCTGGATGAGCGGGACGAAAGCATAGACCGCGTTGAGGGAGTCTTCGGTGAGCGGGGCGGAGATCGTCAGCTGCTTGTCGATGACGCGCTTCATGCGCTTCTTCTCCGGATCCTCGGGGTCGACGATGTTCTTGAAGGTCGGCATCGCCGTGAGGACGGCGCCGTCGGGGATGCCGCGGCCGCTGACCGGCATGCCGACGTAGAGGTCGTCGTAGTTATGCAGGTCGTTGAGGGTGTTGGTGCCCTTCTTGCCGTTGCCGAACTTCACCATGATGGCGCTGCCTTCGGAGGCCGACACGCAACGCTGGAAGATCGTGCCCGGCTTGTTGCCGTAGGCGCGGGAAGTGCTGATCAGATAGAGGCGGGGGCCCTTGTTCTCGCGGGCGCCGGCGAAGGCCTTCTCCCATTCGTCTTCCCACTTACGTTCTTCGGGGAAACGCTTGTCGCCGCCGTTGTTGCAGGTGATGCGGCCGCTGGCGAGGGCCGTGAGCGGCTTGCTGAGCGTGAAGCTCACGTTGTCCTTGATCTCGGTCACCGTCGTGCCGGGCGGGATGCCGGCGCCGAGGGCCACCATGCCGACGATGAGGCCGGACGTGTCCTTGCACTGCACCACGGGCTGCCCGGAACCACCGCCGCTGGCGATGAGGGTCACGGAACGGGCGAAACCGCCGCCCTGGTTGGTACGGTCGGAGAAGACGACGGGCGGGTCGGCGCGCATGCCCTTGTCGGGCTTGTAGGCCGGGACGTTGCCGATGGCCTTGGTGCGGATCTGGCGGACGCCGTCCTGGAAGTCGGAGAAGATGATGAGGGCGTCGTAAGTGCGGTCGTCCTTGAGGATGTCGACCCAGCCGCCGACGGAGCCGACCTTGAAGTTCTGGGCGTATTTCTTGTAGATGGCCCGGCCCTGGGTGGTGAGCTTGTTGACGTTGGTCTCGGTCGCGACGAGTTCGCCCTTGGCGTTCTTCTTGGAACCGCTGCCGGTGGGACGATTGATGTAAGGCGTGCCCTTGAACTTATCGCCGCCCACGATCTCATTGTCATGCACGTCGATGAAGACGCCGTTGCTGAGATAGACGTCGGCGTCGGGGAACTTGTCGCGGATTTCGGCTTCGACGCGCTCGAGATAGGGAAGCATCGAGGCCGAGGCGTCGAAGTAGACCGCCAGGCGCTGGGAGAAGATGTTCGCGCCCATGACCGGCTTCGCGACGAAGTTCTTGCCGCCGCCGGAGCCCATGCCGCGGCCGGTACCGATGCCGCCGCCGGAGCCGCCGCCGAAGCCCTTGGAAGAACCGCCGGCCATCGCGCCGGAGACCATCGAGGAGGCCGAAGCGGAGTTCGGCATGTCAGGAAGGGCGATCGAAGCAGAGGCGCTCTTGGAAGTGATGCGGGTGGTCGTCTTGGCCAGCGACTTCACGTTCTTCGGCTTGATCTTGTGCTGGGTGTTCTTGACGCGCTCGCCGCCGGAACCGCCGCCCGCGCCGGTGGCGAACTGGTTAGGGTCCTTCTTGGCGTTGTCCGTGACGGTCGAGACCACGAAGGCGGCCGCGATGAAGACGAGCAGGGCGTGGAAGGCGATCGACACCGAAAGACCGCTGGCGCCGATGCGCTGCCAGAAGGACTTCTTGCCGCGCTTGGTGCCGAGGATCTCGTCGGTCTCGACCTCCTTGACGGGGGCCGGGGGGACTTCGCCAGGGGGAGGCGTAGGGGTTTCTTCGCTCATCGATTAAAGGGGGTGGTTAATCTTCCCCCCTGCCCCGCCTGCTTCAACCCTTTTTGGGCGGCACGAAGGCCGACAACTGGCTCAAGAAATGGCTTGCGGACAGGGCGGCGTGCCATTCTTCTTCGCCTTCCACTGATTGCAGGGTGGAGCAGCCCGGTTAGCTCGTCAGGCTCATAACCTGAAGGTCGTAGGTTCAAATCCTACCCCTGCACCCAATTTCAAAGCCCTAAGGGGCAGTTACTTACGGAAGTGACTAAAAAGATGCGGATTTCACTTGAACCGGCCGGAATTAAATGCACGGTATCAGGTATTAAATTTGTCCTACGGGACAATGGGGTAAGTAAGATAAAGCAGTAAAAAACAGGCGGCTTGCATAGGGGTATGCAAGCCGCCTCCTTTTTAGGGGGTCACTCCCCTGCCCTGGACACGAAAAAGCCCGGCTCCTTGCGGACCGGGCTTCGTCGTACGTGGACGGATCGTTCAGCCGCCGCCGGTCATCTTCGTGATGAGCGCGATGAGCGGGAGGAACATCGCGAGCACGATCGTGCCGACCACGACGGCGAGGAACACGATGAGGATCGGCTCGATGATGGAGGTGAGCGCGGTCACGGCGTTGTCGACCTCTTCGTCGTAGATGTCCGCGACGCGGTTGAGCATCTCGGGCAGCTGGCCGGTCTCTTCGCCGACCTGGATCATCGACGTCACCATCTGCGGGAAGACGCCGGACTGCTCGAGCGGGATCGAGAGCGGTTCGCCGTCGCGGACGCGATCATGCACGCGCTCGAGCGAGTGGGCGATGACGACGTTGTCGAGGGTGTCGCGGGTGATCGAGATCGACTGCAGGATCGGGACGCCCGAGGCCATCAGGGTGCCGAAGGTGCGCGCGAAGCGGGAGACGGAGACGATCTGCACGAACGTGCCGACCTTCGGGAGGCGGAAGATCATCTTGTCGAAGACCGCCTTGCCCTTGTCGGACGCGAGCCAGGTCTTCAGGCCGAAGTAGATGCCGAAGACGGCGATGGGGGTGGCCCACCAGAATTCCGTGAGGAACTTCGAGATGCCCACGACGAACTGGGTCAGCGGCGGCATCGTGGTCTTCTGGCTGTCCAGGAGCTTCTGGAACGAGGGGACGACCTTCACCATCAGGATGTAGACGATGATGAGCGCGACGGACATGACGACGCCCGGGTACACCATCGCGGACTTGACCTTCTTCTGGATGCGCTCGGCCTTCTCGCGGAACTTCGCGAGACGGTCGAGGACCTTGTCGAGCACGCCGCCCGCCTCGCCGGCGCGCACCATGTTGACGAAGAGCTTGTCGAAGACCTTAGGATGGGACTGGAGGGCTTCGGAGAGGTTGTTACCTTGGGAGACGCTCTCGGCGATGTTGGCGAGGACGGCCTTGAAGGCGGGGTTGCGCTCCTGTTTGGTGATCAGTTCGAGGGCGCGGAGGAGCGGAAGGCCGGCGATGATCAGGGTCGCCAGCTGGCGGGTCATCACGGTCACGTCGTTCTGCGTCACCTTCGAGCCGAAGGAGAATCCGGGCTTGGCCGGAGCGGCGGCGGCCGCGGGCTTGGCGCCGGCCGAGTCGGCCACCAGCGTCGTGACCATCAGGCCTTTCGCCATCAGTTTCTGGCGGGCCTGCGCGTCGTCGGCGGCGTCGATCCGGCCGGTGGCCTGGGACCCGTTGCGGTCGATGGCGGTGTACTTGTAGTCGGGCATGGGAGGTGCGGGTGGGTGTTGAAGATTAGGTGTACTTGAGGACTTCCTCGATCGAGGTGTGGCCGTCGAAGATGCAACGCAGGCCGTCGTCGCGCAGCGGGCGCATGCCCGACTCGATGGCCTTCTGCTTGAGCACGAGGGTCGGCGCCTTCTGGGTGATGAGGGCGCGGAGCTGGTCGTTGATCGTCATCAGCTCGAAGAGACCCTGGCGGCCCTTGTAACCGGAACGGTTGCAGTCGGGGCAGCCCTTGCCGTAGTAGAACTTCTTGTTCGCGATCTCGAGGGCGTCGACGTCGAGCATGTTGACGACGTCCTTGTCGGGCTCGTAGGGCGTGCGGCAGGTCTTGCAGATGCGGCGCAGGAGTCGCTGGGCGAGCACGCCTTCGAGCGAGGCCGAGATGAGGAACGGCTCCAACCCCATGTCGATGAGTCGGGTGACGGCGCCCGGGGCGTCGTTGGTGTGGAGGGTCGAGAGCACGACGTGACCGGTGAGCGAGGCCTGGACGGCGATCTGGGCGGTCTCGATGTCGCGGATTTCACCCACCATGATGGTGTCCGGATCCTGTCGGAGGAACGAACGCAGCGCCGCGGCGAAAGTCAGGCCGACCTGGTGGTTGATCGGGACCTGCATGATGCCTTCGACCTCGTATTCGACGGGGTCCTCGGCGGTGAGGATCTTGACGTCCTCGGTGTTCACTTCCTTGAGGGCCGAGTAAAGCGTCGTGGTCTTGCCGGAACCGGTCGGGCCGGTGACGATGAAGATGCCGTTCGGGCGGCCGACCATCGCGCGGATGCCTTCCTTGATGTCGTCCTGCATCGAGAGGGCCTCGAGGCTCAGGTTGACGACGGTCTTGTCCAGGATTCGGAGCACGACGGACTCGCCGAACTGGGTCGGCAGCGTCGACACACGAAGGTCGATCTGGCGGCCGCTGATGGTCGTCTTGATGCGTCCGTCCTGCGGGATGCGCCGCTCGGCGATGTTCAGCGAGGAGAGCACCTTGACGCGGGCGATGACGGCCGAGGCGAGGTTCTTGGGCGGAGGCGCCATCTCGTAGAGCGAGCCGTCGATGCGGAGACGGATGCGGAACTCGGTCTCGAAGGGCTCGAAGTGGATGTCGGAGGCCTTGGCCTTGACGCCTTCCTGGAGGACGAGGTCGACGAAGCGGATGATCGGGGCCTGGCTGGCCTGCTTGGTGACGTCTTCGTCGGTGGCGGCCGCCGCGTCGACTTCGCCGAACTCACCGAGGAGGTCCTCCATCGAGGAGGAGGTCGCTTCGCCGTACACGCGCACGACGCCGGCGTCGACCTGGGCGGGGTCCGCCACGCCGAGCTCGATCTCGCGCTGGAGGATGAAGCTCAGCTCGTTGATGACGGAAGAATTGAAAGGGTCCTTGGCGAGCAAGGTGAGCTTGCCGGCCTCGTCGGCGACCGGGAGCACGACGTACTTGTGGGCCTGGGCGGGCTTGAGCAGCTTGACGAGCGCCTCGCCGGGGTCGGCGGGGACGGTCGAGTAGTAAGGCGAACCAAGATGGTCGGCGATCGCCTGGAGGATGGCGCCACGGTCGGCGTAGCCGGCGTCGACGAGGCTGTCGCCGAAGGACTTTCCGGTGGTGGTGGTCGATTCCCAGACCTCCTCGGCTTGGGCGGGCGTCACGAGGCCGGCCTCGAGGGCGATGTCACGGATCACGTCACTATGGTCGTCGAACATGGGAAAAAAGGGGGTAAAGGGTTAGCGAGGGGAGACGCCGCCGCGCATGCGCTCGCGCATGGCTTCGGGGTTGAGGCAATAGCTGAAGACTTCGTCCTCGGTCACGAGGCCCTGGAAGAACAGGGAGAGCAGGTCGCTGTCGAGGGTGCGCATGCCTCGCGCGCCGCCGGTCTCGATGTCGGTGAGCAGCTGGAAGGTCTTGCCTTCGCGGATCTTGGCGGCGATGCCGTCGGTCCGGATCATGATCTCGAACGCGGCGACGCGGCGGTCGTCCGTGGTGTGCAGCAGGCACTGCGAGATGACCGCGGTGAGCGAGGTCGAAAGCTGGGCGCGGATCTGGTCGCGCGCCGAGGCCGGGAAGGCGTCGATGATGCGGTCGATCGTGCGGGTGGCCCCGGAGGTGTGCAGGGTGCCGAGCACGAGGTGGCCCGTCTCGGCGGCGGTCACGGCGGCCTCGATGGTCTCGAGGTCGCGCATCTCGCCGATGAGGATCACGTCCGGATCCTGACGCAGGGCGGAGCGGACGCCCTCCGCGAAGGTCGGGAGGTCTTCGCCCACTTCACGCTGGGTGATGAGGCTCTGCTTGTGCGCGTGCGTGTACTCGATCGGGTCCTCGATCGTGATGATGTGGCTCTGCTGGTTCTCGTTGATCCAGTTGATCATCGAGGCCAGCGTGGTCGACTTGCCGGAGCCGGTCGGACCGGTGACGAGGATCAGGCCGCGGGCGCGCTTCAGGAGGTCCTTGACCACGAGCGGCAGACGCAGCTGCTCGAGCGTGTACATGCCGGAAGGCAGCAGGCGCAGGACCATCCCGTAACCGCCGTGGCCGCGGAAGACGTTGGCGCGGAGGCGGGTCCGGTCGCGGAAGGCGAAGGCGAAATCGCAGCCGCCGTCGGCGTCGAGCGTGGCGCGGCGGGCGGGCGGCACGATGCCGAGCACGAGGGCTTCGGTCTCGGCGGCGGTGAGGGCGGGGCCTTCGACGGCGACGAGCTCGCCGTTGACGCGGAGGCTGGGGGCACGGCCGACGCGGATGTGCAGGTCGGAGGCCCCGTTCTCGAGCATGGCCTCCAACAACTGGTTCATCGCGTAAGCCATCGGTTCAGATGACGTCGTCGGCGACGGTGGCTCCGAGCACTTCCTCGATGGTCGTCATGCCGGAAGCGACCTTGCGCTGGCCGTCTTCGCGCATGGTGCGCATGCCGGCCTCACGGGCCTTGCGGCGCAGGTCGACGAGATTGGAGCCGCCGTAGATCATCTCCTGGATCTCCTCGGTGATGACGAAGAGCTCGAAGACGCCGCGTCGGCCCTTGTAACCGCGCTCGCCGCACTTGGGGCAGCCGGCGCCCTTCATGGGCGTGGCGCTGGCGAGATCCTGCTCGGTCATGCCGATCGAATAGAGTTCCTTGGCCGTCGGCTTGTAGGGCGCGGCGCAGGCCTGGCAGTTGCGGCGCACGAGGCGCTGGGCGAGGGCGCCCCGGAGGGCCGCGGACACGAGGAACGGCTTGACGCCGATGTCCACGAGACGGGTGACGGCGGAGACGGAGTCGTTGGTGTGGAGGGTGGAGAACACCATGTGACCGGTGAGCGCCGCGTTGATCGCGATCTCGGCGGTCTCCAGATCTCGGATTTCACCGATCATCACGATGTTCGGCGCCTGACGGAGCATCGCGCGGAGCGCGGCGGCGAAGGTCATGCCGACGTCGCGCTTCACCTGCACCTGATTGATGCCGGCCATCTGGTACTCGACCGGGTCCTCGACGGTGATGATCTTACGGTCGGGCTTGTTGATGTAGTTCAGCGCCGAATAAAGCGTGGTCGACTTGCCGGAACCGGTCGGACCGGTGACCAGGAAGACGCCGTCGGAACCGGAGATGAGGCCTTGGAACTTGGCCTGGTCGTCGGCGAAGAAACCCAGCTCGGGCAGGCCCAGCTTGAGGCCTTCCTTGTCGAGGATTCGCATGACGATCGATTCGCCGTAGACGGTGGGGAGCACCGAGACGCGCAAGTCGATGTCGCGGCCGCCGGTGCGGGCCTGGATGCGTCCGTCCTGCGGGATGCGCTTCTCGGCGAGGGAGACTTCCGCCATCAGCTTGAGGCGGGAGATGATCGAAGGCTGCAGTCGCTTGGGCGGGCCCTTCATCTCCTGCAGCACGCCGTCGATGCGGAAACGCACGCGGAAACGCTTCTCCAGGGGCTCGAGGTGGATGTCCGACGCCTTGCGGCGGATGGCGTCGACGATGAGCGAGTTGACGTAACGGATGATCGGCGCGTCGTCTTCCTTGACGTCGCCGCCCTGAGGCAGTTCGACGGCCAGGCCGTCGTCGCCGCCCTTGCCGAGGATGTCATTGTAAGCGCCGCCGCCGCTGATGGGACCGCCGCTGTAGCAGCGTGAAATGGCCTCTTTCAGGGCGTCCGGCGGGGCGAGCTTCGGGTTGAGCGGAAGCTTCAGGACGCCGGAGATGGAGTCGAGGGTCTCGGTGTCGAGCGGGTCCGAGATGGCGACGAGGAGCTCGGCGCCGTCCATCTGCAGCGGCAGGATGTTACGGGCTTCGGCCTGTTCGCGGCTGATGAGCTTGAGGATGTCGTCCGACGGCGACACCTGGGTCACGTCGATGAGTTCCATGTCGAACTCCTTGCTCAACGCGGCGGTGATCTGGGGCCAGGCGACCTTGCCGGTCTCGACGAGCTTGGCGATGGCCACGGTGTCGGCGTTCTGGCCGTCGGGCACGGGGGCGGAAGCGGCGCGGGCCTCGCTCACGTCGGCAGGGGACACCAGCCCCTTGTCCTGAATGAATTGGATGACGTAGTCGTCGGCGGTCGTCACAGTGGGGAAATCCGGAGCGGAAGAATGGGGATAGGGGGATTGCTCCTCAAAGAGGAGAACAACGGGGAAAATGACCCTAAATCGGGGGAACTTTCCCGCAACCGCAAATTAACCAAAGATGGGCCGATTTACGCGCCCCTCAGCCGGTCGACCCAGATCCGCACCTGCTCCCGTAGGAAGGCAGGCTCTCCGTCGTTCCAAAGCACGACGTTGGCACGCTTAACCTTCTCCACGAGAGAAAGTTGCGACGCGATACGCGCGGAAATCTCCTCATCGGACAGGCCCCGGCCGCGGAGACGGACCCGTCGCACGTCATCCGAACAGGCCACGACCACGATCGAACCGAAGCCGTCCGTGAGTTCCTTCTCAAAAAGCAGCGGGATTTCGACGACGTAGTCGACCGAAGCATCCGCGGTGGCCTCACGGCGCAGGCGGGCCACTTCGGGGTGGGTGACCGACTCCAGGAAGGCCCGCTCATCCGCATCCGTGAAGACCTTAGCGGCGATCCACTTACGGTCGGGAACACCCCGCGGATCCAAGCAGGCGGCCCCCCAGCGCTCCTGGAGGCGGCTGACGCACACATGAGATTCCAGGACCTGACGGGCCAGCTGGTCGGCGTCGATGACGACGAAGCCCAGCTCGGCAAAGCAGGCGGCCGCGGTCGACTTGCCGCAACCGATGCCTCCGGTGAGTCCGATGACCATGCCCTACCCTACCCGCCCGGCCCGATGAGGGCAAACCTCAAGCAGGGGTCGGGGAGGATTGCAGGCCCGGGCCGGCGTCGGCGGCCGGCGTCGGGGCGGACGGAGCGGGCTCCGTCGCGGCCGGGGTCGTGGCCGGAGCGGCCACGGGAGTCTGGATCGCGCCGGTCTTGAGGATCTCCATCACATGGACGCCGTCGAGGGTCTCGTGCAGCAGCAAGGCTTCGGCGATCTTGCGATGGGCGTCGGCATTGTCGGCGATGAGCTTCTCTGCGCGGGCATACTGCTCGCGGACGATGGCGGAGATGGCCTCGTCGATCCGGCGGGCGGTCTCGTCGCTGTGGGTCTGCGTGCGGGAGATCTCGCGGCCCAGGAAGACGGTGTCGGAATTCTCGCCGAAGGCGATCGGGCCGAGGTCGCTCATGCCCCAGTCGCAGACCATCTGGCGGGCGAAACGGGTGGCCTGCTTGATGTCGCTGGAAGCGCCGTTGGAGATCTCGCCGGAGATGACCTTCTCGCCGACGCGTCCGGCCATGGCCATGCAGATGTAGTCGAGCAGGCGCTGGCGCGTGTAACCGAGGAGTTCCTTGGTCGGCATCAGCATCGCCATGCCGAGGGCGCGGCCACGGGGCAGGATGGTGACCTTGTGGAGCGGGAGCGCGCCGTCGTCGATGAGGGCCTGCACGACGGCGTGGCCGGCTTCGTGGTAGGCGGTGTTGCGCAGGTCGGCGGCGTCCATGACGCGGCGACGTTCGCGGCCGTAGGAGATCTTGTCGCGGGCTTCCTCGATGTCGACCATCTCGACCTTCTCACGATTGCGGCGGCCGGCGTGCAGCGCGCCTTCGTTGAGGAGGTTGGCGAGGTCCGCGCCGGACATGCCGGTGGTGATGCGTGCGACGCGCTGGAGGTCGACGGACGGGGCGAGCTGGAAACGCTTGGCATGCACGGCCAGGACGGCCTCGCGGCCGCGCAGGTCGGGCAGGTCGACGAAGACCTGACGATCGAAACGACCCGGGCGCAGCAGCGCGGAGTCGAGCACGTCCGAACGATTGGTCGCGCCGATGACGATGACGCCGGCCTGGCCGTCGAAGCCGTCCATCTCGACGAGCAAGGAGTTCAAGGTCTGCTCGCGCTCGTCGTTGCCGCCGCCGACGCCGGCGCCGCGCTGGCGGCCGACCGCGTCGATCTCATCGATGAAGATGATGCAGGGGGCGAGCTTGCGGGCCTGCTCGAAGGTGTCGCGGACGCGGGCCGCGCCGACGCCGACGAACATCTCGACGAAATCGGATCCGCTGATGCTGAGGAAAGGCACGCCCGCTTCGCCGGCGACGGCGCGCGCGAGCAGGGTCTTGCCGGTGCCGGGAGGGCCCACCATGAGCACGCCCTTCGGGATGCTGGCGCCGATCTTGGTGAAGCGCTTGGGGTCCTTGAGGAAGTCGACGATCTCCTTCACCTCTTCCTTGGCCTCGTCGCAGCCGGCGACGTCCTTGAAGGTCGTCGTCTCCTTCTCGTTGGCGTTGAGGCGGGCGCGGGACTTGGCGAACTGCATCGCGCCGCGGTTGGCGTTCTTGAGGAAGCGATACATCATGAACAGCACCACGCCAGAGACCAGCAGCGTGGGCAGCACGTTGTAGAGGAACATCGTCCAGCCGGTCTGGGCGGGGACTTCCTTGAAGGCGTCGCGCGCGACGGAGGCGCGAAGGAGTTCGAACTCCTTCTCGGTCAGACGGCCGTCCGCGGTGAAGCGTGACTTGTCGCCGGCGTCGGCGCCGGCCACGGCGAGTTCGCCGGAAATCCGGACCCAGCTCTCTGAACCCGAGGTGGGGTTGGGCTGGAGGGTGAGGTTCTTGATCTTCTTCTCCTGGGCGTAAGAGAGCACCTGCGAGACGTTCAGGACCTGGACCGCGTTGCCCGAGGCGGCGCCGGGAAGATTGAACAGGGCGATGATGGCCACCATGAGGAGCAGCCAGATGAAGACCGGTTTCGTGTTCAGGCGGGGGCCGTTCTTATTATCATCCGGCTGGTCGTTTTGACTCATGGGCAAGGGTTTTAACCTAAGCAGGGCCCAAGCCAAGTCAACCGGAGAGCCCCCTTCGTCGGGCCAAGCAGGCGTGCGGATTCGGCCGGCGGCAGGCCGGGCACCCAGAGGATCGCGGAGCCCGCCAAGACCACCGGAAGAGCCTCCCGCTTTTCGGCGGGGATTTTACGGTTGATGAGCAGGTCGGAAAGCTTGGCCGAGCCCGGCGCGCCCAACGGCTGATAACGGTCGCCGTCCACGCGTCCGCGCCAGACGAGCGCCTCAGGAGATGTGACGACGTAGGCTTCCCGGTCGGGCGAAATGTCACCCTTGGACAGTCTGGCCCACAATTCTGCGCCCACCTCGACCTGCTCGGCGAGCAAACCGCACTCGTCATCGGGCAGGCCGACCACGAGCCGACGTTCGTCGGTACCAAAGACCAACGGTTCCTGCGGGATGCTCAGCGCGCCGGCGGCGACGCGCACGCGACGACCGCGGACGCTGGCCCGGGCTTCACGTCCGGCGGCGATCGCCGCAGCCAAAGGCGCCAAGGACGATTCGCTCGGATCCGTGACTTCATGCGCATGCAAGAATGCGCGGAGCGATTCCTGGATCAGGGCGGAGGGACGCCCTCGGAGCGCGGCGACGGGCATCGTGCCATCCGGGCCGACCACGCAGCCGAGTTCGCCCGCCCACTGGGTCAGCGCGACCTGCGCCTCGCCGAGGATACGGGCGGAGCGGGCAAACCCTTCGGCATAACCTTCGCCCATCGCTTCGGCACCGCCGGCGGCCAGCCAGGCGCGGACACGGTTGCGGGCCGCGATCGGCAGAAGATTCGTGGCGTCTTCCCGCCAGGGAATACCCGCAGAGCGCAGGCCCGCGAGCAGCGCCCGTTTGTCGATGCCCGCTTGGATCAACGGGCGCCAACGGCGGTGCCCGTCACGGAAAGACTGGAGCACGCGCGGGGCGGCGAGACCGGCGAGGCCCGCCCCACGGGCCAGGCGCATCAGCGCGTTCTCGACGACGTCATCGGGATGGTGCGCGGTGCAGAGCAGTTCGTATCCGAGGGCCACGCGCTGCTGCGCGAAGAACTCGTCGCGTCCCGCCCGCAGTTCCGCCTCGGAAGCGCCTCCCTGCCCTTCCCTCGCTCCGACCGCACACGGTACGGCGAGCGATGCGCACAAGGCGGCGACGAAGCGGGCATCCTCGGCCGAAGCTTCGCCGCGCACGCGATGATCGAAGTGCAGGACGCGCAGGCGCGGGCGCAGGGCTTCGTCGGCCCAGAGCGCGCAGAGCAGGTAGACCGAATCCGCGCCGCCGGAGACCGCGACGGCGACCGGACCGGAAGCGACCGGAGCCGACGGCAGCCGTGGCAGCCGCTGGGCGGCCGCGCGCAAGGCGTCGGGACTGGGCAGGCTCATCGGCACGCGATCAGACTACGTCGCGCCGGCTGCCTGCCAATCCAAAGCGGGCCTCAGAAGGACAGCGTGTCCTTGCCGTACCAGCGACGGAGCGCCTCGGGGACGCGCACGGTGCCGTCGGCCTGGAGGTTGTTCTCCAGGATGGCGGCGAGGACGCGCGGCAGGCCGAGGCCGGAGCCGTTGAGGGTGTGGACGAACTCGGGCTTTCCGTCCTTCGGGCGGAAACGTATCCCCGCGCGACGGGCCTGGAAGTCCGTGAAATTGGAGCAGCTCGAGACCTCGAGCCAGCGCTTCTGGCCGCCGGCCCAGACTTCGAGGTCATACTGCTTGCTGTGCGAGAAACCGATGTCGCCGGCGCAGATCATCAGCACGCGGTAAGGGAGGTCCAGTTTCTGGAGCAGGCGCTCGGCGTCGCCGCGGAGCAGTTCGAGTTCCTCGAACGACTTGTCCGGGTGCGTCCACTTCACGAGCTCGACCTTGTCGAACTGGTGCAGTCGGTTCAGGCCGCGCACGTGCGCCCCCCAGCTGCCGGCTTCGCGGCGGAAGCACGGCGTGTAGCCGACGCGCTTCACGGGCAGCGAGGCCTCGTCGAGGATCTCGTCGCGGAAGAAGTTCGTGACCGGCACCTCGGCCGTCGGGATGAGGTAGAAATCGTCGGTCTGCGCGTGGTACATCTGCCCTTCCTTGTCGGGCAGCTGGCCGGTGGCGGTGGCCGAAGCGGCGTTGACGAGCAGCGGCGCGTGGACCTCGACGTAGCCGTTGGCGCCGGCTTCTTCGAGGAAGTATTGGATCAGCGCGCGGACCAGGCGGGCCATGTCGCCCACGTAGAACGGGAAGCCCGCGCCGGTGACCTTCACGCCGCGTTCGAAGTCGATCGCCTTGTTGAACCAGGCGATATCCCAGTGCGGCTTGGCGGCCGGGGAGATGAGCTTCGCATGGTCGCCCCACTCGAGGATGACCTTGTTGTCGGCCTCGGTGCGGCCTTCGGGCACGGTGTCATGCGGGATGTTCGGGACGGAAAGCGCGACGGCCTTCATCTGCTCCTCGGCTTCGGTGACCTTCTTCTCGAGTTCCTTCACCTTGGCGGAAGCGGCCTTCATCTCGGCGACCTTGGCCTGGAATTCCGGCGAGCCCTTGGGCATCGCGGCCATCTCCTTGTTCGCGGCGTTCTGCGCGGAGCGGGCGACCTCGAACTCGGCCACCGCGTGGCGGCGGGCTTCGTCGGCGGCCAAGACGGCGTCGAGGTCGACCTGGAACTTCTTCCGGGCGACGCCCTTGCGGACGAGGTCGATGTTTTCGCGGAGGAACTTAGGGTCCAGCATGGGCCGACTTTGCCCAATTCCCCCGCCCGAGGGCAACGGGGAATTATCGTCCGCGCTGGATTCGGCCGGCCAGGAAGCGGGCCAGCCAGAGCGCGGTCTCCCGCTCGACGCCGGCGGCGCTCACTTCCAGGTCCTTGCCTCCGTCGACCTTGAATTCAACCTGGAAGCTCGTGCTGTAACTGTTGCGACTGCGCCGCGAGACCTCGGTGAGGCGGCACGAACGGACATCATGCCAGGCGGCCGAGCGGGTGCGATAGACCCCCAAGGCGCCGGTGCGGATCGAAAACTTCCCGGCCGCCAGCTCCACGATCGTGCGGCCGCAGACGGTCATCACGGTCAGGCCGATGAGCGCGACCGACCCCAGCAGGAACGGCAGCCCGAAGAGCGACATCATCAGGTTGAACTCGCCCTTGGCGATCTGCGTGCCGTAGATGCCGCCGAGCGAACCGCCCGCCCAGACGAGCGTGAAGGGCACGAGGAAGAACGCGATGCAGCTGCGGGTCGACAGCGTCAGCCGGAAGCCATCCATCGTCTCGACCAGGTCCACGCCCTTCGGCGGGGTCATCACGGGGACGACGTTGCGCTGCTCGAAGGGAATCGCCGCCTGGCAGGCCGCCATCGGGAAAGGCTTCTCGCAGAAACGACAGACCGCGACGCCTTGGGCAGGCGCAAGGTCGACCGCCTGGATCGGCAGGCCGCAGTCTGGGCAGTGGAATTCCACGCCGGGAATCTGGACAGGCCGGCAACGGCTGCCAAACAGATAAGCCCCGCCGCGCGAACGGCGGGGCCTATTTTGCTATGCTTTCGCTTAGACTCGGCTCGCCTCGGGGGCGAAAACTTCGTCAGGACGGAAGAAACGGCGAACCTCAGCGTCCGCCGCGGCGGGGCTGTCGGAGGCGTGGCAGACATTGCGCATCATCTCGGTGCCGAAATCGCCACGGATGGTGCCCTTGGGAGCCACTTTAGAATTGGTCGGTCCGAGGAGTTCAC
>JBJOMV010000007.1:0-41530 GCA_046052185.1 Verrucomicrobiota bacterium | reverse complement strand
GTGGAAGGATCGGAGAGGGCGTGGATGAGGTTCTCGCCGCCGAAGACGTTGCCGAAGAGACGGAAGGAAAGGGAGATCAGGCGGAAGGCGATCGAGACGACTTCGATGCCGCCGACGGCGAAGAAGATCGGGATGAGCAGCACCCACATGAGCATGCCGACTTCCTTCTTGTCGGCCTTGTTGCCGAAGAGGTCGAAGACGAGGACCTTGAAGCCGGCGTAGCGCAGCACGAAATACGTCCAGGCGACGAACGACAGGACGGAGAGCGCGAGCGTGGTGTTGAGGTCGGAGTTGGCCGGGCGGATGGCGTCGAGCCAGTGGCCGTCATGCTGGAACTTGATCGTGCCGACGCCGGGGAGCAGGCCGCTCCAGTTCATGAGCAGGATGAAGACGAAGAAGCCGCAGAGCAGCGGGAAGGTCTTCCCGATCATCTTCTTGCCGACGATCGGTTCGAGCGAATCGCGGAGACCCTGCGCCATGCCTTCGACGACGCCCTGGCCCTTGCCCGGGATGAGCTTGGGGGTGCCGACGGCCAGACGGATCGCGATGATGATCAGGGCGGCGATCAGCCAGGTGGTGAAGATCGAGTTCGAGATCGGGAGACCGCCGAGATGGAAGAGGTCCTGGGCGGAAGGGTTCACGCCTTCGGAACTAGCGAAAACAAGCGCCGGGGAGAAAAGACCAATGAGGGAAAGAGAGCGCATTTAGACGCGAAAGAGGATTGGTGAATGATTCCATAGGCGGGGGTCAACCCTACGCATACCCCCTGACCCAGAGTAAGCCGAGCAAGGTGCCCGCCATTAGAATCCCTAATTACCCTGCCGGCTCAGGGGGACAACCGCACGATCTCCCATTTGTCGCCTTTAAGGGTATAGACGAAGCGGTCGTGGAGACGGTTCGTCCGGCCCTGCCAGAACTCGAAATGCTGCGGAATCAGGCGATATCCTCCCCAGTGCGGGGGGCGGGGGACCTGGCCTTCGGGATGCTTGGCTTTAAGCTCGGCCAGGCGCGCCTCGAGGACGGAACGGTCGGCGATGATATCGCTCTGGTCGGACGCCAGGGCGCCCAGCTGGCTGCCATAGGGGCGACGGGCGAAATAGGTCACCGATTCTTCCTCGGAAGTCTTTATCAATGAGCCAGTTATGTGAATCTGACGCTCCAGGGCAAACCAAGGGAAAAGCAGGGTCACGCGGGGGTTGGCCGCGATCTCGGCGCCCTTCTTACTATCATAGTTAGTAAAGAAGGACAACCCCCGCTCATCGGCGGCCTTGAGCAGGACGGTCCGGGAGGACGGGAAGCCGTCGAGACCGTGGGTCGAGAGGACCATCGCATTGGGCTCCACCACGCCGGCGGTCTTGGCCTGATCGAACCAGGCTTTGAATTGAGCCAGCGGCGCCTCGAGCAGTTCGTGCCGGTCGATCCCGTGGGCGGCATACTCTTTACGGAAGTCCGAAAGGTCCATGGCCCCATCATGAAAGAGTCGTCGTCGCGCGCAAGCGTTAGCGCCCTTCCCTCTCGCCAGTCGAGGTCGCCGGCTCACTTTAGCAGCCGTGAACTTGGTGCTGATCACCCCCGACGAAGCGGCGACCGGACTCCCGTCCGCTGACGCGCGCGCCCGCCACCTGCGCGAGACGGTCGGACTCGCCGTCGGCGGTTCGTTCCACGTCGGCGTCGAGAACGGACTGCGCGGGATCGCGACGATCACCGCGCTCGCGCCGAAGCTCACGTTCTCGGTCGTCTGGGAAAAATCTCAGCAGGCGCGCCTGCCCCTCACGGTGCTCGTCGGGCTCCCCCGTCCGCAGACCGCGAAGAAAGTCCTGCACGACCTCGCGAGCCTCGGCGCCGCGCGCATCATCTTCTTCGAGTCGGCGAAAGGCGATCCGGGCTACCTCACGAGCTCGCTGTGGAAAGACGGCGAGTGGCGCGAGCATGTCCTCAAGGGAACCGAGCAGGCCTGCTCGACGCTCGTGCCGGAAGTGACGCGCGTCGGTTCGCTCACCGAAGCCGTCGCGCTCGTCGCGGCCGACGCGTGGAAGCTCGCGCTCGATCCGTACGAAGCCGCCGGCGCGCCGGAAATTTCCGCTCCGGCCAAGGCGGCGGTGCTCGCGATCGGACCGGAGCGCGGCTTCGCGGAAGCGGAACGCGCGACGCTCCGCGCCGCGGGCTTCGGCTTCGCGCATCTCGGCGACCGCATCCTGCGCGTCGAAGCCGCGGCGCTCGTCGGCGGCGCGCTCATGCTCGCGCAGCTGCGCGCCTGGGCGAAGCACCGGCCGGTCGGCGGCTGATCACTCCGACGCCTTGCGGACGAGGACGGACGCGGCGGGCTGGCCTTTGCCTTTCCCGATCACCTTGCGTAGCTTCCAACCTTCGGGCACCGGGACTTCGTAGCCGCCGGGCGCTTCGAGGATCACGCGCACGTGCGCGCCTTCTTCGGCGTAGCTCACCGCCGTCGCGGCGATCTCCGCTCCCTTGGTCTGCCAGAGCTCCCAGGGCGGATCGGCGAACACGAGGTCGAAGCGGCCGGCGGCCACGCCGGGCTTGGTCGCATCGCCGGTGATCTTCGTGAAAGGCAGTTCGGCGACGCCCATCGACTTCGCGACCGCGGCGGCGTTGGCGGTGAGCTCCGCGCCGATGCGTTGGTCGACGCACGTCGCGCGGAGGGCGCCGCGGCTGAGCGACTCGAGCCCGTAGGCGCCGGTGCCGGCGAAGAGGTCAAGCACCGCCGTGCCGGGGACGAACGCCGCCAGCGAGTTGAAGACCGCTTCACGGATGTAATCCGTGGCCGGACGCACGCCGCCCTGCGTGGGGACGCGGAGCTGGATGCCTCGAGCGATGCCGCCGGTGACGCGCATGCGTCAAAGTTCGCGCGGCCGCGCGGAAGGTCAACGGCGTTCGGCGCCGAGGACCTGCCGTGCGGGCGACCAACAGGTGGTGCGTCCGCCGACATCCTCGCGGACGAGCGGCTTCTTCGAACGCGGACAGCGGCCGCCGTCCTTCCAGCGATGGTTGAAGAGCCAGGTATCGGGCGGGTCGGACCAATCCTTGCCGATGACGTCCATCGCCTCGGCGCAGACCTCGCGCAAGGTCGCGTGGAGCTTGCGGACGGATTTAGGTCCGAACGATCCGGCCTTGGCCTGCGGATGGAAGCCCGCGCGCCAGAGCACCTCGTCGGCCATCCAGTTGCCGATGCCGGGGAAACGTTCCTGCATGAGCAGCACCGGCTTGATCGCCGTGCGCGCGCGGCGCCGCAGGAACACCTCGACGACACCGACGGTGAACTCCGGAGAAAGGATCGCGGGCGGAATCTTCTCCCACCACGGCGGCACGCCGTCGCCTTGCCAGAAGAGGACGCGGCCGAACTGCCGCGGATCGACGAAGACCAGTTCCTTGCCGCCGCTCATCATCAGCTTGAAGTGGTCGTAAGGCGTCGGCTCGCGCTCCGCGTCGCCCGCTTCGAGCCGACCCGTCATCCCGAGATGTACGCCGAGCCAGGCGCCGCCGGAGAATCGGAAGGCCATCTGCTTCGCCGCGGCGAAGGACTCGACGAGTTTGGCCCCCGCCAAGGCCTTGGTCAGCGCCGCCGGGGCTAGCCCTCGGCCGATGCGTGCCTTGGTATTAAGATGAACCGCCGAAACCTTGCGGCCTAGGCCGACGTCCCAGCGGCGGCGGAAATATTCGACTTCGGCGAGCTCGGGCATGGGGGCATTCCACCTAAGCAGGAGCCAGAACGAAGGAAAGCCGGGGCTTAACTTTGATTTTTGGGCATCTTCCTTGGTGTTTGTGCCTAAATTTAGACAATAATACCCCCTAGGGTCGTTGGCATGGGGTCTGCATAATAATGAGCATGGGCTCATCCACGCCATCCCTCTTCCCGATGCTCCGATTATGGGCCATCATCCTCTTCTGCGTGCTGACGTATGTCCACGCCACCGCGACCTTAGGTAAGGAGATCGCCCGCAAGTCCGTCCGGGCCCTGAGCCTGATCGACACCCATGGCCTGCTCAGCCTGGTCCCCACGCCTGAGGGCGACCTGGTCAGCGGCCCCTCCTTCGACCACGCCGCCCTCGCCAAGAAGTGCTCGGCGCAGGTCCAAGCCCAACCGGCAGCCGCTTAAGCGCTGGCTTCGTCGGGGACGGCGAATTGATTGGGGTCATGCATCCGGCCGACCCCGCCCGCTACGCCCAGAAGTCTTTCCAAACCCGCTGCGGAAAGTCAGGGTTGCACCTGCCCAAGGTCTCACTCGGCCTCTGGCATAACTTCGGGAGCGTCGACGACTACGCCAACGCGCGCGCGATCGCCCTGCGCGCCTTCGACCTCGGCGTCACGCACTTCGACCTGGCGAACAACTACGGCCCCGTGCCCGGCAGCGCCGAAGAGACCTTCGGTCGTATCCTGCGCGAAGACCTCGGCGCCTATCGCGACGAACTCATCATCTCCACCAAGGCCGGCTACACCATGTGGCCCGGACCGCACGGTGATTTCGGCTCGCGCAAATACCTCCTCGCGTCGCTCGACCAATCGCTGAAGCGGATGGGCCTGCCTTATGTGGACGTCTTCTACAGCCACCGGCGCGACCCGCACACGCCGCTCGAGGAGACCATGGGCGCGCTCGCCCAGGCGGTCCGCTCGGGCAAGGCGTTGTACGCCGCGATCTCCAACTATGATCCCGCCGACACCGCCCGCGCGTGCGCCCTCCTGCGCGAGCTCGGCACGCCGTGCGTCATGCATCAGCCCAAGTACAGCCTCTTCGAGCGCACCCCCGAGGCGGGCTTGCTCGAGGTCGTGGAGAAGGAAGGCCTCGGCTGCGCGGTCTTCTCGCCGCTCGCGCAAGGCATGCTCACCGACCGTTACCTGCAAGGCATCCCCGCCGACGCGCGCGCCGGCAAGCCGCACGGCTACCTGCGCCCCGAGCAGCTCGACGCCGCGCGCATGGAGAAGGTCCGCCGCCTCGCGGAAGTCGCCGCCGAACGCGGCCAGCCGCTCGCGTCGATGGCGATCGCCTGGGTCCTGCGGGACCGCCGCGTGACCTCCGCCATCATCGGGGCCAGCAAGGTCGCCCAGCTCGAGCAGTGCGTGGCCGCGGCTTCGTCGGCGCCGTTCGCCTCGGACGAGCTCAAGCGGATCGACGCCATCCTCGCCGGCTGAACGCACTCCGGGGTTGTGCCGCCGGACTCCGCCCGCAAGGGTGAGTCCATGACCGCCGGCGCCGCCCTGCCCTTCAAGATCAGCGTCCTCGTCTTCCTGCGCGACGAGGCGGGCCGCCTCCTGCTCATCCAACGTACCAAGGCGCCGAACCTCGGCTGCTGGAGCCCGATCGGCGGCAAGCTCGAGATGGGCGTCGGCGAGTCGCCGTTCGAATGCGCCGTACGCGAGACCTTCGAGGAGACCGGCGTGCACGTCGCGACCGAAGACCTCCATCTCTTCGGCATGATCTCCGAGAAAGGCTACGAAGGTCAGTCGCACTGGCTCATGTTCCTCTTCGATTGCCGCAAGCCGCTGACGGCCCTGCCCGCGACGATCGACGAAGGCCGCTTCGCCTTCTTCGCGCGCGAGGAGCTCGGGAACGTCGCCGTGCCGGAGACGGACCGCACGTTGCTCTGGCCCGTGTACGACGAGCACCGCCGCGGCTTCATCGCCTACCGCGCCGAATGCCATCCCGGCGCGCCGCTGCGGGTCGTGGTGGAAGAGACCAGCGCGAAGCCGAACCTCGACTGACGATGGACGCCGCCGGAAGCGAAGCCGAGTTCAAGCGGACCAACCGCAAGCCGGCGTATCCGATCGGCGAAGAACTCCGCGCCTACCTTTCGCGCGAAGGCCGCGAAGTCCCCCTGCCCGTGACCTACGCCCAGCTGCGGCAGTTCTCCGCGGCGATGCCCCTGCTCGAACGCGGCAAGGACACCCTCTGGGAGACCGTCGCATATCCGCCGGAAGAGATGGGCCGGCTCTCGCAGGGCCTGCTCGAGACGTACGCGCTCCTGCGCGGCGAAGGCGGCATGAAGGTCTTCAGCCACGTCTACGTCGACCGCGTGGACTTCTGCTCGTTCGGCAACTCGCAGCCGTTCCGTGTCCGCATCGTCAACGCGTACAACGAGAACCACGACTATTTCTACGTGAAGGTCGGCGACGCCTCGCGCGTCTGCGGGCTCGAGCTCGAGCACCTGCTCTCGCCGAACCGCATGCTCTACCTCACCTGGGGCGAGACGCTGGTCGAGGAGCACGTCACCGGCATCCCCGGCGACATCTTCGCCGAGAAATGGCTGGCTGCGGACGGCCACCACCCGGTGCGCCTCGCCAAGGAGCTCATCAAGTTCGAGGAACGCTGCCTCGTGCGCCTGCTCGGCGACATGCGCGCCTACAACTTCGTCATCGCGGTCACCCCGGACTTCGACGCCACCGCCATCCGCGTGCGCGCCATGGACTTCGACCAGCAGAGCTACGACGGGCGCCTCCGCTTCTACCTCCCGGGTTCGTTCAAGGAGAACCGGCCGTTCGCCCAGCTCTGCGCCAAGCACATCAACGCCGCCTCCGCCGCCCAATACCGACGCGAGGAGCAGTCGCTGATCCACCGCCGCCACCTCGCCGCGCCCGACCGGGTCAAGGACCTGCTGGCCGCCATGCGGGCCAATCCCCTGACCTCGCCCGAAAAAGCCAAGGAACTCGCCGACGGCCTGGCCGAATACCACCGGGACCCGGCCTTCCGGCAGCACACCGACATGGCGGGCCTGATCGGCGAGAGCCTCTCCCGGCTCGACCGGTTGTTGCGCTCTTAATAGTAAGCGCTGGACAGGACGCGCGCCGGACGGGCAAACTCCGAGGCCTGCGATGAGCGACTCTTTAAGGCACGAATGCGGCATTGCCCTTGTCCGGCTGACCAAGGACCTGAAATGGTATCAGGAGAAGTACGGCACCCCGCTGCACGGCTTCAACCAGCTCTTCCTGCTGATGGAGAAGCAGCACAACCGCGGACAGGACGGCGCCGGCATCGGCTGCGTCAAGATCGGCTCGGAGAACGGCGAGGCCTTCCTCTTCCGCGACCGTGAGATCGGCGCCCAGGGCCTGACCCAGATCTTCACCCGCCAGATCAAGGCCTACTCCGACAAGATGCGCGAGGCGGTCATCGTCCCGGAGTTCCCCGAGACGGTGAAGCGTCACTTCGACTTCGGCGGAGAGCTCCTGCTCGGCCACCTGCGTTACGGCACCTCCGGCAACTTCGACTCGGTCTCCTGCCACCCGTACGCGCGCAAGTCCATCTGGCCGACCCGCAACCTGCTCGTCGCCGGCAACTTCAACCTCACGAACACCGCCGAGCTCAACGCCTCGCTCACGCAGCGCGGCGCGCACGTCATCTACTCGACCGACACGCAGTCCATCCTCGAGGAGATCGGCTTCTGGCTCGACGAAGAGCACGACCGCCTCTTCAAGGCGTTCAAGGACCAGGGCCTGGAAGGCGCCGCCGTGCAGGCGGAGATCTCCAAGCACATGGACATCGGCAACGTCCTGCGCCGCGCCGCCAAGAACTGGGACGGCGGCTACGCCATCGCCGGCCTCGTCGGCAACGGCGACAGCTTCGTCATCCGTGACCCGAACGGCATCCGCCCCTGCTGGTACGCCCGCACCGAGGACCTCATCGCCGTCGCCTCCGAGCGCGTCGCCCTGATGACCATCGTCGGCGTCAGCCAGGAAGACGTCCATGAACTCCCGGCCGGCCACGCGCTGATCATGAAGGCGGACGGGCGTCATTCGGTCGAGCCCTTCCACGCCCCCGGCGAGGTCCGTCACTGTTCCTTCGAACGCATCTACTTCTCCCGCGGCAACGACCCCGAGATCTACGCCGAACGCAAGGCCCTGGGCGCCGCCCTCGCCGACGACGTCCTGGCCCAGATCCGCGACGACCACGACAACGCGGTCTTCTCCTACATCCCCAACACGGCCGAGATCGCCTGGTACGGCCTGATGGAAGAGCTCCGCAAACGCCGCCGCGCGCAGGTCAGCGAAAAACTGATCGCCGCGCAGCGCGCCGGCAAGCTCGACGAGGCCATGATCGAGAAACTCGTGCTCGGCGGCTGGCCGCGCGGCGAGAAGGTCGCCCATAAGGACGTCAAGCTGCGCACGTTCATCTCCCAGGAGAAGAACCGCATGCAGATGGCCTCGCACGTCTACGACATCTCCTATGGCACCGTGCGCGAAGGCGACACGCTCGTCTGCGTCGACGACTCGATCGTCCGCGGCACCACGCTCCGCCAGTCCATCCTCCGCATCCTCGCCCGTCCGAACCCGAAGCGCATCGTCATCGCCTCGACGGCCCCGCAGATCCGCTACCCGGACTGCTACGGCATCGACATGTCCGAGATGGGCAAGTTCCTCGCCTTCCAGGCGGCCGTCGCGCTCTGCAAGGAACGCGGCATGGCCGACCTCCTCCGCGAAGTCTACGAAGACTGCGTCGCGCAGGCGAAGAAGCCGACCAAGGAGATGCGCAACCACGTGAAGCGCATCTATGACGCCTTCACCGAAGAAGAGATCGCCGCCAAGGCGGCCGAACTCGTCTACCCCGCGAAGAGCGGCTGGAAGGGTGAGCTCGTCCTCGTCTTCCAGAAGATCGCGTCGCTGCACAAGGCCTGCCCTTCGAGCCGCGGCGACTGGTATTTCACCGGCGACTACCCGACTCCGGGCGGTCTCGGCGTGCTCAACCAGGCGTACATCAACTACTGGGAAAAGCGCGAAGGACGCGCCTACTGATCAGGCGTAGAGACGGAACGGAGCGGTGCGCGCGCGGAAGGCCGCCGCGTCGCCGTCCCAGCGACGCATCCAGCGGGCGAGGTCGATGCGCGCGCCCTGCGTGCGCAGTTCCTCGAAGAACGCCTCGCTGCCGAGGTGCTTGATGAAGAGGTCGCGCTTGCCGCCGGTGAGCCCGGCGAACGGGTTCGGCGCCCAGACGCAGGCCTGCCGGAAGAGATGCAACGAGATCGCCGTAGGGCGGAACGCGGCGTAATCCGTGACGGCGAGGTAGACGCCCTGCGTGCCGTCCGCGAGCTGCTGGGGCTGCAGCGTGAGGCCGGGCACGGACGCGCCCAACGCGGCGGTGAGTTCGGCGGCCTTGCGGCGCGGATAGGTGAGGAAACGGAAGTTGCGGCCGGTGCCGGCGCTATGGCTGAAACCGGAGTCCATGCAGCCGAGGCCGGTCATGGCATAACCGAGCGCGGCCTGCGGGCTGTCGATCATCGGCGAGGTCGCCGTCCAATTCAGACCGGTGAGGTTCCAGGTCATCGAGCGGCGCCAGCCTCGCATGGCGACGACGTCGAGCTGGCCGCGGCGGCGCACCGCATCGTCGATGTCGAGCACGCCGGGCGTGGCGACCGCCCAGCGGGCGAGCTCACCGATGGTGAGGCCGTGGACGTAAGGGGTCTCGTAGGAGCCGACGTAGCTGCGCCACTTGCGGTCGAGGAACGGTCCGTCGACCTTCTCGCCGCCGAGCGGATTGGGTCGGTCGAGCACGATGACGCGGACCGGTCGCGGCAGGGAGAAGCAGGCCTCGATGACGAGGCGCATGCAGCTGACGTAAGTATAGGAGCGGGCGCCGATGTCCTGGAAGTCGATGATGATCGCGTCGAGGCCGGCCAACATCTCCGGGGTCGGCTTACGCGTCGCGCCGTAGAGGGAGTAGACCGGCAGGCCGGTGCGCGCGTCCTTCGCGTGGCCTACCTTGACGTCGGCCTTGGCCACGCCGTCGATGCCGTGCTCCGGGCCGAAGAGTTTCACGAGCTTCACGCCCGGCGCGCGCGCAAGCACGTCAGCGGTGCGCTGACCGGCGCCGTTGACGCCGGCACGATGCGTGACGAGTCCGCAGCGGAGACCCTGCAGGCGGGCGAAGCCTTCGGCCGCGAGGACGTCGATGCCGAGCATGACCCTGCCGGTCGGCGCGCCGCCGGCGGGAGCAGGCCGCACGGAAGGCACGCTGACGGATCCGCCGCCGCCACCGGCGCAACCCGACAGAGCGTAAGCGCCCAACGAACCCAAGGCGGTGAGGTGAAGGAAGTCGCGGCGGTCCATGGGGAAGCAGTGACCGCATCTTCGGCGTTCCGCCGAGCGGTTCAAAGTCCGAAATCGAAAATCCGTTTGCAGGCGACGGGCCCCGCCGACACCTTCCCGTCATGCGCGTCGCCCTCCTCGGTTCCGGTCGCGGCTCCAACGCCGACGCGGTCCTCCGCGCCCAGGCCGAAGGCCGGCTGGGCAAGGCCAAGGTGGTCGGGATCTGGTGCGACGTCCCGACCTGCAAGATGCTGGAGCTCGGTCCGAAGTACGGCGTCCCCGCCCGCTTCCTCGACACCGGCCCCTTCAAGACGAAGTTCTCGCCCGAACGCGAGCAAGCCTGGGCCGACGCCCTCAAGGCCGCCCAGGTCGACCTGGTGGTGCTCGCGGGCTTCATGCGCGTGATCAAGGCCCCCCTGCTCGACGCCTTCGCCGGCCGCATCATCAACCTCCACCCGAGCCTGCTGCCCGCCTTCCCCGGCCTCGACGGCATCGGCCAGGCCTGGAACGCCGGCGTGCCGGAAGCCGGTTGCACCGTCCACTGGGTCAACGCCGAGATCGACGGCGGCGCCCACCTCGGCCAGTCCCGCGTCGCCCGCGAGCCGGCCGACACCCTTGAGTCCTTCGCGCAGAAGATCCACGCCGCCGAGCACGCCCTGCTGCCCGCGGTGATCGCCCGACTGAGCGAGACGCTTTCCTGATGATCGAACTGAAGTGCCCCATCCACGAAGACATGGTCCAGCCGCTGGAAGACCATTTCTGCGAACTCACCCGCTCCTCCTGGATGCTCTTCCATGAAGGCCCCGGGAAACCGCACTTCGTGATGGGCTACTTCGACACGAAGGCCGAAGCCGACGAGGCTTGGGCCGGGCTGCGCAAGGCCTTCAAGAAACTGCCCGAGGCCTACGACGAGACCGTCATGGCCGACAAGGACTGGAAGGAAGCCTACAAAGAACACCTCAAGCCTTGGGATCACGGACGTCTCCACTGGGTCCCGGCCTGGATGCGCGGCAAGCATGCCGTCCCGGCTGACGCCGCCGTGATCTGGTTCGACGCCGGCCTGGCGTTCGGTACCGGCGACCATCCGACGACCCGCCTCTGCGCGATCCGCATGATGGACTTCCTCGAGACGCATCCCGCCGCGCAGGTCTCCGTCACCGACGCCGGTTGCGGCTCCGGCATCCTCGCCCTCTCCGCCGCCAAGCTCGGCTGCGGTCGCATCGCCGGTTTCGACCGCGATCCGGAATCCGTCCGCGTCAGCATCGCCAACCGCGAAGAGAACGGCATCGCCGACGACGCGGTCGCCTTCCATCACGCCGGCCTGGAAGAAGGCTTCCGGCTGACCGGTCGGGCCGACGTCGTGCTGGCCAACATCATCAGCGACGTCCTCTGCATCTACGCCGACAACCTCGTCGACTCCGTCAGCCCCGGCGGCGTCCTCGCCCTCAGCGGCATCCTCGCGAAGGAGCAGGACGCCGTCCGCGCCCACTTCGAAGCGAAGTGCCAGGCCGCCTGGGGCGCCGGCACCCGCGCCGACGGCCGCATCATGGGCGAATGGAGCGACGTCGCGCTGTTCCGTCCGCTCTGAGGATTTGCGTCCGCCCCGACGCCGCCCAACCTGATCCGCATGCACGAGAACACCGCTCAACGCATCCGCTACGGACGCTTCATCGCCCTTGGCTTCGGCGTCTTCTGCCTGTTGATGGCCCTCAACGAACTGCTCGGCGGCCTGAACCTCGGTTTCGCGAAGATCCCGCCGCGCTGGGATCCCGCGGTCGTGACTTTCCCCCGCGCCCTGCGCGCCGAATGCTGGTTCCTCATCGCCTACGCCGGCCTGCTCTTCCTGCCTTGGCGTCGCATCACTTCGGCGAAGGTCTGGAACCGGCTCTTCGTGGTGCTCTGCGTCGCCTCGCTGATCTTCGCCTTCGCGATGATCTCCGAAGTCATGGCCAAGAACTACGTCGCCCAAGCCGCGGGCATGAAGGCGCGCATCCCGGTCTTCCAGGCGGTCCTGCTGTTCCTCTGCCTCGGCCAGATCCCGCTCGAGCTCTTCAGCCGCAAGCCGGAGCTGCTCGACTGATCAGAGCGCGGCGAACAACTGGCCCCAAGGAATGAACCAAGGCCAGACCAGGACGATGACGACGAAGCTCAGCGCGATGCCGGCGGGGATCTCTTGGCTGCGTCCGGACAGGACGCGGGGGGCGGCGTAGACGAGCAACCACACGGACTTGTAGATGACCTGCAGCAGCAGCAACCAGATGAAGCTAGACGGCCAGACCACGCCCAGCGCGGAACAGGCGAGTATCGCTACCCAGAGTGAACCGACCAGCGTCCGCCAGCCGGCGCTCTCCGCGAAAACCCCGTGATCCGTCAGCGACGTCTTCAGCAAAGTCCCGAAACCTATCGGGACGAGGATGAGGATATTGGCCCAGAATAAGACCTGCGGGGCCGACATCGGTCAGAGCGCGGCGTGCAGCGCCTCGGCGCGACGCATCGCTTCTTCGAGGGTCGGCGCGGTGACGGTGATGTGGCCCATCTTCCGGCCCGGCGCGGCCTTGCCCTTGTCGTAGAGGTGCAGCTTGGCGGAGGGATCGGCGAGGACCTTGGTCCAGTCAGGCTCCTGACCGTCGCGCCAGACATCGCCGAGGAGGTTCACCATCGCGGAAGGCGCGAGGGGCTTGGTGCCGCCGAGCGGCAGGCCGCAGACGGCGCGGACATGCTGCTCGAACTGGCTGGTCTCGTGGGCGTCGAAAGTCTGGTGGCCGCTGTTGTGCGGACGCGGGGCGAGCTCGTTGACGACGATGCGGCCGTCCTGCACGAACATCTCGACGGCGAGCAGGCCGACGAGCCGGATCTTCTCGGCGATGCTCAGGGCGAGCGCGCGGGCTTCGGCGGCGGTGGCCGCGGAGATGCGGGCCGGCGAAAGCGAGAGGTGCAGGATATGGTTACGGTGGATGTTCTCGGCGGGATCGTAGACGGCGGTGCGGCCATCGACGGTGCGCGCGACGAGCACGGAGATCTCCATCTGGAAAGGGACCCAAGCTTCGAGGACGCCCACGGCGCCGCCGATCTTCGCCCACGCGGCGGCGAGGTCGGCTTCGGCGGTCGGCAGCTTGACCTGGCCCTTGCCGTCGTAACCGAAGTCAGCGGTCTTGAGCACGCAGGGGAAGCCGATGGACTTCACCGCGGCCTGCAGCTCGGCGAGAGAAGAAACGACGGCGAAGTGGGCGCACGGGATGCCGGAGGCTCGGAGAAACTCCTTCTCGCGGCGGCGGTTCTGGCAGGTCGCCAGGACGGAGGCGGACGGGTGGCACGGCACGGACTTCGCGACGAATTCGACCGTCGCGGGCGGGATGTTCTCGAACTCGAGCGTGACGCGGCCGCAGCCCTGCGCGAAACGCGTCAACGCGGCGGTGTCGCTCCAGTCGGCGGTGACATGCTCGTCGGCGATCGCCGCGGCGCAGGCGCCAGCGGAGGGATCGAAGGTACGCACCTTGTAACCGAGGCGACGGGCGGCGATGGCCGACATGCGGCCGAGCTGGCCGCCGCCGAGGATACCGATCGTTCCGCCGGGCTGCAGGGGGCGCTCCATGGCTCAGCGCTTCTTGCCCTTACGGCCGGGGATCGGGTTATCGAGCACGGCCTTGGTCTGCGCGGCGCGGTAGCCGTCGAGTTTCTTGGCCAACTTGGGGTCGGAAAGGGCGAGCACCGCAGCGGCGCCGAGGGCGGCGTTGATGGCGCCAGCCCGTCCGATCGCGAACGTATGCACCGGGATGCCGGCGGGCATCTGGACGATGGAGAGGAGCGAGTCGATGCCGTCGAGAGACTTGGACTGGACGGGGACGCCCATGACGGGGAGCGAGGTCATCGCGGCGACCATGCCGGGCAAGTGGGCCGCGCCGCCGGCGCCGGCGATGATGACCTTCAGGCCGCGACGACGGGCCGCCAGGGCGTAGTCCTTGAGCTTCAGCGGCGTGCGGTGCGCGCTGACGACTTCGGCTTCGAAAGCGACGCCGAGTTTCTTGAGCGTGTCGGCGGCGTTGACCATCGTCTCCCAGTCGGACTGGGAACCCATGATGATGCCGACCTGAGGTGCGGAGGAAAGCGCGCGAGCCATGGCCGAAGCGTGTCGGAGGCACCCCCGCCTGTGAAGCCCGAAGCGAAAAAACTACTCCGCGAACGGGACGTATTCGGGAACGAGCCGGCGGATGCCCTGCTTGCAGTCGCCCGGCTGCAGGCGGAGGAGGTCGGCCACCTGCGCGCGCAAGGCTTCGGGAGGGAGGGAGGTCTCGCCGGCGGCCGTGAAACGGAAGACCCGCGGGTGCGTCGTCGACCGGAACTGCTCGCCGTCGCACTGGAGCTCCTCGACGAGCTTCTCGCCAGGACGCAGGCCGATGATCCGGATCTCGATGTCGACGTCCGGACGCAGGCCGCTGAGTTCGATGAGGTGCCGGGCGACGTCGATGATCTTGAGCGGCTCGCCCATCTCGAGGACGAGGATGTCGCCGCCCTGGCCGAGCGTCGCGCTCTGCAAGACGAGGCCGACCGCCTCGGGGATCGTCATGAAATAACGTTTCATGTCCGGATGCGTCACCGTGACCGGACCGCCGGCGGCGATCTGCCGGCGGAAGATGGGGATGACCGAGCCGGACGAACCGAGCACGTTGCCGAAGCGTACGGCCATGAAGCTCGTGCGGACGCCGGGCCGGGCCTGGAGCGAGCGGAGCATCAGTTCAGCCAGCCGTTTGCTGGCACCCATGACGTTGGTGGGGTTGACCGCCTTGTCCGAGGAGATGAGCACGAACTTCTCTACGCCATGCTCCGCGGCGAGATGGGCGACGACCCAGGTGCCCTCGACGTTGTTCTTCAGGGCTTCGCCCGGCTGGGCTTCCATCATCGGGACGTGCTTATGCGCCGCGGCGTGGAGGACGAGGCTCGGGCGATGCGCCGTGAAGACAGCCGACATGCGGGCAAGATCCGTCACGTCGCCTACCAGCGGCGTGATGACGTCTCCGTAACCGGCCGCGATGAGTTCCTGCTCCGCCTGATAGAGGAGCACCTCGCACTGGTCGAGCAGGAGGAGCCGGGCAGGGCCATGCGCCGCGACCTGACGGCTGAGCTCGAGGCCGATGCTGCCGCCCGCGCCGGTGACGAGGACGACGCGGCCCTTGACCATCGCGCCGATCGCGGCGTCATCGAGCTGAGCCGGCGCACGGCCCAGGATGTCCTCGACGGAGATCGGGCGGATGTCGGAGGCGCGGACGCGGCCGCCGGCGAGCTCGGCCATCGAGGGGACGACGAGCACGCGGAGATTATTGGCGGCGGCGAGGGCGCTGACTTCGCGGATGCGGCGGACGCTGGTGGCCGGCAGCGCGAGGATGATCTCGGTGACGCCGAACTTCTCCGCGAGCTCGCCCATGCGGGCGGGCGAGCCGACCACGGGGACGCCGTGGATGTGGAGGTCATGCTTGGCGACGTCGTCGTCGAGGAAGCAGACCGGCTCAAGACCGTGGCCGCGGCGGCCGAGCAGGTCGGCGACGAGCTGGGCGCCTGACTGACCGGCGCCGACGACGGCGATGCGTTCGACGACGCCGGCCGGCGAACCCGTGCCGACGGAGAAACGCTCCCGGAGGGCGCGGACGGAGACGCGGAAGCCGATGAACAGCACCAAGGAGAGATTGAAGTCGATCAGCGTGACGCCGCGCGGGAGGCTGAACGCGTCACCAGGCGCGCCGCTGCCCAAGAAATGCGGCAAGGCGAGCGCCGCGAAGGTCGCCGTCGCGAGGGCGAGGGCCGTGCGCAGGGCGTCCGGCAGGCGAAAGTAATAGAACACCCCGCGGAACTGACCCCAGAGCGCGAGCAGACAGACCTTCAGCGGTACGAGCCACAGCAGCGCGATCGGACGCTGTTCATAGAGATAGGCTTCGAAGGCCAGGTGCTCCGCGGTCGTCGGTTCGTCGGCGCCGACGAAGCGGAGTTCGTAGGCGAACCACAGCGAGAGCGCGGCCAGCATCCCGTAAGCCGCGAAGAAGAACGCGGCGCGCTGGAGGCGGGGGGCGGGGTTAGCCATGGGGTCGGGCGATGATTAGGCCCCGAAGCCGATTATTCAATGACGATGCGGAATCCGAGGGTCCGGCTTTTCTCGCGCTTATGGACCTGCCGTACCGCCAACCCGGCGACGGGCGCGGAGGCCACGCTACCGCCCACGACGGGAGCCCGGGTGTGGCCTTCTTCAGCAGCCACCCACTCTTCCACGTTGCCGACCAAGTCATGGAAGCCCTGCGCATCGGCCTTGGCGGAGCCCACCGGACGGGCGTCCACGCCATCGGTGTTCGCCGCGGTCCAGGCGCTCTCGGCCGGAGCCGGCTTGGTCAGGTCGCCGGCCGCCGCCGCATGCTCGCCGAGGAAAGGGAGACGGGCGCGTCCGCCGAGGATCCAACCCAGGCGGCGGGCGAAAAGCTCGGCGTCGGCGTAGGTGACCGACTCCACCGGATTGGCTTCCCGGCGCAGGGCGCTCGGGTTGGCGTCCATCAATGAGGCGTAGAGTCCCTGCGGGATCTCGGTGCGGTACATCCGGACCGACCGTCCGGGAACAGGGAGCAGCTGCTGATCCGCCCCCGGCAGGTAACCCCGGATGGTCGCGGCATGGGAGGCGATGAATTCCAGTTCCTGGCGCTCTTCATCTTCCGGACGAAAGACGCCGGTGCCCGCTTCGGAGAGACGACGGGCATCCGCGAGGACCGAATCAGCCAGACGAAGGGCGTCGTCGACCTGCCGGGCCCGCAAGGCCTGGCGCAGCCGGCCGGCCGCGCCGCGCACGCGCGTGATATCGTCATGGAAACGGGCGAAGTTCAGACGCGTCGCCATCGCGGCTTCCTTGGCCCGGTCGGCGAACTGGCTGCGCGGATGCGCCGTGAGCAGGCGCGCGAACGCATCGACGGCGTCCTGCCAGCGGGCGGCGGCGCCAGGCCAGTCGGCCTTCGCTTCGGCGGCCTGGGCGGCGGCCTGATGCCGGCTGACTTCTTCCCAGATGAGCCCGGACACCGCGGTCTCGCGGCGGATGGTGAGGTGTTCGGCGCGGCCGAACGCGGTATCGCGCACGTCGCGATAGCGCGCGAGAAAATCGTTCTCCGCGTCGAGGGCGGACGTGAAACGTTCCGCGGCCTCGGCGTAACGGCCGGCGGCGAAGGACTTCTCCGCCTCGGCTTCCAACGCACGTCCCTTCTGCCAGAGCGCCGAGGATTCAAGACGACGGAGGCGGGTATCGAGCAACGCGCGGCGACCGGAATCAGCCAGGCCGGAAAACTGCCAGCGATCGGCGATCTCCTGTTCGCAGGCGACGGCCCGACGGAGCTTCTCGGAGGCAGCGGCTTCGTCGGACTTGGCCAGGGCGAGCGCGGCAGACTCAAGGGTGGCCGACTCCTGGCGTAGGCGCTCTCCCCGGAGGAGGTGCAACCGGCGACGGAGGGAAACGAGACGGGCATCTTCGGTCCCGACGGAGCGGAGGGCGGAAAGATACTCTTCTTGGGCCTGCAAGGCCTGTTCCAGCAGACGGACATCGTCCTCGGTGAGTTCGAACCGCTCTTGGCGGACTTTCTCGAAAGCCGCTTCCGCCGCGAGCGAACGCTGACGAAGGACCTCGGCGTCCGCCGCGGAGACCGTGAGCTCGGACTGACGGGTCGTCCGACGCTCCGCCGTGTAGAGCAGGAGGGAGGCGATGGCCAGGGACGCGATCACGACCAACAGCAAGGGAAGACGCACCCGGGCCCAGACGGCTTCGAAGGAGAAACGCCCGCGGCGCGCCCGGGGATCCGCGGCGGGCACGAAGTCGGGGCTGGGTGGTCGAGGGCCGTTGCTCATGAGCGGACCGACAACTTCGTCGCCGGCGGTTTGTTTGCTTTAATAGTTCGTCACTCTGGTTCATCAAAGTCATACCTTCAATATTGGAAATGGCTCAATTCAAGCGCATCGCCGTCGTCGGCGCCGGCCTCATCGGCGGCTCCATCCTCCTCGCGGCGGCGCGGAAGGGCCTGGCCGGTTCGCTGGCATGCTGGTCGCGCTCGGCGGGATCGCGGGAGACCTTGCGCGGGTTCGGCGTGGCGGAAGTCTTCGAGAGCGCGGCCGACTGCGTCCGCGGCGCGGACCTCGTCGTCGTGACGACGCCCGTCGACACCGCGGAAGAGACCTTCCTCGCCATCGCCCCCGGCCTCGCGCCGGGCGCCGTGGTCACCGACGCCGGGAGCGTGAAAGGGGCCATCCTGCTCGCCGCCCGTCGCCTGCCCGCGGCCAATCCCTTCGTCGGCGCCCATCCCATGGCCGGCGGCGAGAAAGCCGGCGCCTCGCACGCATCCGCCCAGCTCTTCGAAGGCCGCGTCTGCTTCCTGACGCCGACCGGGGCCGAAGACCCGCAGGTCCTCGCCACCGTCCGTCGCTTCTGGCAGGAACTCGGTTCGGTCCTGCATGAGACCGACGCCGCCAAGCACGACGAGATCGTCGCGGCGATCAGCCATGTGCCGCATGCCGCCGCTTCGGCGCTCATGCTCGCCGTGATGGATCAGCCCGGTTTCCGCCGTTTCGCGGTCGGCGCCGGCCTGCGCGACACGACCCGCATCGCCGCCGGCGAAGAGAATCTCTGGGTGGGCATCATGCTCGCCAACGCCCGGCACACCGCCGCCGGCCTCCGTGACCTCGAGCGTCGCGCCGCCGAACTCCGCGCGGCCGTGGAAGCGAACGACGCCGCCACGTTGCGCCGTCTCCTCGCCGAAGCCCGCATCGCCCGCCAGAACCTCGACCGGTCCGAATGAGCCCGACTCTCGTCATCCGCCCTTTCCAGACCCCTGCCCGCGGCGTCGCCCAGGTCCCGGGGTCGAAGAGCATCACCAACCGCGCCCTGATCCTGGCCGCGCTCGCCGACGGCGTCACGCTGTTCACCGGCGCGCTCTTCAGCCGCGACACCCGCATCCTCATCGCCGCCCTGCGCGCGCTGGGCTTCGAGGTGACCGACGACGAAGCCGCCGGCACGGTGCGCATCACCGGCCTCGGCGGCCGCATCCCGCGCGACCGGGCCAAGCTGCACGTCGGCAACGCCGGCACCGCGGCCCGTTTCCTCACCGCCTTCCTCGCCCTCGCTCCGGGCGGCGAATATGAACTCGACGGCGACGAAGCCATGCGGGCCCGGCCGATGCGCGGCCTGCTCGACGCCCTGCGCGCCGGCGGCTGCCGCGCGGTCGCGCCCGACGGATCGGATGCCAACGGTTTCCCGTTCACGCTCCGCACGACGGGTAAGCTTGGCCGCCTGGAGGTCGATGCCTCGGCTTCTTCCCAGCTCCTCTCCGCCCTGCTCATGGTGCTCCCGCTTTCAGCCGGAGCATCGGTGAGCATGAAGGGCTCCACGGTCTCCGAACCTTTCGTCGAGATGACCGCGCGCATGTGCGGCCAGTTCGGCCGGCCCCTGACCCGGCTCGCCGACGGCAGCTGGAACTGTCCCGCTCCCGGCCCGTACGTCGCCCAGCCCGCCTACGCGATCGAACCCGACGCCACCGCCGCCAGCTATTTCATCGCCCTGCCCGCCGTCACCGGCGCCCGCGCGTCCGTCCGCATCGAAGGCTACGCCGACGGCGGCCTCCAGGGTGATACCGCCTTCGCCAAGGTCGCCGCGGCCTGCGGCGCCAGGCTGCGGCCGGCCGATGGCACGTTGGTCGCGGACTCCTGGTCCGGCATCCGCGGCGGCGACTTCGACTTCAACGCTTTCTCGGACACGTTCCTCACGCTGGCGACCGTCGCCGCTTTGGCCGACGGGCCGGTGAAGATCCGCGGCATCGCCCACACCCGCAAGCAGGAGACCGACCGCGTGCTCGCGATGGCGACCGAACTGGAACGTCTCGGCATCAAGGTCGAACCTTCCGCCGCTCAGCTCCGGGCTGATGAGTCGCTTTCCTCGCTGACCATCTTCCCGAACAAGGCGGCCCTGCGTCAGGCCGCCGCCGCCGGCCCCGTCGAGATCCGCACGTATGAAGACCATCGCATGGCGATGAGCTTCGGCGTCCTCGGCAGCTTCGACCTCTTCGGCGACGGCCGTCCGTGGATCGCGATCCAGGACCCCGCCTGCACGGGCAAGACCTTCCCGCATTTCTTCCGCGCCCTCGAGTCCCTCCGCACGAACTTCGTGCGCGTCTCCGTGGACGGCGGCGCCGCTTCGGGCAAGTCCAGCACCAGCCGCCGCCTCGCCCAGCTGCACGGCCTGTTGCACGTCGACACCGGCGCGCATTACCGCAGCCTCACCCGCGCGCTGCTCCTCGCCGGCGCTTCCGCCGACGATCCTGCCACCGTGAAGGCTGCGCTCGCCAAGCTGCGCATCGGCTCGCGCATCGTCGCCCGCCAAGGCGCGCGCAGCTCGGCGCTCACCCTCGACGGCGTCCTGCCTGACGACGCCGACCTGCGTACGCCCGAGGTGAACGCGGCGGTCTCGAAGATCGCCGCCCTGCCCTCCGTCCGGACCTTCCTCCTCGAATACCAGCGCTCCCAGGTGAAGCTCGCGAGCGACCAAGGTTTCGCCGGCGTGGTGATGGAAGGACGCGACATCGGCTCCGTCGTCCTGCCGGACGCCGAAGTGCGCATCTTCCTCGAGGCTGACGCCGACGCGCGCGCCCAGCGCCGGGCCGCCGAAGGCCAGGCCGATCAGGTGACCCAGCGCGACCATCTCGACGCCACGCGCAAGACCGCCCCGATGGTCTGCCCGAACGGAGCCTGCCGCCTGGACAACACGCACCTGCCGCTTGAGGCCGTCGTGGCCCAGATCGGTGAACTGATCAAGGTGGCCGCCCTGCCCCGATGATCCTCGATTCGAAGAACCTGATCTACAAGGCCGTCTACCACGGCGCGCGGTCGTTCATCGAGGTCTTCGCCACCTTGGAAGTCGAAGGCTGGGAGAACGTGCCGTCCGGTGCGTGCCTCTTCGCTTCGAATCACCAGAGCATGCTGGACCCGCCCTTGCTCGGGTCTTGCCTGCCGCGCGAGATCTCCTTCATCGCCCGCCGTTCCCTCTTCGACAACCCCGTCTTCGGGTTCGTGATCCGAGCCTGCCATTCCATTCCCGTCGACCGCGGCGAAGCGGACATCGGCGCGATCCGCGCCGCCTTGGCCGCCCTCGCCGCCGGCGAAGGGCTGCTCATCTTCCCGGAAGGCACGCGCAGCCACGACGGCGTGATCGCCTCTCCCAAGGCCGGGGCCGGTCTCCTCGCCTGCAAGTCCGGCGTTCCCGTCGTCCCCATCCATATCCGCGGCGCGCGCGACGTCCTCCCGCGCGGCGCTAATTTCCCGGTCGGTTCGGCGCGCATCCGCGTCCGCTTCGGCAAGGCGATGCAGCCGGCGGAATACGACCCGGGCGCGGAACATCGCGAGCGCTCGATCGAGGCGTCACGCCGCATCCTGGAGCGCATCAAGTCGCTCCCGGATTGCGCCGAGCCTGGGCTCTGAGCCGGAGGCTTACGAGATCCGCTGCGGCATCACGACGCAGAGGAAGTCGTCCTTGAGTCCGCGGATCACGCCGGGGGACATCTCGTCCTTGAACTCGAAATCGACTTCGTCCTCGGTGAGGGCCTTGAGCGGGTCGATGATGTACTGAGGATTGAACGCGATGTTCACGTCCGGACCTTCGTACTTCACGGCGATCGGCTCGTGCGCGTCGCCGCTGTCGGACTTCGCGGAGATCTCGAGGTTCTGCGTCTTCTTCGTGACGCTCATCCGGATGGTGTTGTTGCGGTCGTCGGTCATCAGCGCGGCGCGGTTGACGCTCTCGAGGAGCTTCTCGCGTTCGAGGCGGACCTTGGAGCCGGCGTCCTTCGGGATGACCTGGCGGTAGTTCGGATAGTTGCCTTCGACGACCTTGGAGACGAGCTGGATGCGGTCCACGAGGCCTTCCTCGTTCTTGGGGATGTCGATGGTGAAGCCGACCTGGCGTTCGTTATGCGAGACGTGGGCCTCGCCGCCGGATTTCAGGAGGCGCATCAGTTCGATGATGGTGCGGGCCGGCAGGATGAGGGCCAAGGCCTTGTCGGTGCCGGCGAGCTTGCGTTCGCACTTGGCGAGGCGGCGGCCATCGGTGGCGACGACGGTCAGCTTGCCTTCGGCGAATTCGAAGAACACGCCGTTGAGGATGTAACGGTTCTCGTCGGAAGACTGGGCGTAGCTGACTTTACGCAGCATGTCGCCGAGGTCATCCTGATTGATCGAGATGGTCGGCTGTCCGGCGAAATTGGAGATCGGGGGGAACTGATCGGCGGGGAGACCGGCGACCTGGAAGACGGAGCTGCCGGAGGTGATCTTCACGCGGTCCTTGCCGGTGAGTTCGACGATGGTGTCGCTGCTCGACAGGGCGCGGACGATCGGGACGAGCTTCTTGACCGGGAGGGTGATGCGACCAGGCGAGGAGACGGCGGCCTTGATGCGGCAGCAGATGCCGAGATCGAGGTTGGTGGTGGTCAGCGTCACCGTGTCGCCTTCGGCTTCGATGAGCACGTTCTGGAGGATCGGCATCGTCGCACGGCTGCCGACGACGTTGGTCACGCTCGAGAGGCCGTTGAAAAAGTGATTCCGGTTAACCTTGAACTTCATGATGACGTCAGAATTGAGCAGAGGCGGGGGCTGAGGCAACCCCTCATTGCCCACATCCCGGCCCACGCTGTATCTATTCTCTCTTCATTTATAAATACCCGTAGCATCAGCAGGGGGCGGAAAACCGTACATAGTTCCGCAACACGCTGGTAAGAGGGAGCATCCGCGTCGGACGCTTCTGTGCCTGAGGGGTGAATAACCCTTGGCTTGTTCACAGAGGGTCACAGGCACGGGTTGTGCACCGCCTGTTCACACCTTGGACACCGGCTCATCATCGTCGTCGGGAGCCGGGTCCATTTCGCTCTTCTTGAGCAAGAAGGCATGACGGAAAAGACTGTAGACGACGTAACCAAGGAAGACGGCCGGGAAGGAGTACTGTGGGTAACGGAAGATGACGGCGCCCAGGATGATGATGAGGATGAAGCCGCGCGTCTTGGCACGGGCGGTCCAGTCCAGCTTCTTGAAGCTCGGGAAACGTACGTTGCTGACCATCAGGAAGGAGATGATCAGCATGACCGGGAGGAGGACCCAAGGCCAGTGCTGCACGGCTTGCTCGAAGGGGTCTTTCTGTCCGGGTGAGACCATCATGTTCGAAAGCACCAGGACAAGGGAGGCGATCATCCCGGCGGCGGCCGGTGAAGGCAGACCGACGAAATCGCCCCCGGCGGCGCGCTTCTCATTACCGGGGACCAGCGGGTTGGTCAGGACATTGAAACGGGCCAGGCGGACACCGGCGCAGAGCAGGTAGATGAAGGCAAGGAGCCAGGTGACCAACTGGACGTTGTCCGTGACCTCGGGCTTGATGACCAAGAAACAAGCCATCAGGGCGGGGGCGACGCCGAAGGAGACCGTGTCCGCGATGGAATCGAACTCGGCGCCGAAGAGGGATTCGCGCTTGGTGGCGCGGGCCACCCGACCGTCGAACAAATCGCAGACGCAGGCGAAAAGGATGAACCAGACCGCCATGTTATAGTGTTCGGCCCGGCCTTCCGGGGTCAGGGAGGTGAAGCGGGCTTCGATGCAGTTCTTGATGGCCAGGAACCCGCAGAGCATGTTGCCGGCCGTGAACAGGTTCGGCAGCAGGTAGATGCGGGCCGCCTCCTCGGGCGAAGCATACGGGCGTTTTTCAGGAGGGGTGGACACGGTCAGGACTTCGGGGGTTCGTCGAGGTATTTCCAGAAACCGCCTTCTTGTTCGATCCTCGCCTCGTCTTCCGGGAAGGGCAGGTGCGAACGGAACGCGAAGTCGGCGTAGGTGTGCTTGTGCAGCACGTAATGGGCGAGCAGCGAGCCTTCGCTGGCTTCGAAATAGATGCGGAACTCACCGACGCGGAGACGGTGATAAGTGTGGCCGCCGCGGCGGACGGTGCCGAGTTCCGAGCTGCCGCGCAGCAGCTCTTCGGCCGTGAGCGATGTGAATGCTTCGACGACATCCATCTGCTCCAAGGTGGGCAGCTTCGCGAGCTCGCGCATCGCCTGGTCGCTGAAATTCACTTGGTACATCGGTGTGGTCGAGCAAACGCGGCGGGCCTCTTCACCGCAATCATTCAGTTGCCCGCGACCACGTCGAGACGAGCCGTAAGGCCTGTTTTTCCACCAAATCCAGCACTTTTTCGAAATCGTCGCTTTCGCCGTAATACGGATCGGGCAAGGCGATGTCGCCGAGGAAGAGCGCCAGCCGATGATGCTGTTCGGGCGGACAACGCCGACGGAGTTCGCGCAGGTTGAGTTCGTCGGCGGCGAGGATCAGATCGAATTCGTGGAAATCCGATGCGTGCACCTGGCGCGCGCGCAGGGCCGACAGGTCATATCCGCGGCCACGCGCATGTCGCACGGAGCGCGGATCCGGCGCATCGCCGATGTGGTAGTTCTCGGTCCCGGCCGAATCGAACTCGATGCGCAGGCCGGCTTGCCGGGCCTTGACGCGCAGGACCTCTTCCGCCGTCGGTGAGCGGCAGATATTGCCCATGCAGACCAAGAGCACCCGACGGGGCGGACCGTCCTTGGCCACGGTTCAGACCTTGCCGCCGAAGCTCTGGTGGTCGTCCAGATCGAGGACGTCGAACCAGGTGACGATATCCTCGCGCTTGGCTCCGGCCGGGGTCGAAGACTGGTATTCGCTCACCTTGGCTCGGCCAGCCGGGGCGCTCGGGGCGCGCTGCTCGTGGAAAGCACTGAAAGCGGCGATTTCATAGGCCTGACGGGGTTTCTTGGCATTAGCCATCATCCAGGCGAGGATTTCGCCGTCTCCTAAACCGTTATCAATCTGAGTCTTAAGGGCATCTGCCTCGATTCCCAGGAAGTCCAGGACATTGCGGTCTAGCGAGCAACCATAGGTATATTCGCCATTTTTCCCGGTTTTCGTCGCCCGGGCCTTATCGATCATGCGCGGGAGGATGACCAGGCCGCCGAGGCGAACCCGGGGGCTGCGAGGGGGGTGCTGGGTGAGGTCGTAGAGGTCGTGGGCCATAGGTAAGCCCCAAACTACCCCCCTCCCCTGCTTTCGCAAGAAAACAGGTTGTTTTGGAGGTTTGCCAAAATGTCACACCGCTATTTATTCGGTAGGTATGTTCCCCTTGGCTGTAGCGCTCGCTGAGCATCCCCTCACCCGGGAATGCCTGCTGGGTTGTGCCGCCGTCTTTCTGGCGGCGGCTCTCTTGGATGGGCTGGCGGCTAAAGACGCTTCCGGACGCTGGCCGACGGCGGGGCTCTGGTTGCTCCGCGGTGGCTGGATCATGCTCACCACGATGCTGGCGTACCAAGGCCTGCGGACCCACGCCTTGCCGATCAGCAGTCCGGCCGAGCTCCTGCTTTCCATCGCCTGGGGCCTCTCCGGCCTGGCCCTCTTCCTCGACCTGACCTTCACGCATCGTCTGCCGACGTGGGCGATCGCCGGCACGACGACGGGGTGCCTCATGGCGGCCGCCTTCCTGGGTGTCGTCGGCCAGCCGACCGACCATGCCGATAAGCCGCTGATCGTCATCCATGTCGGCGCCGCCGTCCTCGCCTACTGCGTGCTCGGCGCGCAGGCCTTGAACTCCGCCGCTTATCTCTTGCAGGATCGCGCGCTCGCCCGTCGGGAGTTCGGCGGGATCTATGCGTTGCTGCCGGCGTTGGTGCCCCTCGATCGCATCGGCGGCCAGCTCATGGGCGCCGCTGTCTGGCTGCTCGGTCTTTCGCTCGTGATCGGCGCGACCGACTGGGCGCAGCGAGACCTCGCCCTCGTCGCTTTGCCTAAGCTCTCCGCCGCGTTGCTCACCTGGGTCGCCTGCCTCGCCGTCACGGTCCAGCGTCGTCGTCATCGCCTCGCCGGTTCGGCCTACGCTCGCGCCTCGTTGTTCGTCTTCATCCCCGCGCTCGTCGCCCTCTATCTCTCGCTCCCCGCCGCCCGATGAGCGAACGCGTCCGCAATCTCGTGGCGCTCAGCGCCACCCATCGCACCGCCGGCCTCGATGAGCGCGCGGCCTTCACCGTGCCCGCCGGAGGAGCCGAGGCCTTCTATGCCGCCGCGCGCGAGGCGGGACTCGCCGAAGCCGTGCTCCTCGCCACCTGCAACCGGCTCGAAGCTTACGGCGTCGGTGACGAAGCCGCCGCCCTCCATGTGCGCAGCGCGCTCATCAAGGCGACGGGCGCGTCGCCTGCGGTCCTCGACCAACATCTCCGTCCCGTGCCCGGCCTCGAGGCCGTCGAGCATCTCTTCGCCGTCGTCTCCGGACTCGAATCCCAGATGGTCGGCGAGGTAGAGATTGCCGGCCAGGTGAAGGACGCCTACGCCGACGCGCTCGCGCGTGGCATGACGGGTCCGGTCCTGAACCGCGTCTTCCAGCGCGCCTTCCAGGCCGGCGCCTGGGCGCGCACGCATACCGGGATCTCCCAAGGACAGGTCAGCCTCGGGAATGTCGCCGTCGAACTCGCCCAGCGCGTGTTCGGTTCGCTCGACGAGGCCCGCGTGCTGGTGCTCGGGACCGGTGACGTCGGCCGGCAGGTCGTGCAGGCCCTCGTCTCGCGCGGGGCCTCGCAGGTCTCCGTCGCCTCCCGCACCTTCGAGAACGCCCGCGTGCTCGCCGAAGAGTTCGCCGGTTCCTCGCTCACGCTCGCCGACGCGCTCCGGCAGGCGCATGCGCACGACGTGATCGTCGGCTGCGCGACGGTGGAACGCGCCCTCCTCGACGCCGTGGCCCTCCGCGAGTCCGTCGCCCGTCGTCAAGGACGCCCGCTGCTCCTCGTCGACCTCGGCGTGCCGCGTAACTTCGACGTCGCGGCCCGTTCGCTCGAAGGCGCCTACCTCTGCGACCTCGACGACCTCGCGGCCGTCTCCAACGCCAACCTCAAGGCCCGTCTCGCCGAAGTCGACCGCGCCCGCGCGGCCCTCGCGGAGAAGGCGGCGCGCGCCTGGGGCGCCGCCAACCATCAAGCCTCCCCGGAAGCCTGACCCATGAAGCCCACGGTACTCATCGTCGACGACGAGAAGAACATCCGCGAAGGCCTCCGCGCCGCGCTCGAAGACCGCTACGAGACTTTCGTCGCCAAGGACGCCGCGGAAGCGGCGCGCCTCATGCAGGACGTGCCGCCTGATGCCGTGCTCACCGACCTCCGCATGGCGGGCGAGGACGGCATGGCGGTGATCGACCGCGCGCTCAAGCTCCCGCACCAGCCGGTCTGCATCATGATGACGGCCTACGGCGACGTGGAGACGGCGGTCACGGCGATGAGCCGCGGCGCCTATTGGTTCTTCCAGAAGCCGGTCGACCTCCGTCAGGTGGAGCTCGTGCTCGAGCGCGGCCTGAAGGCGCGTACGACCGAGAAGGAGGTCGTGACGCTCAAGGCCCGCCTCGACCGTAAGTTCTCCCTCGGCGAAGTCATCGGCTCTTCCGCCTCCCTCCAGCACTCGATCGAACAAGTCCGTTCGGTCGCATCCTCCAATGCGACCGTCCTCCTCCTCGGGGAGACCGGCACGGGCAAAGAACTCTTCGCCCAGATGATCCATCAGGCGAGCCAGCGCGCGAAGGGGCCTTTCATGGCCGTGCATTGCGCCGCGATCCCGGCCAACCTCCTGGAGTCCGAACTTTTCGGTCACGAGAAAGGCGCTTTCACCGGCGCCAACGAACGACGCGTCGGCCGTTTCGAATCGGCGGATGGAGGCACGCTCTTCCTCGATGAAATCGGGGAGATCGACGCCACGACGCAAGTGAAGCTCCTGCGTTTCCTCGAGACGCGCGCCGTCGAGCGCCTGGGTTCGCACCGGCCGATCGCCTTGGACCTGCGTCTCGTCTGCGCGACGAACCGCGACCTCCAGCAGATGGTGAAGGAAGGCAAGTTCCGCGAAGACCTCTACTACCGTCTCTCGGTCGTACCGCTGCGCCTTCCGCCGCTGCGCGAGCGTACCGATGATATCCCGCTCCTGCTCGCCCACTACCTCGAGCGTTTCGCCAAAGAGAACGGCGCCACGGCGCCGAGACTCTCACCCGAGGCGCTGGCCGTCCTCGTGCGCTATCCGTGGCCGGGCAATATCCGCGAACTGCGCAACGCCTGCGAAAATCTCGCGGTGCTCCGCGCCGGTAAGACGGTCGGACCCGCCGACCTCGACCCGCGCTTCAGCGCTCCCGCCCTCTTGACAGGCGCTGCGGCTCCGTCCTTGGGTGCTTCGGCAAACCTCGATCGTACCTTGAACGAGAAGCAGCTGCTCAAGCAGGCGCTCGCCGCCGCGGCGGGTAACCGCACGCGCGCCGCGGAGCTCATGGGCATCTCGCGTCGCACCTTGCATCGCAAACTCCTGCAGTGGCCGGAACTCGATCCGGGCCCCGAGACGGCGTGAGGCACCTCCTTGGTCTTCTTCTCGTCTGCGCCGCCCAAGGCGCGGATATCGTCGGCACCGATCTGCTCGACGGGCGTTTCGCCGCCGGCCTGCGTGCCGCGGCGGGCCAGGACGTCGCCGATTTCGCGGGCACCCTGCCCGCCCGACGTGCATTCGTGGAAGGCCGCGCCGCGGCCGCCATCCTGATGGTACGTCCTGGCGAAACGGCTCCGGTCGCCGGCGCTCGGGAATTCCGCCTCGCCTCGGCGGTCGTCGTCGTCGCGACGCACGGGAGCAACCGCATGGAGCAGATCAGCTTCGAGCAGCTCGCCAACGCGTATGCTCGTGACGCGCGCGCGCCGGCGCGTAATTGGAACGATCTCGATCCGGCCGCGCGTTCGGAACTCATGACGCCGGCGTTGACCTCTCCGCCGGGCACCATGGTGCTGGAAATCTTCCAAGGCCTCGTCCTCGAAGGTCAGCCGTTCCGGCCGGACGTTCGCCTTCGCGTCGAACCGTCCTTGGCGTCTGACCTGCTCGCCGCACGAGCCGGCAGCATCGTCCTCTTACCCAAACCCCCGGCCGCCCGCGGCCGGGTCCTGCCGGTCGCTGATGGTCGCCCCGGTCGTTCCGCCACCGCCTATGGTCCGGATGAGACCAACGTCCACAATGGCGACTACCCCCTCCAGGTGCCCCTCATCCTTTATGTCCGCCCGGACAAAGTCGCGGCCCTCCGCCCTGCCCTCCGCTGGCTCTGTTCGGACGCGGCGGCCGCCCTGCTGTCGGAACAAGGCCTGACCCCCGCCCCGGCGGCCGCCCGGACGGCCTTCCTCCAAAGGCTTGACACTCGCTGAGCCGTTTGGTCTGCTCCTCGTCCAACGCGCGCGTAGCTCAATGGTAGAGTACCACCTTGCCAAGGTGGCTGTTGCTGGTTCAAGTCCAGTCGCGCGCTCCACTTTAAAAATGGAGCCAAAACCCGCCGAAACCCGGCGGGTTTTTCATTTAGGGGGCTTCAGTCGACCCGAGGGATGGTGACGATCACCCGGAGGCCTTTCGGGCGCACCGGTTCGGCCCCGGCTGAGCCGCCATGAAGCTCCGCTACCTGACGGACGATGCTCAGGCCCAAGCCACTACCCCCAGCCCGGCGAGATTTGTCGGTCCGGTAGAAACGATCGAAGAGCCTCGGGAGGTCGGCGGTCGTCACCCCGGCCCCATCGTCTTCGACGCTCAGTTCGGTCCCGTCCGTCGTATCGCGGGTCGCGATCCGGAGCCGGGTCAGCCCGGCGGCGTGAGCCAGCGCGTTATCGATCAGGTTCTGGATGAGCCGGCGGGCTTGGATCGGGTCGGCCCCGACGTCCTGCGTCGCCGCCAGGTCCAGGCTGAGCGTCACGCCCGCGGCCTTGCAGCGGGCGTCGAACTCCGTGGCCACTTCGCGCGCCGCGGCGTGCAGCGCTCCCGTTTCGCGGCGGACATCACGGGAAGACTCAAGGCTCGCCAAGGCGAGCAGGCCTTCGACGAGTCCTTGGAGCCGGCCGACGGAACTGACGATTTTCTGCGTGAAGCGTGCGCGGTCTTCGGCCGACATCGTAGCCTGGTCTTCGGCGAGCGTCTCCGCGTAGCCGCGCAGGATCGTCACCGGCGTACGTAGGTCGTGCGAGACGTTCGTGACGAAGTCGCGTTCCATCGCCTGCAGGCGCTTCAGCGCGGTCACGTCCGCCAGCACGAAGATCGCGGCGCCCGGACCGAACGCTTCCGGGTCGGTGCGCGCGCCGGCGGCCTGCAGCCAGACGTCGGCCAGTGGCGCGCGGTTGAGGAGCAGCGTGGCGCGGGCGTCGCCTTCGCCGCGGACGCGCCGGATCAGTTCGATGAAGTCCGCGCTGCGGACGAGCGGCACCACCGGGCCGCCGACGTCTTCCTCGGCGAGACCGAAGAGCGCCGCCGCCGCCGGATTCGCGAGACGTAGGCGGTCCTGCGCGTCGACGACGAGCACCGCGTCGGTGAGCGGCGCGAGCAGCGCCTCGATGCGCCGCCCCGCGGCGGCGCGGATCTCACCCTCGTTCTCGGCGCGGCCTTCGATGGCGATGAAGAGTTCTTCCAGGCGCAGCTTGCGCACCAGCCAGCCTTGCGGCCGCGGGCCGGCGTCCGCGGCGAGCAGCGTACGGCGCGCCCAGCGCACGTGCGCGGCGATGGTGGCGAAGCCCCAGACGGCGCCCGCGCCGAGCGCGAACAGGAGCAGCCAAGGGAGCCAGGTCATCGGCTTCGGATGCTGTCGTCGGCGCGGGGACGCGCGAGCGCAAAGCGGTTCAGCCGTTCACGCGGTAACCGACGCCGCGCACCGTATCGATCACGTCGCCGGCCGGCCCGAGCTTCTCGCGCAGCCGGCGCACGTGCGTGTCCACCGTCCGCGTCTCGAGGTCGGGAGAGTAATTCCACACGTCGGCGAGCAGTTCTTCGCGCGACTGCACCCTGCCCTTCCGCTCAAGGAGGAGTCGGAGCAGTTTGAATTCGGTCGCCGTCAGGTCGACGGGCTTGCCCGACGCGGTCACTTCATGTCGTTCGATGTCGAGGAGCAGCGCGCCGGCGGCGAGACGCGTCGACGGCTTGGCCGCGGCGGATTTCGCTCGGCGCAGGAGCGCCTGGGCGCGGAGCATCAGCTCGCGCGTGTCGAAAGGCTTGGTGACGTAGTCGTCGGCGCCGGACTCGAGGCCTTTGACCTTGTCGGCCGTCTCGCCCTTGGCCGTGAGGAAGATCACCGGGGTGTCCTGGAGCAGCGCGTCGGCGCGGACCATGCGGAGGAGCTGCACGCCGGTGAGTTCGGGCATCATCACGTCGAGGATGATCAGGTCCGGGCGGAAATCCCGCGCGAGGCCGATGGCCCGTAGCGGATCGTTGAGCGTCCGGATGGCGTAGCCCGCCTGCTTGAACTTATAGTCCAAGAGCTCGGTGACGTCGGCTTCGTCGTCGACGATCAAGATGCGCTTGAGATGTTCGGCGTCCATGGGTGCACCGCTACATAAGAGAACCCTGTTCCGAAGCGCCAGAGTTAGGTGTCAATGATGGCGTTCACGTGACGCGTCATTATTAGATACATAAGTATATCACTATCAATATTTTACAATATTAAGAAACACGACCGTCACACCGTGCGGCCACAATCTTTACATAGGGGTGTTCCACGTGGAACACCCCCTTCCCTACCCCTTCAGATGCGCTCCTACTTGGAGCGGAAAAGGACCATCAGTAGTGAGACGTCGGCCGGGTTTACCCCGCTGATCCGGCTGGCCTGACCCAGGGTCTTAGGCTGGATGGTGTGGAGTTTCTGGCGGGCTTCGATCCGCAGGCCGTAGGCTTTTAGGAAATCAAAGCCTTCAGGCACTTTAAAGGAGTCTAGGTCGTGAAGCTTACGGGCGTTCCGCGTTTCGCGCTCCAGATAGCCGCGGTATTTGACCCGGTACATCACTTCGGCCTGAACTTCAGGTGCTTCGGCTAGGAATGTCGGCGGCAAGTCCTTCGGGGTCGAATCCCAGTTGCGGCGGATGACATCACCCGCGATCCCGCCCGGGATCGCCAGCTTCTCAAGGTATTCAATCCAATGGGCGACTTTCTGGGCCTTGGCCTGAATCCGGGATAGTCGATCCTGCGGCACGAGGCTGAATTCGGCGATTTTGTCCTTAAGCCGCAGTTCGGCGCTGCCGTGGTTGAATAAAAGGCGGAATTCAGCCCGGCTGGTGAACATCCGGTAAGGCTCTTGGGTGCCTTTGGTCACAAGGTCATCAATCAGGACCCCGATATAGGCCTCGTCGCGTCCTAGGACCATGGGAGTCTGGCCTTTGACCTTACAGGCGGCGTTGACCCCGGCCACTAGGCCTTGGGCGGCGGCTTCTTCATACCCGGAGGTCCCATTGATCTGGCCGGCAAAGAAGAGGGCTTCGACCTTTTTGGACTCCAGGGTGGGGTAGAGTTGGGTCGGGGGTGCGAAATCATACTCCACGGCATAGGCCGGGCGCAGCATGACGGCTTTCTCTAATCCAGGGACCGAAGCCAGCATCTGCAACTGGACGGTAAAGGGCAGGGAGGTCGACAGGCCGTTGATATACCATTCGTCGGTATTCCGACCTTCGGGCTCGAGGTAGAGCTTGTGGGCGTCCTTATCCGAGAACTTCACGAACTTGTCCTCGATGGAAGGGCAGTAGCGCGGACCGACCCCGGTGATCTCGCCTCCATAGAGGGGAGAGAGGTGGAGGTTCTCTTGGACGATCTTACCGGTGGCCCCCGTGGCCTCGGTCATCCAACAGGATACCTGGTCGCTCCCCGGAGTCCATCCAGGGAGGCGTTCTCCCGCTTGTTCCACGTGGAACAAATCGGTCTGCTGACGGGTATCGTGGAAGGCGAAAAGGGTAGGGAAGGCGTCGCCCGGCTGCTCCTCGCACTTGCTGAAATCGATGGATGAACCGAGGATGCGCGGAGGGGTGCCGGTCTTAAGTCTCTGGAGTTCAATCCCAGCCTCTAAGAAACTGGCTGACAATGACTTAGCACTAAAGTCTCCTAGCCGTCCGCCTTCGGTTTTGTTCGCCCCGATATGCATCAGGCCGCGCAAGAAAGTACCGGTGGTGACGACCACGGTCTTACCATGGAAATCGAGGTCCAGGTTGGTCTGCACGCCGACGACCGCGCCGGCCTTGAAGATCAGGCCGGTGACCTGAGCCTGGAAGATGGTCAGCCCTTCCTGCAGCTCGCAGAGGTGCTTCATCCGGAACTGGTACGCCTTCTTATCACACTGGGCGCGGGGGGCCTGGACGGCCGGACCCTTGGAGGAGTTGAGGAGGCGGAACTGGATGCCGGTGACGTCGGCGGTCAGGCCCATCTCGCCCCCGAGGGCGTCGATCTCCCGGACGATGTGCCCCTTGGCCTGCCCCCCGATGGCGGGGTTGCAGCTCATCTGGGCGATGGTGTCGACGTTGCCTGTCAGGAGCAGGACGTCCACGCCCATGCGGGCCGCGGCCAGGGCGGCTTCCACGCCGGCATGGCCGGCCCCGCAGACGATGACGTCGTAGGGGCGGTCGGGCCCGAGGCGGATTTGTTTGTGAGGTCGCATAGGCGCTCCCTCACCGGAGGGAATCACTTACCTATGCAGAAGGAAGCAAAGAGCTTGTCCAGCATACGCTCATTATCGATGCGTCCGACGATCTCCCCCAGGGCGTCCAAGGCGGCCCGGGCCTGGGCGGCCGCCAGTTCCGTCTGGATCGGGGCCTTCAGGTGGCCGACCGCCTCGGTCAGGGCGACCGCCGCCCGGGCCATGGCCTCGGCGTGACGGACCGAGACGACGAGCTCTTCGGCGCCCGGGGCGATCTCCTGGGCGATCAGGAAGTCACCGAGCTTGGCGCGCAGCTTTTCGGCGTCGCGACCATCCAGGAGGCAGGCCGACAGCTTCGTGAGCTGAGGCAGGAAATCTTTCTGCGCCGGGTGCGCGGGCAGGTCGGCCTTGTTCGCGATGACGAGCGTGCGCGCGGAGTCCAGCAAAGCGACGAGTTCCGCGGGCAGGGCAGGGGGCTCGGCCGAAGCGTCGACGACGAGCAGGCGAAGGTGCGCGCCGCGCGCTTGTTCGAGCGAGCGCGTCATGCCCAGGTTCTCGACCGCCGAACCGCCGTCGCGCAGGCCGGCGGTGTCGATCGCGGTGACGGCGAGCGGCAGGCCGGCGACGGGCGCTTCGAGGTAGTCGCGCGTGGTGCCGGCTTCCGGGCTCACGATGGCGCGCTCGGCGCCGGTCAGCGCGTTGAGCAGGCTCGACTTGCCGGCGTTCGGCGCGCCGACGACGGCCACGCGCAGGCCGGCCCGCAGGGCGCCGTCATGCTTCGCGGTGCGGGCGTATGCGGAAAGTTCTGACGCGATTTCGGCCAAGCGGGCCGCAGGTCCGCGCGGGTCCTCCGCCGGCAGGTCTTCCTCGGGGAAGTCGATGTGCGCCTCGAGTTCGGCGAGGACCTGCAGCGTGCGGTCGGTCCAGCGGGCGACGTGCCGGCCGAGCTCGCCGGCGAGCATGCGCCGCGCCGAGGCGAGCGCGCGTTCGGAACTGGCATGGATGAGGTCCGCGACGGCTTCGGCCTGCGTCAGGTCGATGCGTCCCGCGAGGTAGGAGCGACGCGTGAACTCGCCGGGCTCGGCGAGGCGGCCACCGCGCGCGAGGCAGTCTTCGGTGATCCGGCGCACGAGCAGCGGGTTGCCGTGGCAGGTGATCTCGAGCGAGTCATTGCCGGTGAACGAACGGCCGGCGGACCAGAGCACGGCCACGACCTGGTCGATCGGCGCGCCGGCCTGGTCGCGCCAGATGCCGAGCGTCGAGGTCTTCTCCGCGGGGGGCGACTTGCGGCCGAGCGCGGCGGTCGCGATGGTCGCGGCGAGCGGTCCGTCGACGCGGACGATCGCCAGAGCCGAGCGGCCCGCAGGAGTCGCGGCGGCGACGATGGTCTCGTTGACGGACATGGGAAGGCGTGAGCCGAGGTCATCCCAAGGGGCGAGGGGAGGGGAGGCAAGCGGTGTCATACGTCCGCAAAAAGGCTGGAAGGGAAGGGCGGGCCTGCCAAAGTCCGCCCGAGACACTCCCGTGGAAAATCACCGCTTCCTTCTTCCTGACCCGGCCCGCCAGATCGCGGCGGCCCATGGCACCCCTTGCTACGTCTACGACCAGGCGACCCTCGAGGCCCAGGCCGACGCCATGCTGGCGTTCCCGAACGCCTTTGGGCTGACGGTCCGTTTCGCGATGAAGGCCTGCCCGAATGCGGCCATCCTCAAGGTCTTCGCCAATAAAGGCCTCCATTTCGACGCCAGCTCAGGCTGGGAAGTCCGCCGCGCCATGCACGCCGGCGTCCCGGCCGACCGCATCTCGCTGTCCTCCCAGGAACTGCCGGAGGATTTCGCGGCCCTCCTTAATAAGGGAGTGCACGTCAACGCCTGCTCGCTCCTCCAGCTGGAGCGCATCGGCCAGGCCCTCCCCGGTCACGAGGTGGGCCTGCGCTTCAACCCCGGCAAGGGCTCGGGTGGCAACGGCAAGACCAACGTCGGCGGCCCCGACTCCTCTTTCGGCATCTGGCATGAATGGGCCGACCAGGCCCAGGCCATCGTGAAGCAGTACGGCCTCAAGGTCGTCCGCATCCACACCCATATCGGCTCCGGCAGCGATCCGCTGGTCTGGCAGGAAGTCTCCGCGGCCAGCCTCGCGCTCGTCGCCCGCTTCCCGACCGTCCAGACCCTCAACCTCGGCGGCGGCTACAAGGTCGCGCGCGTGGCGACGGAGAAAGGCACCGACCCGCAGGTCGTCGGCGCGCCGGTCAAGGTCGCCTTCGAGAAGTTCGCCGCGGCCGACGGACGCAAGCTCCGCCTCGAGATCGAGCCCGGCACGTTCCTCGTCGCCAACGCCGGCGCGGTCGTCTCGCGCGTGCAGGACGTCGTCTCCACCGGCGCCCGCGAATTCCTGAAGCTCGACTCCGGCATGACGGAGATCCTGCGTCCTTCCCTTTACGGCTCGCAGCATCCGGTACATCTCTATCCCGCGAAGCCCGCCGTCGGCGAGCGCGACTACGTGATCGTCGGACACTGCTGCGAATCGGGCGACCTCATCAGCTGCGCCCCGGGCGAACCCGAGACGCTCGCCACGCGTCGTCTGCCGGTCGCCGTCCCGGGCGATCTCTGCGTGATCGGCGGTGCCGGCGCCTACTGCGCCGGGATGAGCACTAAGAATTACAATTCTTTCCCCGAAGCCCCGGAAGTCCTCCTCCGTCGCGACGGACGCTTCTCGCTCATCCGTCGTCGCCAGTCCCTCGAGCAGATCCTCCAGAACGAACTGCCCGCCGAAGGTCTCTGAACGTGGCGATTCTCTCCCCAGCGCTGGGCGGCACTTTGCCGGATTCGCCGCACGCGACGGTCGTCTGTCTGCCGACGCTCGCCGACGTCGAGAGCTACGAGCGCAAGGAAGCGCGTGTCTGGGACGTGCTGCGCGCCGGTTACCCGCGCTTCGTCCGCAACGCCCTCGTCGCGCGCGCCGCGCAGGAAGCCGCCCGCCGCCTCGGCCGTGACGGCGAACTTTTCCCGCTCGTCTCGGAAGCGGCCGCGCGTCGCCTCGCCGACCACGTCGGCGCGCCGCTGACCTCGCTCGACGCCGTCGGCGACTGGTGGCTGGCCGTGACGCCCGCCGGCGACGCCGCGCTGCGTCTCGCGAAGATGGTGCAGCACACCGGCACGCTCATCTCCTCGCGTCAGGCCGAAGCCTGGCTCGCGGGCGAAGCGCCCGTCGACGGCTCCGCCGCGGCCGCGACCATCCGCGCTACGCTGGCCCCGTATCTCGCCGGCGTGCCGCCGTCGGACATCCTCATCGCCGCCGCCGGCATGAACGCGGTCGACGCCGGCCTCGCCGCCGTCGAGTCCGTGCAGCGTCCGCGCGGCCGCACCGACTGGATCCAGCTCGGCTGGCTGTACGTCGACTCCACGCGCCTCTTCGAGAAGGCGCGCGACGCGAAGCATCACTTCGTCGCCGATGTCCGCGACCTCCGCGCCGTCGAGCGCCTGCTCGCGACGGGCACCGTCGCCGGCGTCCTCACGGAGATCCCGAACAACCCCCAGCTCGAGACGGCCGACCTCCCCGTCCTCCGCGCCCTCTGCGACCGCTACGGCGCCAAGCTGCTGCTCGACCCGAGCAGCGTCGGCCTGGCTTCGGTCGACGTCCTGCCGTTCGCCGACGTCGTCGTCTCGAGCCTTACGAAATACGCCGGCTCCGAAGGCGACGTGATGGCCGGCGTGCTCGCCATCAATCCCGCCCGGTCCGACGCCGCCGCGATGCTGACCGCCGCGCGCCGTCGCCTGGAGCCCCTGCACGCGCTCGACCTCCGGGCGCTTGCCGCGCAGATCGGCCGCATGGAGGAAGTCACCCGCCGTCTCTCCGCCAACGCCGCCGAACTCGCGAGTCGACTCGCCGCGCACCCCGCGGTCGCGCGCGTACGCACCGCCGACCAAGGACCGACCGCCGGAGCTTATGGTCGCGTCCGCCGCCCGGGCGCCGGCGCCGGCGCGCTCATCACGCTCGAGCTGCGCGGCGACATGCGCGGGGTCTATGACCGTCTCGCCGTCGGCAAGGGTCCGAGCTTCGGGCTCCGCTATACCTTGGCCGCTCCGTTCCTCTGGCTCGCGCATTTCGAAGAAGTGACGAGCGAGCAGGGCAGGGCGGACATCCGCGCCGCGGGGCTCGATCCGGATCTGTTGCGCATCTCCGTCGGCCTCGAGCCGATCGAAGAGATCTGGTCGGCGTTCGTCGCCGCGCTCCCCAAATAAGCGACCCGCCGGTCGGCGGGTCGCGCGGGGTTCACTCGGTGTCCTTCTCGTCAGACGTCGGCTCGTCGTCCTCATCATCCTTCGTGGCCGGCTTCTTCGTGCTGCCTTTCTTGGCCGTGCGGGCCTTGAGCATGCGTTCACGGAAGGCCGCGCGCTCCTTCTCCTGGAGCGCCGGGGCCGCCGGGTCGACCTTGCCGAGCGCCTCGTCGTAGGCCTTGCGGTAGGCCGCCTCGGAGTCGTTCGAGCGCTTCCGGGCCATCTTGTATTCGGCGTAGGCCTTGGTGGTGAGGGCGCGGTCAGCCTTGGCCTGCTGTTCGGCCGCGGCGATCTCGGGGAGCTCCAGCGTCGTCTTCCGGGCGGCGACGAGGCGGGCATGATCGGGGTCGGCCGCCGCGCCGGTTTCCTTGGCGGGAGCGGCGACGAGGTGGGTGTGGACGCCGACGGCGAGGAGCACGGCGGCGAGGGTGGCTTGGGTGGTGTTCATGGTGTGGGTGGGAACGGGCTTGAAGGAAGGGTGTCGGAGTCGGACAATACAAGTCCCTCGCCCTGAGGTCCGCCCCATGAGTCCAACCCTCCGTCTCCTTCTGGGAGTCTTCCTGCTTTTCCCGTCCGTCGTGTTCGCGCAGAAGAACCGCCCGACCCCGCAGCTCGAGATGACGCCGCTGCCGGCCGTCCCGACGATGCCCGACGCGTTCCCGCAGGTCGTCGGCACGCAGGCCTTCGGTCCGGCGTATAAGTTCACCAAGGATCCGGCGGTGCTCGAAGCCGCCAAGGGCATCTCGGCGATGGGCTCGCGCATCCTCAAGATCGACGCCGTCTCGGGCGGCCAGCTGTCGCCGTTCATCGCGATGCCGTTCACGCACTACGTCGTGTGGTACCGTTCCAACGACGCCTGGACCAAGGGCATCACGCCGGAGCTGCGCCGTCGCGAATACAACGCGATGTATCTCTTCACCAAGGACCTGCTCACGCGTTACGACACGACGGGGAAGACTTTCTTCATCGGACACTGGGAGGGCGACTGGTATCTCCTCCCTGGGCAGGACGTGAAGAAGGATGCGCCGCCCGAACGGATCGCCGCGATGATCGAATGGTTCGCGATCCGCCAGAAGGCCGTCGATGACGCGCGCGCCGAAGTCCCCTACACGAAGTGCCGGGTCTACACCTACGCCGAAGTGAACCGCGTCCGCGACGCCATGAAGGACGGCCGCCAACGCATGGTCAACGCGGTGCTGCCGAAGCTCGCCGTCGATTTCGTCTCCTACTCCGCCTACGACTGCCAGCTGCTCCCGGCCGCAGAAGTCCGCGCCACCCTCGATTACGTCAACTCCCAGCTGCCGCCCAAGGCGGGCCTCCCGGCGAAGCGCGTCTTCATCGGCGAATGCGGACTTTCCTGGAAGGCCTGCGGCGGCGATGGCGCGAAGCACGAGCAGCGCAACCGCGAGATCCTCACCAAGTTCCTTTCCTGGAAGCCGGCGCTGGTCCTCTTCTGGCAGTATTACAACAACGAGGTCGTGGACGGCGAACAGGTGGGGTTCTGGCTCGTCGATAACAAGAACCAGAAGACCCCTCTGCACGCCACGCTCACCTCGCTCTATGCGGCGCAGGAAGAGGCGGCCCGCGAGCTGCGCTACAAGACCCGCCGTCTGCCCGGCTTCGAGGAGATGGCCTCGTTCAGCGAGAACTGGCTGACCGCCGGCGGCGCGCGCTGAAGACTCCGCGCTTGAGGCCTGCCGCCGAACGGAGAGATTGATCGGATGCGGAACAAGCTCCTCGTCGAGGCCGTCGGTACCTTCTTCCTGTGCCTCGCCGTCCTGGTGAGCGGCGGGTCGCTGCCGGTCGCCGCGCTGCTCTGCGCTTTGGTCTATATGGGCGCGCCGGTCTCGCTCCCCCATTACAATCCGGCCGTCACGCTGGCCTTCCGTCTGCGCGGACGGATCGGCACCCGCGCCCTCGGCGCTTTCCTCGGCGTCCAGTTTCTCGCCGCGCTCATCGCGGCCCTGGTCGCCGGCGCTTTGGTCGGCCATGATACGGACCGCGCCAAGGCCGCCGTGGACGCCTTGGGCTCGCCCGCCTTCGAAGGCTTCCTGGCTTCCGCGACCGTCGAACTGCTCGGCACCTTCCTCTTCGCGTTCGTCGTCCTGACGGTCGGCACGTCCCGGCTTACCGCCGGGAACAGCTACTATGGATTCGCGATCGCCCTGGCCGCTCTCGGCGTGGCGGGCATCTTCAGCGACTTCGGGTCTTCCATCAATCCGGCCACGGCCTTGGCCTCCTCGCTTTTCGGGGCCTGTGCCGCGCTCTCGGAGGGCCTGGAGGGCACCAAGGCTTTCGTCACCGAGACGGTCTACCTCGCCAAGATGGCGCCGCGCGTCCTCGCCGAAGCGGGCGTCCAGTTCCTCGGCGCCGCCTTGGCCGCTTGGTTCTTCCGGTATCTTTTCCCGGAAGACCGCTGAAATCCTGCGGGAGGGCTTGAATCGGGGCGGGCAGGGCCCAAGGTGGGGTCATGTCTCCGCTCCTCACCGCCCATAAGCACTACGGCTCCCTCCTCCTCGTCCTGGTCCTGGCCGTCATCATCGTGGCGCTGACCAAGGGCCCGAAGCCCGTCCTGCAGCGTATCGTCGCCGTCCTCGTCGACATCAACCTCGTCGTCGGCATCGTCGCCCTGTTCTACACCGCCAAGCCGATCTCCTGGTTCCACCCGATCTTCGCCCTCGGCGCCGTCGGCCTCCTGCACGCCTCCGCCAAGAGCGAGGACAAGGCCAAGGTGGTCCGCTGCTTCTCCCTCGCCTTGCTCCTCTTGGTCGCCGCCTGGTCCGTCAACGCCTCCTGGGGCCCGGACTTCTTCAAGAGCACGCTGATGTTCAAGGTCGGCGCCACCGCTCCGGTCGCCCCGTAAGCGTCCCTGTCACGTTTCGGTCACGACGGCCCGGACAATGTCCGGGCCGTTTGACTTCCCGTTGACGCAGGGCTTGTTCGGATGAGACTCTCCCGGTCCGCCGTCTCTGATGTATCGCCTCGCCCTCAACATGCTCTTCGGAGACCGCGCCAAGCTGGCGATGCTCCTCTGCGGGCTGGCCTTCTCGGCGCTCCTCATGGCCCAGCAGAGCTCGGTCTTCTTCGGGATCATGAGCTGGACCTACACGCCGATGGTCAACATCCGCGCGCAGGTCTGGGTCAGCGACCCGATGGTCGAGCAGGTCAACGATGCCAAGCCGCTCCGCGACACCGACCTCGGCCGCGTGCGCTCCGTCGACGGCGTCGCCTGGGCCGCGCCGCTGCATACGTCCTTCGTCCAGGCGCGCATGCAGGACGGCAACTTCAAGCTGATCACCCTCGTCGGCATCGACGCCGACACCTTCGCCGGCGCGCCGGCCGTCCTCTCGCAGGGACGCATCGAAGACCTACGCCTCCCGGATACCGTCATCGTCGACGAATGGGGCGCCGCGCTGATGGGCCGCATGGGCGTCGGTCCCGACGGCAAGCCCAAGAACACGCCGCTCCAGGTCGGCGACACGTTCGAGATCAACGACATCCAGGCCCGCATCGTCGGCATCTGCCGGGTCAAGCGCGCCTTCACCGGCGGTCCGTTCGTCTATACCACCTACGACCGCGCCAAGGGCTACACCCTCGGCGCCCGCCGCACGCTGAGCTTCATGCTCGTCGAGCCGCAGAAAGGCGTGGCCCCCGCCGAGCTCTGCGACCGCATCGAACGCGACACGGGCCTCAAGGCCTGGACCTCCGACACGGTGATCTGGAGCTGGGGCGAGCGCAGCCTGGCCCG
>JBJOMV010000006.1:0-46920 GCA_046052185.1 Verrucomicrobiota bacterium | reverse complement strand
CCACCACCGCGACCGTCCTGGCCGAAGCCATCTACAAGGAAGGCCTCCGTTTCGTCGCCGCCGGCGCCAACCCGATCTTCGTCAAGCGTGGCGTCGACAAGGCCGCCGAAGCCATCGTCAAGGAACTGGCCGTGATCTCCAAGAAGGTCAAGGACCGCAAGGAGATCAAGCAGGTCGCCACCGTCTCCGCCAACTGGGACGAGTCCATCGGCGACATCATCGCCGAAGCCATGGACCGCGTGGGCAAGGACGGCACCATCACCGTCGAAGAAGCCAAGACCATCGAGACCACCCTCGACGTCGTCGAAGGCATGCAGTTCGACAAGGGCTACCTCTCCCCGTACTTCGCGACCAACGCCGAGACGCTCGAGGCCGTCCTCGAGGACGCCTACATCCTCCTCTACGAGAAGAAGGTCAGCGCCATGAAGGACCTGCTGCCCCTCCTCCAGGAGGTCGCCAAGACCGGCAAGCCGCTCCTGATCATCGCCGAAGAGATCGAAGGCGAAGCCCTCGCGACCCTCGTCGTCAACCGCCTCCGCGGCACGATCAACGTCTGCGCCGTCAAGGCCCCGGGCTTCGGCGATCGCCGTAAGGCCATGATGGAAGACATCGCCGTCCTCACCGGCGGACGCTTCGTCACCGAAGACCTCGGCATCAAGCTCGAGTCCGTCAAGGTGGCCGACCTCGGCCGCGCCAAGCGCGTCGTCGTCGACAAGGAGAACACCACCGTCATCCAGGGCGCCGGCAAGTCCGCTGACATCCAGGGCCGCGTGAAGCTCATCCGTCGCCAGATCGAAGAGACCACCTCCGACTACGATAAGGAAAAGCTCCAGGAACGCCTCGCCAAGCTGGCCGGCGGCGTCGCCGTCATCCACGTGGGTGCCGCGACCGAGACCGAACTCAAGGAGAAGAAGGACCGCGTCGACGACGCCCTGCACGCCACCCGTGCCGCCGTCGAAGAAGGTATCGTCCCCGGCGGTGGTGTCGCTCTCCTGCGCACCGTCAAGGCCATCGACGCCGTCATCAACTCCCTCGTCGGCGACGAGAAGATCGGCGCCCAGATCGTCCGCAAGGCGATCGAAGAGCCGCTCCGCACGCTGTGCTTCAACGCCGGCGTCGAAGGTTCCCTCATCGTCCAGGAAGTGATGCTCAAGCACAAGGGCGCCGAAGGCTACAACGTGGCCACCGGCGAATACGAAGACCTCATCAAGGCCGGTGTCGTCGACCCGACCAAGGTGACCCGCACGGCGATCACCAACGCGGCCTCTGTCGCCGGCCTGCTCCTCACCACCGAGTGTCTCATCACGGACCTCCCGGAAGAGAGCAAGCCCGCCGCGGGTGGTCACGACCACCACGACCACTGAGGTCGCTGAGCGATCGCTCCCTGAACACGGCGCCCGTCTGGGCGCCGTTTTTTTTGGCCCAGTGGGCCGCCGCCCGCCGGGTTCTTTCATTATTACGACAGCCCGGCCGCCGCCGCGGTCGGGATTGCCCACTTTTTGACGATTCTGCGGGTTGCTTCCGAACCTTGGGGGCTTTGGCTTGTTGCATACCCCTATGCGCCCCTTCGTCGCCTTCCTGTCGGCCTGCTTCGCCGTCCTCGCCTCCGCCGCGCCGACCTCCGGTCCGGTCCGCGTCCTCTATCTCGACGCCTCGGGGGAAGAGCAGTCCGCCGTCGGTCCGCTGCACTCGCTGATGGCTGAACTCGGCCGCGATGCGATCTGGTTCGACTACGCGACGGGCGCGACGCCCGACGCCTCGACGCTTGAGCGCTACGACGCCTTGGCGGTGAAGCCGAAGGCCGATGGTTCGCCGGCCCTGAACAACGCCATCAAGCTGCCTAACGGCGCCCTGGTGCCGGTGCTCGTCATCAAGGCCGACACGAACGCCGCGGGTTTCCGTCCGCTGCTCGAAGCCGCGCTCTCTGCCGACCGAAAGTCCGCCTGGCAGGCCTTCCTCGCCCAGCGCGAACCCGAGGTCCGCGAGAAGAACGGCAACGTCGCCAATTACGAGAAGCGCCCGGAGCCGCTGACCTTCCAGAAGCCTTTCTCCGTCAAGGGCAGCATGGAACGCACGCAGGTCGCCGCCGACCTGAAGCTGGTGCTCTTCGCCGCCGAGCCCGACATCATGAAGCCGATCGCGTTCGCCTGGGACGCCCGCGGCCGCCTCTGGGTCGCCGAGACCCGCGACTACCCGCACGGCGTCATGGAAGACCAGCAGAAGGGCAACGACTCCATCAAGATCTGCGAAGACACCGATGGCGACGGCAAGGCCGACAAGTTCACGGTCTTCGCCGACAAGCTCAACATCCCGACGAGCCTCGTCTTCGCCAACGGCGGCGTGATCGTCTCGCAGTCCCCGAACTTCGTCTTCCTCAAGGACACCGACGGCGACGACAAGGCCGACGTCCGTCAGGTCATCATGACCGGCTGGGGCATCCGCGACACCCATGCGCAGGCGAGCAGTCTCTCCTACGGCTACGACAACTGGCTCCGCGGAGCGGTCGGCTACAGCGGCTTCGCCGGCGAGGTCGGCGGCGAGAAGAAGAACTTCGCGATGGGCAGCTACCGCTTCACCGCCGACGGCGCCAAGCTCGAGTTCCTCCACCAGTTCTCCAACAACACCTGGGGTTACGGCGCCAACGCGGCCGGCGACTCCTTCGGCGGCACGGCCAACAACGCCCCGATCTTCTTCGGCGGCATTCCGGCCACGGCCTGGGCCAAGGGCTCCCGCGGCATGTCGGCCAAGAAGATCAACGTCGTCGACAAGGCCCACACGATCACCCCGAATTTCCGTCAGGTCGACGTGATGGGCGGCTGGACCGCCGCGGCCGGCGCGACCTTCATTTACTCTCCGCAGCTGCCGGAGCGTCTGCAGGGCAAGGCGATGGTCTGCGAGCCGACGATGAAGCTCATCGGCCTCATGGACGTCCAGCCGGCCGGTGCCGGCTACGTCGCCAAGGACGGCTACAGCCTCGTCGCCAGCTCCGACGAATGGATGTCGCCGGTCTTCGCCGAAGTGGGCCCCGACGGCGCCATCTGGTTCGCCGACTGGCAGAACTTCATCATCCAGCACAACCCGACCCCGAGCGTGAACCGCGGCGGCTACGACGCCAAGACCGGCGTCGGTGGCGCGCACGAGAACGACCTCCGCGACCACTCCCGTGGCCGCATCTACCGTATCGTCTGGGACAAGCCCGGCGCCGTCGCCAAGCCCGCGCAGGGCGAATCCTCCGCCGAGCTCCTCGCCGGTCTCTCCGGCGGCACGCAGTATGGCCGCCTCCGCGCCCAGCGCCTGATCGTCGAAGGCAAGAAGCAGGACCTCGCCCCGGCTCTCCGCGAGCTGGTGGCAAAGTCCGCCGCCGACGTCGCCGCCATCCACGCCCTCTGGTCCCTGCACGGACTTGGCGAACTCGACGCCGCCACCCACCAGGGCGCGCTGCTCTCCGCTTCACCCGAGCTGCGTCGCAATGCGATCCGCGCCCTCGGCGCCGACGCCGCCGCCCAGAAGCTCTTCTTCGGCGCGGGCGTCGTGGCCGACAAGGCCCCGGCCACCCGCCTGGCCGCCCTCGTGAAGCTCGCCGATTTCCCGACTTCCCCGGAGGTCCAGACGCTCGTGCGTCAGCTCGCCGCTGATCCGGCTGTGAAGTCCGACGAATGGCTCAACGAGGCTTCCCGCCTGCTCGCCAAGAAGCACAAGACCGCGACCTATGTCGAAGGCCCGAACCTGCTGCCGAATCCCGGTTTCGAAGAGGTCGGCGCCGACAAGAAGACCCCGCTCGGCTGGAAGCGTCGCGACTACGGCCAACGCGCGGGCAACAAGGACGCCAACTGGGGCATCGTCATCGACCCGAAGAACGTCCGTTCCGGCAAGCACGCCATGCGCGCTATCACCCGTGGCGAGGCTGACACGAGCTTCTTCGCCGACGTCGAGCTCAAGCCGAACACCGAGTATCGCCTCAGCGCCTGGATCAAGACCCACGCGCTGCGCGGCAAGGCCAGCCTCAACGACCATATCGGCCGCGCCGAGACCGAGAAGGTCACCGCCCGCGAGTCCGACTGGACCGAGGTCGAGGTCGTCTTCAACAGCGGCAAGCGCACCAAGGCCAGCATCAACCTGCTGCACGTCGCCACCGGTGATTCGTTCTACGACGACGTCAAGCTGTGCGAACTCACTCTCGCGGGTGAGACTCCGCTGACCGCCGGCGACGCCGCCCGCGGCGCCGAGATTTTCGCCAAGCATCCGACCGCCGCCTGCGCCACCTGCCACATGGTGGGCGGGAAGGGCAGCGCCATCGGACCCGCGCTTGACGGCATCGCCACCCGCGCGACGCCGGCCTACATCCACGAATCCCTGGTCGAGCCCAACAAGGTCCTCGCGAAAGGCTTCGAGAAGCTCGGCGTCTCGCCGATGCCCCCGATGGGACTGATCCTCAAACCGCAGGAGCTCGAGGACGTGAAGGCCTATCTCCAGACGCTCAAGTAAGCCGACGGCCCTCACCCCAATCTGATTGATTCGGGGCGAGGGCTACCTATCTCTTTCGCCCATGTGCTCCGTCGAACTGAAGAAGCCGATGCATCCGCTTGCCGTCATGGCCTCGCTGATCGCCGTGACCCTAGTGTCGGCCGCGCTGCTTTACTTCGGCGTCCCGGGCACCGCTTTCAATGGCATGAAATCCGGCGTGTTCTTCCCGATGGACGTCGAGTTCGACGACGCGCGCTTCATGGATCACCAGATCAAGTGCTCCTCCGCCGAGGTCACCGCCGAGGTGCGCAAGGCCTTGCTCAAGGTGAAGCCCGACTACCCGGTGGCCAAGGCCTCCGTCCAGCTGACCAACTATCCGTCGGGTTATAAGTTCCACGTCACCTACGCCACTTACTACGGACAGCACTTCTCCTTCAGCGGCGAGAAGTGGTTCCGCCGCGGCGCTCAGGTCGGTGAGCCGACCATCGACGCCGAGATCAAGGCCAAGGACGATGAGTTCGAGAAGGCTATCCGCGACGCCATCGAGGCCTACTTCAAGTCCAAGGGCGCCCACGGCTGAGGCAAGGGTACGAGCGGCCTCCGTCGTTTATGCGGCTTGGGATTTCCTCGCCCTCGCCCTTGGTCGTCACTTCTTCCCCTTCGCTTCCTTGATCCGGACTTCCTTGGTCGCGGGTCGAGCCTTCAGCGCCGCGGCCCAGGTGGGCTGATCGCCTTCCTTGATCGACCATACCGTCACGTCGTCGACCTCCATGTGGCCGGCTTCGAGCCCGCCGAGCATCACGGCGTGGAGCTCGCTCTTGTAGGTCGGGTGCTTGCCGTAGAAAGAAGGGCCATCCTGGAACTGCACGAACACCTCGTCGGCGCGGCGTTCCACCATGACCGTGACCCACTTGCCGGGCTCGAGCTTGAAATCCTTGGCGACGTCGAGCTGCAGGGAGTCGCCGTCCGCGAGCAGCATCGCGCCGTTTTCGCCCCAGGTGATCCGCGCGATGTGGTGGCCGATCTCGATGAAAGGCGGCACCGACTTGCGTAAGCCGGCGACGAACGGCTTGCCGTCGATGAGCCGCATCGAGAATTTCAGCACATAATCCGCCGGCGTCTTCGTGAGCACGATACGCGGGTGCACTCCTTTATGGGTTTCATGCGAGGCCTGGAATTCGGCGGTGGAAGCTTCGCCCTTGAGCACGCCATCGGCGACCTTCCAGCGCGTGCCTTGGTTCGGGTTCCAGGCGCCGACCAGCGGCGATTTCGCGGCCACGGCCTTGAGCTCGCGCGGCTGGCTGAAGTCGTCGGCGAAGAGGACCTTGTCCGGGATCAGTAGCTGGGGCTTCAGATCGGCGGCCATGGCGGCGAAGGGGAGGAGGGCGAGCAGGGCGAAGCGCATGGGTGGATATGGAGCATACACCGCGGCGGCCCATCGGGTTGCATCCGCATAAAGAAGAGCCCCGGATTGCTCCGGGGCTCTTGCAAAGTGGGGTGATTGAGGGGACTTGAACCCCCGACCCCTGGTACCACAAACCAGTGCTCTAACCAACTGAGCTACAACCACCGTGCGTCCCTCCTCGAAAGGAAGGAAGTCCTATGCAGGGAATCTCGGGAGGATTGTCAAACCCGGACCCGAAGGTGGGCAAAAGCCCCGCCCTTGGCGGTGGTTTGGCTTCTCAGCCGAGTTTTCCTCCCTTTATCCTTTCCCTTTGCCCCAGCGTATCGCTTTCTAACCCGACCATATGTCTACGTTTTCCGACCTCGGTCTGCCCGAGCCAGTCCTGCGCTCCTTAGCCGAACACGGCTACGTGACCCCGACCCCTATCCAAGCCCAGGCCATCCCGGCCATCATGGCCCGTAAGGATCTCATCGGCGCCGCCCAGACCGGTACCGGCAAGACCGCCGCCTTCGCGCTCCCGACGCTCTCGCTTCTCGGTCCCGCCGCCGGCAAGCCCCGCTGTCTCGTGCTCGTCCCGACGCGCGAACTCGCCGTCCAGGTCGACGAGAACTTCCAGAAATACGGCAAGCACTTCGGCACCCGCACCGCGCTCCTCTACGGCGGCGTGGGCTACGGCGCCCAGGTCAAGGCGCTCGAAGAGGGCGTCGACGTCGTCATCGCCACCCCGGGCCGCCTGCTCGACCTGCATGAGCAGAAGATCCTCGACCTGAAGTCCATCCAGATCCTGATCATGGACGAGGTCGACCGCATGCTCGACATGGGCTTCATCGAGGACGTCACCCGCATCGTCAACTACTGCCCGAAGGAGCGCCAGACGCTGCTCTTCTCCGCCACGATCTCCGACGCCATCGGTCGCATCGCCGGCTGGGCCCTCCGCGACCCGGTCACCGTCGACGTCCGCACCGGCCTCGGCGCCGCCGACACGGTCGACCACGCGATCTACCCGGTCGACATCTTCCAGAAGTACGACCTGCTGCTGGCCCTGCTCAACAAGAGCGGCTACAAGTCCGTCATCGTCTTCACCCGCACCAAGCGCGACGCCGACCGCATCGCCGAGTGGATCGAAGGCCACGGCACGCCCGTCGCCACGATGCACGCCGACCGCACGCAATCCGAACGCGCCGCCGCGCTCGCCGGCTTCAAGTCCGGCAAGTTCAGCATCATGGTGGCGACCGACATCGCCTCGCGCGGCCTCGATATCCGCGGCGTCACGCACGTCATCAATTACAACGTGCCCGAGCACGCCGAGGACTACGTCCACCGCATCGGCCGCACCGGCCGCGCTTCCGCCGAAGGCGAAGCCTTCACGCTCTACTCGCCGGACGAGATGCACCACCTGCAGCAGATCGAAGTCCTCCTCGGACGCGCCATCGAGCGCCGTAAGCTCGAGGGCTTCCGTTACTACTCCGAACCGCAGCTGACCCCGGGTGGGCCCAAGGCCGCCGCGGTCTCGCGTAAGCGCAATCGCTGATCGTGTCCGTGCCCGCTTCCGAGCCTCCGATGCGACGAGCCCTCGAGCTCGCCCGTCAGGCTTGGGGGCGCACGCACCCGAACCCGATGGTGGGGGCGGTCATCACCGAAGGCGGGAAGATCGTCGCCGAAGGCTTCCACGCCAAGGCCGGCGAGCCGCATGCCGAGGTCATGGCCCTGCGCGCCCTGGGCCGTAAGCCCGCCGCCGACGCGGTCCTGCACGTCACGTTGGAGCCTTGCTGCACGCACGGGCGCACCCCGCCTTGCGTGGACGCCATCCTGGCCGCCGGTATCCGCACGGTGGTCGTGGGCGCCCGCGATCCGAATCCGGCCCACGCCGGCCATGGCCTCGAACTCCTGCGCGCCAAGGGCGTGGCGGTCGTCGAAGGCGTGCTCGGCGAGGAATGCGCCGATCTGAACCTCATCTTCAATCACTGGATCGCGCGCGGCACGCCGCTCATCGCGCTCAAGGTCGCCTCGACGCTCGACGGTAAGCTGACCTTGCCGGCCGGGCAGGGCAGGGCGATCACCGGTCCGGCCGCGCAGGCCTACGTGCATCGCCTCCGTCGGCTCTTCCCGGCCATCGCCGTGAGCGCCGATACCGCGCTCGCCGACAATCCGCGCCTCACCGCGCGTGGCGACGACGGCGAGACCTGTCCGGTGCGCTTCGTGCTGGACCGTCATTTCAAGACCGCCGGCCGGACCGGACTGAATCTCTTCCAGGACGCGCACCGCACGCGCACCATCGTCGTCGGCCTCGGCGCCGCCGCCAAGAGATCCGACCTCGCCTGGTATGAGGCCGAAGGCGTGAAGGTCTGGTCCTTGGTCGGCGACGAAGCTTCCTTCCTTCAGGTCTGGGCGGAGCGTTGCGCCCAGGAGAAGATCACCGGCGTGCTCGTCGAGGCCGGCCCGCGGCTCGCGGCGTCCTTGCTGGCGACCGGCGCCGCGGACTACCTGTACGCCTTCGTCGCGCCGCGTTCCGGCGATCCGACGGCGCCCGGCTGGCAGGATGGGGTGACGTTCCCGGCGGGGCTCCTCCGGGCCTCCCTGGTCGGCTCAGACGCCCTTTATCAGGGTCGCCTGAGGTAAGTCCTGCCTTCCGTCTAGAAAGACCTCCTAGGCCGAATTAGGGGTGATTACGTCGTCTAACGCAGGCGGGGGAGGGTCTTTTTGGCGCTAAAGGGTCGCCTTGCCTGTTTAGGCTCGACTTTTCAAGAAAATCTTACATCACAGCGAGTCCGCCTCCCTGTCCTCCGCAGAATGGCCCTAACCTTCACAATCCTAACTACTTATGACAGAGAAAATCTTGGACCACAAGCGTAAGGAGAAGCCCTCCTTCACCTCTCTCATCGAGAAGAAGCGGGATGGCGGCGAGTTCACCGCCGACGAGATCCGTCATATCGTCGACTCGATCATGGACGCGGAGATGCCGGAGGCGCAGCAGGCCGCCCTCGCGATGGCGATCTATTTCAAGCAGATGTCCGCGCAGGAGACCGCGCTCCTCGCCGAAGAGCTGCGTCTCTCGGGCGACGTCATCGACCTCGACCGTCTCACCCAGCCGAAGATCGCCAAGGTCTCGACCGGCGGCGTGGGCGACAAGACTTCCATGGTGCTCGGTCCGCTCGGCGCCGCCGCCGGCGTCATCATGCCCGGCATGAACGGCAAGGACGAGGAGTTCTGCCTCTCGACCGTCGAGAAGCTCAGCTCGATCCCGGGCTTCAAGGGCAAGGCCACGATGGACCAGTTCCGCCAGCAGCTCGAACGCGTGGGTTGCGCCGTCACCGAGCAGTGCCGCGAGATCGCCCCGGCCGACGACATCCTCTACACGCTCCGCCAGAAGACGGGCACGATCCCGTCCCTCCCGCTCATCACGGGCAGCATCCTCTCCAAGAAGCTCGCCGAAGGCTGCGAAGGCCTGGTGATCGACGTGAAGTGGGGCAACGGTTCCTTCATCCGCGACCTCGAGCAGGCCAAGCAGCTCGCCCGCATCGTCACCCGCGTCGCCCGCTCGCTCAACCGCAAGTGCGTGGCCCTCGTGACCGACATCAACCAGCCCCTCGGCGACTCCGTCGGCACTGGCCTGGAAGTCCTGGAAGCCGTCCGCCTCCTCAAGGGCGAAGGCCCCGAGGACCTGCAGGATCTCGTGCTCAAGCTGGGCATGGAAGTCGTGCGCCTCGCCGGCGTCGCCGGTTCGACCCTTTCCGCCAAGCAGACCGTCGAGAAGCACCTCAAGGACGGCTCCGCCCTCGAGAAGTTCAAGGCGATGGTCCGCGCCCAGGGCGGCAAGACCGACTGGATCGACGACCCCTCGAAGTTCCCGAAGGCCAAGTTCATCCGCAAGCTGCCGGCCCCGAAGCGCGGCTACGTGCACACCATCGACGCCGGCAAGATCGCCCAGGGCGTCCGCCTCCTCGCCACCCTCAAGGACGGCACGCTCGACCCCGCGGTCGGCGTCACCGAGATCCGCAAGGTCGGCACGCAGGTCAAGCAGGGTGAGCCGCTGATCATGATCCATTACAACGACGAGGCCAAGGTCGACGCGGCGCTGCCGTATTTCCGCGACGCCTACCGCCTCGCCCCGAAGCGCCCGAACATGCCCCCGCTCGTCGTCGAGCGCGTGGCCTGATAAGGACCGCCAGCAAAGAAGAAGAGCCGCGGAGCGATCCGCGGCTCTTTTGTTTTCAGCCCTCGCCCGCCGGCGTGCCGTCGGAGGTCAGGATGAGGATGAGTTTCTGATCGTCCTTACCGGTAAGCTCGACGTCCACCTGCAGGGCGCTCGGCAGTTTGCGTACGCCGATCGGGCCGGAGATCTGGGCGCAGCCATGGGCCTTGAGGAAGCCGGCTGCTTCGGCGGCGTTCTCCAGCATGACGAGTCGTCCCAGCAGGGCTTTGCCGTCGGCCTGGCCGACGGCGATCTTCACCGACTGGTCGCGGAAATGATCGTCCAACTGCGCCCACGTCACGACGTCTCCGGCAGTAAAGCTGCGTCCGCCATTGCTCCGCAGGGCGCTCAGCTCCGCCGGCGTCCCGCGTAGCGTCTCGACCGAGGGCTGGCAGCCGACGAACGCGACGAGGGCCAGGAGCGCGAGCGATAGCCTCATCTCAGAACAGGCGCTTCAGGAACTGCTCCATCTGGAACCAGGAGTCGCGGTCGGCGTCGGCGTTGTAGGCCGCGCCCTTGGAGTTGTCGTTGCCAGCGGCCTTGTGGGTGAAGCTATGCACGGCGCCAGGGTAGCTCACGAACTTCCAGTCGACGGCATGGTCCTTCATCTCGGCTTTGAACGCCGCGATGTCCTTGGCCGCGACGAAGGGATCGTCGGCGCCGTGGAGGGCGAGGACCTTGGCCTTGATGTGCTGGCCGTCGGCCGGGGTCGGGGAGTCGAGTCCGCCGTGGAAGCTGACGACGCCTTTCACCGGCGCGCCGCTGCGGGCGAGTTCGATCGCGGCGGTGCCGCCGAAGCAGTAGCCGGTCGCGGCCAGCTTCGCGGCGTCGGTGCGGCTATCGCGGGCCAGGACGTCAAGCGCCGCGTTGGCGCGGGCGCGGAGGAGGGCGCGGTCGGCCTTGTATTTGCCGGCTTCCTTGCCGGCGGCCGGGGGCTGCGGGCGGACGCCCTTGCCGTAGATGTCGGCGACGAGGACGTTGTAGCCGAGGGCGGCGAGCTTACGCGCGGCTTCCTTCTCGTGGTCGCTGACGCCGGTCCACTGGTGGATGATGAGCACGCCCGGTCGCTTGCCGCTCATGGCGTCGTCATACGCCTGCCAGCCTTCGCACAGGATGTCGCCGGCCTTGTATTCGAGGGGCTTCTCCACGACGGCCGCGGAGAGGGTGCTGACGACGGCGAAGAAGGCGGGCAGGAGGGCTTTCATGCAGCCGAAGCTAGGCAGGCGGGCCGACGGCGCAAGCGCCTACCGACTCAGGCCAGGCCGCGCTTGGTCGAGGCGGCGAAGTCCACGAAGGCCTTCACGACGCGGCCGGAGGCCTCAGGCAGGGCGCGGGCCTTCTCGAGCGCCTGCGAGGTGTTGAGCCCGTCGCGATAGAAGAGGCGGTGCATCAGCTTGGCCGTGGCGATCTCGTCGTCGGTGAAGCCCGAACGCTTCAGGCCGACGGCGTTGATCATCTTGGTCTCGCACGGATTGCCGTCGGCGATGACGAAGGGAGGCACGTCCTGGACGCACTTGGAGCAGGCGGCGACCATGGCGTGGTCGCCGATGCGGCAGAACTGGTGGATGCCGGCGTTCCAGCCGATGTTCACGTGGTCGCCGACGTGCACGTGACCCGCGACGGCGGAGTGGCTGGAGATGACGAGGTGGTTGCCGATCACGCAGTCATGCGCGATGTGCGAATAGGCCAGCAGGACGTTGTCGTCGCCAAGGATGGTCCATTCGCCTTCCTGGGTGCCGAGGTGGACGCTGACGTACTCGCGGAACACGTTGCGGGCGCCGACCTTGAGGCCGGGCTTGCCGGGGCGGGCCTTCAGGTCCTGCGTACGGCCGCCGATGAAGGCGTAAGGGAAGACCTCGCACTGCGGGCCGAGCTGCGTGTAGCCGTCGACCGTCGCATGGTGGTGCAGGACGCAGCCGTCGCCCAGGGTGACGTCGCCGCCCACGTAGGCGTAGGCGCCGATGACGACGTCCTGGCCGAGCTTGGCGCCGGCTTCGACGATCGCGGTGGGGTGGACTTGCGTGGCCATCCGGTTCAGCCGTTGGGCGAGTCGGCGATGGTGAAGAGCAGTTCGGCGGACGAGACGCACTCGCCGTTGACGAGGCATTCGCACTCGGCGGCGGCGATGCGGCCGCGGACCTTGGTGAGCTTGGCGCGGATCTCGAGGGTGTCGCCCGGCGTGACCGCCTTGCGGAACTTCACCTTGTCGGCGCTCATGAAGAACACGACCTTCGGGGCTTCGTCGGCGGCGCCTCGGCGCAGCATGATGAGGCCGGCGGCCTGGGCCATCGCCTCGACCTGCAGGACGCCTGGCATGACCGGCTGGCCGGGGAAGTGGCCCTGGAAGTAAGGCTCGTTGATCGTGACGTTCTTGATCGCGACCAAGGAGTCGTCGTTGAGCTCGACCACGCGGTCGACCATCACGAACGGGTAGCGGTGGGGCAGGGCGTTGAGGATCTGGCGGATGTCGAGCGCCGAGCCGACGGGCGCGCTCGGGGCTTCGACCTTCGGGCCGGCGGGCGCGGCCTTGGCCTTGGGGGCCTTGGATTCCTGCCACTGCTTGCGCACGGCCGCGGCGAGGCGGGCGTTGAGCGCGTGGCCGGGGCGGACGGCGATGATGTGCGCCTTGAGGCGGACGCCGGCGAGGACGATGTCGCCGACGATATCGAGGATCTTGTGGCGGACGAGCTCGTCCTTGAAGCGCAGGGGCTCCTTGCTGACGATCTTGTCGCCCTTGAGGATGATCGCGGAGTCGAGCGTGCCGCCCTTGATCAGGCCCTTCTCGATGAGGCCTTCGATGTCCTCGTAGATCGTGAACGTGCGGGCCGGGGCGATCTGCGCCTCGTAGGTCTCGGCGTCGATGTCGATCGTGAGGTGCTGCGTGTGGATGCCGCGGTCGTCGGCGGACGTGCAGGTGATGCGCAGGCCGTCGAACGGCAGGGCGATGATGGAACGGCTGCCTTCGTTGATCGTGATCGGGTGCGTCAGCGTGAACGTCTCGCGCGGCTCGGCCTGCTCGACGACGCCGCACTGGTGGATGAGCGTGGTGAAGGGGCGGGCGGAACCGTCGACGATCGGCGGCTCGGAGGCGTCGAGTTCGATGATGGCGTTGTCCACGGCCATGCCGCTGAGGGCGGAGAGGACGTGCTCGATGGTGTGCAGCTTGACGGTGTCGGAAGAGACGGTCGTCTTGCGTTCGAGTTCGGTGATCATCTCCGAGACGGGACGCACCTCGGGCTTGCCGAAAAGGTCGATGCGACGGAAGACCAGGCCGGTGTTCGGGGCGCCGGGCTTGAGGGTGAGGGTGACGTCCTGACCGGTGTGGAGGGCCTTGCCCTTTACGGAGGCTTCTTTGCCAAGGGTGCGCTGTTTCATGCCGTTCACACAGTTATTCACACCCCCCTCCCTCTGTAAAGGCCTACTTTCGAGGGGTTTGGGTTGGAATTCACGGGTGAGGGATAGGGGTAGGGGTGGGCTAAAACAGGGCTAGGGCTAGGGCCAGGGCTAGGGCTGGGAGAGGCGGTCCCGATGAGGGATGGATGATGAAAGATGAGGGATGAATGCTGGACCTATATCCTATCCTCCATCGTCCATCATTCATCGGTTGCTTGCATCTGCCTCTCGGCGTTCCAGCCCTAGCTCTAGCCCTAGCGGTGAACAACGTTCACCGCGTTCACTTGTTCACACGGGGACGCGGTTCCTTGACACTGCGAGGCGCCGGGCAAATCGTCCGTCCGTGCTGCTGGTCATCGATAACTACGATTCGTTCACCTACAACCTGGTCCAATACTTCGGGCAGTTGGGCGTGGAGCAGAAGGTGTACCGCAACGACCAGATCACGGTGGAGGAAGCCCTCGCGCTGAACCCCGACCGCGTGATGATCTCGCCCGGTCCGTGTTCGCCCGCCGAAGCCGGCGTTTCGTGCGACATGATCCGCGCCTTCGCCGGCAAGAAGCCGGTCCTCGGCGTCTGCCTCGGCCACCAGGCCATCGGTCACGTCTACGGCGGCAACGTCATCCGCGCCCCGCACCTGATGCACGGCAAGACCTCGCCGGTGTTCCACAACGACACCGACGTCTTCAAGGGACTGCCTTCGCCGTTCGCGGCGACCCGCTACCACTCGCTCGTCGTCGAGCGTTCGACTTTCCCCGCCGCCCTCGAGGTGACGGCCTGGACCGAAGACGGCCTCGTGATGGGCCTGCGGCACCGCGAACTCCCGATCTGGGGCGTCCAGTTCCATCCGGAGTCCTTCGCCACCGAGCACGGACTCCAGCTCCTGGGGAACTTCCTTAAGCTCTGAGCGATGTTCTGCCCCCGCTGCAATCACGAGGATACGAAGGTCCTGGAGACCCGCCTCGGGAAGGGCAACCATTCCATCCGCCGGCGCCGCGAGTGCCTGGCGTGCGACCATCGCTTCAGCACGATCGAGGAGATCGTCCGCGAAGGCATGGTCGTCGTGAAGCGCAACGGCGCCCGCGAGGAGTTCGACATCGGCAAGATCGCCGCGGGCGTCCGCAAGGCCACCGACAAGCGTCCGATCGAGCTCGAGCGCATCAACCTGATGATCTCGGAGATCGTCGAGAACCTGCAGGCGAAGTTCGGCGACGAGGTCCCCTCCAGCGCCATCGGCGAGGAGATCATGGCCCGGCTCCAGGCGGTCGACCAGATCGCCTACGTCCGTTTCGCCAGCGTCTACCGTGAGTTCCGTGACATCGACGAACTCGCCAAGGCCATCGACCAGCTCCGCAAGGGAGGAAAGGCGAAGTGACCGCTGCGCTGCCTAAGTCGATCCGCCTCCGCACGCTCAACGCGCTGCTGGCTTCGATGGTGGGCACCGCTCCCCAGCTGCGCACCGACGTCGACGCGGTGCTCCGCGTCTTCGAGGCCGATGACGAGACCGATCCGCGCCTGAACGCTTCCGACCTCGCCGCCGCGGCCGCCCAGATCTTCCGCCTGCTTTCGCCGGACCGCGCGACGCCGTCCGTCGCCGTGCTCGACCATCGCGCCGAACCGTTCGACGCCCTCTGGGCCGGCGAACGCGTCGCCGCCGCCCTCGCCACCACCGGCGAATCCGCCGACGTGCTCTTCTGGGTCGTCGGCCTGCAGGACCAGTACCTCGCCGGCACCCGCGCCCGTTCGACGCGCTGGCGCGCGGCTTACGACGAAGCCGTCGACACCGTGCAGGGCCTGGTCGCCCGTCAGGCCGGCCGCCGTCGCGTCACGGTCGTCGTCCTCTGATTTCCCATGAGCGCCCCGAAGACGCTGTTCCAGAAGATCGCCGACAAGGAGATCCCCGCGAAGCTCATCCACGAGGATGCGGTCTGCGTGGCTTTCCACGACATCGATCCGCAGGCGCCGACCCACGTGCTGGTCGTGCCCCGCAAGCCCATCCCGCGCGTCGCCGCCGCGACCGCGGAAGACCAGGCGACCCTCGGGCACCTGTTGCTCGTGGCCGGCCAGCTGTCCCGTCAGCTCGGTCTGGCGAACGGCTTCCGCATCGTGATCAACAACGGCCCGGACGGCGGCGAATCGGTCCCGCACCTGCACGTGCATCTGCTGGGTGGACGCGCCCTCCGTTGGCCGCCAGGCTGAGGCCATGAGCGCGCCTGAACCCTGCCTCGTCCTCGACGGCTCCGCCCGCGCCGGAGTCCGGGTGGGAGTTCTCTCGGGCGGTCGCTGGGTAGGGCAGGGCATCTCGCCTGATGGCGCCTTGGAAGGTCTCTTCGGCTGCGTCGAAGCCGCGTTGGCGGACGCGAAGCTGTCGCTGGCCGACATCCGTTCGTTCGCGCTCTGCGTCGGTCCGGGCTCGGTCCTCGGCATCCGCATCGCCGCGCTCGCCGTCCGTTCTTGGTCGGCGCTCGAGCCGCGTCCGATCTTCGTCTGGGAATCCCTCTCCGCGTTGGCGCGCTCCGCGCTCGTCGCCGGCGAAAAAGGTCCGTTCCTCGTGGCCGTCGAATCGCGGCTGAAGCGCTGGCATGCCCTCGAGGTCGCCGCCGATGGTTCGCTCGGCGCGCCCTTCGAAGCCGAGGCCGCGGAGCTGAACTCCGCCGGCCGTCGCCTGTTCGCATGCGGTGAGGTCGCCGCCGCGGCCTTGCCGGCGCATGTCCCCGTCCCGCCGCCTTGGTCCGCCTTGCCGGCTTTGCTGTCCCAGCCGGGTTTTCTCCGCGAGGAACCCCGCCCGGACGCCCTGAACGTCGCCCAGGATTTCGCGACCTGGTCCGGTGAGCGCCACCGCGCCGACGCATGAGCACTTCCGCCGCCCGCGCCTGGGTCGAGATCGACCTGCCCGCCATCGACCGCAACGTCGGCCGCATCAAGCAGGCCTTGCCTCCGCACGTCCGCTACGTCGCGGTCGTGAAGGCCAACGCCTACGGTCACGGCATGCCGGAGGTCGCGACGCGCCTCCTGCAGGCCGGCGTCGATTGCTTCGCGGTGGCCAACGTCGCCGAAGCGGCGGTCCTCCGTGAGATCGGCCATGACGCCGACATCCTGCTGCTCAGTCCGACGCTGCCGAACGAGCTCGCGCGCGCTGTCGCCCTGGGACTCGACATCACCTTGAATTCCCTCGCGGAGGCGCAGGCGCTCGCCGCGCTCGTCCGCGGGCGCGACGGTCGTGCGAAGGTCCACGTGAAGGTCGACACCGGCATGGGCCGCGCGGGCGTCTGGCATGAGCAGGCCGCGGAACTCTTCGCCTTCGTGCTCGCCGAACCCGGCCTCGAGTGGCGCGGGGTCTACACGCATTTCTCCGACGCCGACCACGACCAGGCGTTCACCACCGAGCAGCGCGCGACGTTCCTCCGTCTGCTGGAGACGATTCCCGCTTCGGTCCGCGCCGGACTGCTGATCCATGCCGATAACAGCGCCGGACTCGAGAGCTTCTCCGCCGCGGCCCCCTTCAACGCCGTGCGCGTGGGACTGATGCAATACGGCCTGCCACCTTCGGCCGGCTCTTTCTTGGCCAGCCTCCGGCCGGAGCCGGTGCTTTCCTTCCATGCCCGCGTGGTCTTGGTCAAGGACCTGCCCGCCGGCACCGCCGTCAGTTATAATCGCACCAAGATCCTTTCCCGGCCGAGTCGCGTGGCCATCGTCGCGGTCGGTTACGGCGACGGCGTGCCCACCGCCGCCAGCAACCGCGGCCACTTCCTCGTGCGGGGCGTGCGTTGTCCCATCCTGGGACGCGTGACCATGGACCAGACCATCATCGACGTCACCGATGTCCCGGCCGTGGCCGTGGGCGATGTCGTCACGATCCTCGGCGCGCAGGGCGGCGACCGGATCACCGTCGCGGAGTTCTGCGCCTGGTCCGACTGCATCCCGTGGGAGGCCTTGTGCACGCTCACCCAGCGCGTGCAGCGCGTCTACCGCACCGACCGCACCTGACCATGGCCGCGTTCCTCCGTCTCGCGTTGCTCTGCGTCCTACCGGCCGTCTTGCGCGCGACGGACGACCCGTTGGCCGTCGCGATCGGCCATGCCAAGGCCCATCCGCAGGGGGATGTCCCGGCCAGCTTCGTCGCGGCGGATTATCGCGGCGATCTCCGCGACCTGCCGATCGGCGTCTTCGACTCCGGCGTCGGCGGTCTGACGGTGTTGGAGGCCCTCAAGGCCCATGACCGTCACGACAACCGCACCGGCCAGGAAGGCGCGGACGGCGTGCCGGATTTCGCCGGCGAACGTTTCGTCTACTTCGGCGACCAGGCCAACATGCCTTACGGGAATTACTCCGCAGTCGGTCGCACGGACTTCCTCCGCGAGCTCATCCTGCGCGACGTCCTGTTCCTGCTGGGGCGACGCTACGCCCATGGTCATAAGCCGCCCGTGAAGGCCATCGTCATCGCCTGCAACACCGCCACCGCTTACGGACTGGAGGACATCCGCGCCGCCGTGAAGGCATGGGGCCTGCCGGTCATCGTCGTCGGGGTCGTCGAAGCCGGCGCGCAAGGCCTGGCCGAGACCGCTGGCGGCGCGCAGGGCGGCGTGGCCGTGCTCGCCACCGTCGGCACCTGCGCCTCGAACGCCTATCCGAAGGCGCTCGCCAAGGTCACCCCCCGTCCCGTCCGCCAGCTGGGTTCGGCCACCCTCGCCGCCGCCATCGAGGGCGACCCCTCGGTCACGACGCCGATCCGTGACATCCTCCGCGCCGACGTCGGTGCGTTCCTGCAGTCCGCCGCCGCCGACGCGGCGCCGATCGATACTCTGATGCTCGGCTGCACCCACTATCCGTTGGTCGCCGAGGAGATCGCCGCGGCCTTCGCCTATTGGCGCGACCATGAGGCCGACGGGCTTAAGCCTTACGCCGCCCTCGTCGCCCCGGAACTCAAGCAGGTGAACCCCGCCGCTTGGACCGCCGAGGCGCTCTGGCGCTCGCTGCAGGGCGCGAAGATGATGGCGGTGAAGCCGGCTTCGACCGGCGACCTGTTCTATATCTCCGTCCCCAATCGGGCTTGGCCGGGCGTCGGCCTAGCCGCCGACGGCTCGCTGAGGCACGATTACAAATACGGACGTCTGCCTGGCCAGGTCGGACGCGAGGATACGATCAACGTACCCATGACGTCGGAGAAACTTCCCGGCGCGACCGCGAAGCTTGTCCGGGAGAAGCTCCCGCTGACGTGGCGTAGCCTGCAGTCGGCCCGCTGAAGCCTTTCGCCTCAGGGCTGCGTGTCGGACTCCCGGCGAACGGCAACGAAGAAGGTCGCGCCGACCAAGAGGGCGGCCGCCGTGACGGACAGCAGCTGGAAATCGGCCAGGACCGTCTGGTAGACATGCGGCAGCAGCGTCGCCAGGCCCGTGCCGACCGACGTACGGTCCAGCGGGTGTCGGCGGGCGATGAGCATGCCGACCGACCAGAGGACGGCGGGGACCAGGTTCCAGAGGGCGTCCGTGGGCGTGATGCGCGCGCCCCAGCGCAGGAACACCTCAGCCGTGATCAGCAGGCACAGCGCGATGACGAGGCCCACGACGGTCGCTTCCGCCCAGGTGCGCGGACGATCGTCGCCTTCGAGCAACTGCGAATTACGCGTCGCCACGTGCCGGCCGTACACTGTCGCGGCCAGCACCACGAAGATCAGCAGGTAGACGAGCGTCTCCATCGGCCTGCGATCCCGGGCGCCTCGGATTTTCCGGCGTCCTTCAGCTCTTGAAGCCGAAGTACTGGCTGGCGTTGCCGTAGCAGACGTCGGCGATCAGGCGTTCGTTCCAGTCCTTGCGGTCCGGGATGCGGCCCGACTCGACGTCCTGGCCGACGAGGTCGCATAGGATGCGGCGGAAGTATTCGTGGCGCGGGTAGGAGAGGAAGGAGCGCGAGTCGGTGATCATGCCGATGAAGCGGCTGAGCAGGCCGAGGTCGGACAGCGCGTTCATCTGGTCGCGCATGCCGCGTTCCTGGTCGAGGAACCACCAGCCCGAGCCGTACTGGATCTTGCCCGGCGTGACGCCGTCCTGGAACGAGCCCGGGAGGCAGGCGAAGAGGGCGGTGTCGGCGGGGTTGAGATTGTAGAGGATCGTCTTCCCAAGGGCGTTCTCGCCCGAGAGCGTGCCGAACCAGCGGATGAGGCCCGGGCCCTGACGGAAGTCGCCGATCGTGTCGCAACCCGCGTCGGAGCCGAGGCGCTTGAGCAGGCCGAGGTTCGGGTCGCGGACCGCGCCGAGGTGGAGCTGGGTGGCCCAGCCCTTGGCGTGGTTGAGGCGACCGACGTGCAGCATGATGAAGGCCGTGAACTTCTCGGCTTCCTCAAGGGTGGCGGCCTTGCCGGCCATGGCGTTCTCCCAGATGGCCTTGGCTTCGGCTTCGGTGCAGGCGGCGTCCGGCAGGTAATCCAGACCGTGGTCGGAGGCGCGGCAGCCCGCGGCGGCGAAATCGTCGTGGCGCTGGTTGAGGCCGGCGATCAGGCCGGCGAAGGTGTCGGCGCCCTTGCCGGTCGCGGCGGCGAGGCGCTTGGCCCAGGCCTGCACGCGGTCCGGGGTGCGGACCTTCAGGCACGCGTCGGGGCGGTAGGTCGGGACGACCTTGGTCGCGAAGCCGGACTTCGCGATCTGGTGGTGCAGGTCGAGAGAATCGGCGGGGTCGTCGGTGGTGCCGACGACGCGGACCTTCATCAGCTTGAGGATGCCGCGGGCCGTGAGGTCGCCGTGCTTCAGCTGGCGGTTGGCCTCGTCCCAGATCTTCTGGGCCGTGGCGCCTTCAAGGACGTCCTGGATGCCGAAGTGGCGGCGCAGCTCGAGGTGCGTCCAGTGGAAGAGGGGATTGCGGAGCGTGGACGGCACCGTCTCGGCCCAGGCCTGGAATTTCTCGCGGGACGTGGACTTGTCGCCCGTGATCAGGTCTTCGCTGACGCCGTTGGCGCGCATCGCGCGCCACTTGTAGTGGTCGCCCGCGAGCCAGATGGCCGTGAGGTCCTCGAAGCGACGGTCGTCGGCGATGTCCTTCGGGCTGAGGTGGCAGTGGTAGTCGACGATCGGCTGGTCCTTCGCCACGCCGTGGTACAGCTTCTGGGCCGTGCCGGTCGAGAGGATGAAGTTATCGTCCATGAAGGCCATCGTCGTCGGTCTCGTTCAGATTGACATCGCGGCGAAGCCGCCGTCGACGACGATCTCGGCGCCGGTGACGAAGCTGCCGGCGTCGGACGCGAGCAGGAGGGAGGCGCCGATCAGTTCCTTGGCCTCGCCGAAGCGGTTCATCGGGGTCTTGCCCAGGATCATCGCCACGCGCTCAGGGGTGAGCACCTTGCGGTTCTGTTCGGCCGGGAAGAAGCCCGGGACGAGCGTGTTGACGCGCACGCCCTTCGGGGCCCACTCGCGGGCGAGGTTCTTCGAGAGGTTGTGCACCGCGGCCTTGGAGGCCGAGTAGGTGAAGACGCGGGAGAGCGGCAGGATGCCGGATTCCGAGCCGAGGTTGATGATCGAGCCGGAGCCGGCCTTGACCATCGCCTCGCCGAAGACCTGGCAGCCGAAGACGACGCCCTTCACGTTCACCGTGAGGATCTTGTCGAGCTGGGCTTCGTCGATGTCGAAGAAGGGCGTGGGCGAGTTGACGCCGGCGCCGTTGACGAGGACGTCGACCTTGCCGTGCTTCGCGAGGATGCCGTCGCGGAGCTTGATCAGGTCGGCCTTGTTGGTGGCCTCGCAGGAGAGGAACTCGCCGGAGCCGCCGGCGGACTTGATCTTGGCGAGACGGGCGTCGGCCTTGGCGGGATCGCGACCGACGAGGATCACGTGGGCGCCGGCGGAGGCGAAGCCTTCGGCCATGGCGCCGCAGAGTTCGCCCGTACCGCCGATGACGACGGCGACGCGGCCTTTGAGGGAGAAGAGTTCGAGGGAAGACATTGGGTTAGAGTATGGAGTTTAGAGTATCGAGTATAGGGGAGGGTAGTTTTAGCGCACGACGCGGGCGCCACCGCCGGAGAGCTGCTTCTCGACTTCCTTGCGGGTGACCATCGACGTGTCGCCGGGGGTCGTGGACGCCAGCGCGCCGTGGGCGGCGCCATAGTTCACGGCCTTCTGGGCGTCGTTATGTTCGAGGAAGCCGAAGATCAGGCCGGAGGCGAAGCTGTCGCCGCCGCCGACGCGGTCGAGGATCTCGAGTTCCGGGAATTGGATGCTGTCGTGGAACTTGCCGTCGTGCCAGCAGATGGCGCTCCAGTCGTTCTTGGTGGCGGTGATCACGCGGCGGAGCGTGGTCGCGGCGACCTTGAAGTTCGGGAACTGCTTCACGGCCTCGCCGATCATGTCCTTGAAGGCCTGGGTCTCGATATTGGAGATGTTATGGTCGACGCCCTTGACCTCGAAGCCGAGGGAAGCGGTGAAGTCTTCTTCGTTGCCGATCATCACGTCGACATACTTGGCGATCTCGCGGTTCACTTCCTGGGCCTTCTTCAGGCCGCCGATGGTCTTCCAGAGGGAAGGGCGGTAGTTAAGGTCGTAGGAGACGATGGTGCCGTGCTTCTTCGCGGCCTTGACGGCCTCGATGGTGGCCTGCGCGGTGGTCTCGGAGAGGGCCGCGAAGATGCCGCCCGTGTGGAGCCAGCGGACCCCGAGCTTGCCGAAGAGGTATTCCCAGTCGAAGTCGCCGGGCTTGATCTGCGAGGCGGCGGTGTTGCCGCGGTCCGGGACGCCGACGGCGCCGCGGATGCCGAAGCCGCGCTCGGTGAAGTTGAGGCCGTTGCGGACCGTGCGGCCGATGCCGTCGTCCTCGCGCCACTTGATGAAGTCGGTGTTCACGCCGCCCTGCATCACGAAGTCCTCGAGCAGGCGGCCGACCTCGTTGTCGACGAACGCCGTGCAGACGGAGGTGCGCAGGCCGAAGCACTTGCGCAGGCCGCGGGCGACGTTGTATTCGCCGCCGCCTTCCCAGACCTGGAACTGGCGCGTGGTGCGCACGCGGCCTTCGCCCGGGTCGAGGCGGAGCATGATTTCACCGAGGGAGACTTGGTCGAAGGCGCATTCCTTCGCCGACTTGATCTGGAGAGCCATGGTTGGGGGAGTCTGGTTTCGAGGGGTGGCCGGGCTTAGCCGGTGGGCAGGGCGGCGAGGTCGAACGGCTTGTGGCCGATGTGGGACGCGATCTCGTTGAAGGCTTCGACTTCGGCCTTGGAGAAGAGGAGGCCGCCGGCCTTCTCGCTGCGCGCGGCGAAGGTCGCTTCGAGCTGGCCCGGGAGCATGCACTTCTCGTTGCCGTGGCCGAGGACGTCGTCGATGACGGCCTTGACGTTCTGGCCCTGGGAGCGGCCCTTGGCGAAGGCGCCGGAGCTGATGGCCTCAGGGTGGATCACCTGGAAGAAGAAGGCGCAGGCCTGCTTCTCGCCGGGGACGTGCGTGCGGCTGCGGATGGTCGGGAGCGAGCCGCCGATGTAGCCGGCGACGATCTCGTTGATGAGCGAGAGGCCGTAACCCTTGTGGGCGCCGAAGGGGATGAGCGAGACGGCCTCGTTCGGGTCGAGGGTGACCTTGCCGTCCTTGTCCACGGCGGCGTCGGGCGGGAGCATCTTGCCTTCGCGCTTGAGCACCTGGACGCGGCCCATGGCGATGACGGAGGTGGCCCAGTCGATCACGATCGGGAAGCCGAGTTCCTTGGTCGTCGGGAAGCCCCACGAGTGCGGGTTGGTGCCGAGCGTCGGGAATTTGCCCTGGAAGGGGACGACTTCCGCGAGCGTGGCGGTGCAGTTCGTGTAGGCGATGTAACCGCGCTTGGCGGCTTCCATCACGTAGCCGCCGCCCCAGAGGTAGTGGAAGGCGTTGTCGACGGAGACCGTGCCCACGCCGTATTTGTCGGCGAGCTCGATGCATCGCTCGATGGCGTCGACGGCGACGGCCTGGCCGAGTTTCTGGTGGGCGTCCCAGACTTCCGCGGCCTCGAAGCGCGTGGCCTTCTTGGTGACGGTGGCGTTCGGGGTGCAACCCGGGACCTTGGCGCCCGAGCCGAAGAGTTCGTCGAGGTGGAGGGCCTTCAGCGCGTTGTGCGTGCGGATGCCGTGGTGCGTGGCCATGCTGGCCATCTGGGCGGCCTGCGCGGACTCCTTGGCGCCGAAGCCGCGCTTGACGTAGGCGGCGGTGACGAGCGCCTCGTGGGCGGCGCGGGGGACGACGTAGAATGTTTCGGACATGGTGAGGGGAGGGTGCGGATTAGAAATGTTTCTTGAAGGGGACTTCCGGGTTCTTGACGCCTTCGGGCTTCTCGCCGCGGAAGCCCGCGATCAGGTTGTGAACGGCGGTCGAGGCCTGGCGGACGACGCTCTCGTTGGTGCGCGACGCGATGTGCGGCGTGATGATCGAGTTCGGCAGATTGGTCAGCGGGTGGTCGGCGGCCGGCGGCTCGAAGTCGAGGACGTCGGAGGCGTAGCCGCGGAGCGCGCCACTCTTGAGCGCGGCCGCCACGTCGGCGCTATTGACCACTTCGCCGCGGGCACAGTTCACGATCAGGGCGCCGGGCTTCATCAGGGCGATGGTGCGGGCGCAGATGAGGTTCTGGGTCTCCGGCTTCAGGTCGGTGTGCAGCGAGACGTAGTCGGAGATCTTCAGGAGGTCTTCGACGGTGTCCATGCGGCGGATGCCGTATTGCTTGGCGAAGGCGTCGTCCCAGTGGCGGCCGTGACCGACGAGCTCGATGCCGAAGGCCTTGGCGCGGACGGCGACTTCCTTGCCGATGCGGCCCAGGCCGACGATGCCCATGGTCTTGCCGAGCAGTTCGAAGCCCGTCTTGCGCTTCCAGCCGCCGGCGCGGGTGGAGTCGGTGTGGAAGAGGAAGTTGCGCTCGAGGGCGAGCAGCAGGAGGAAGGCGTGCTCGGCGACGGTGGTGTGGTTGACGCCCGGGGTGAAGAGGACCGGGATGCCCTTGGCCGTGGCCGTCTTGATATCGATCTTGTCGACGCCGATGCCGTACTTGCTGATCACCTTCAGGCGGGGCAGGGCCTTCTCGAGGACCTTGGCCGTGATCGCGTCGTCGCCGCAGATGTAGCCGTCGAAATCCCCCATCAGCGCGAGCGTGTCGGCCTCGTTGAGCGGTCCGCGGGCGGTGACGATTTCCCAGCCGGTTTCCTTCAGCAGCCGGTGGTGGTCGCCCGGGGTGTCTTGGAAGGAGGTGGTCGTGATCAGGACGCGCGGCTTCGACATGGGTATATTCACGCCCAAGGTGGCTTTGGGGCGGGTTTCCGTCAACAGGACTTCTGGGGTGGACTTACCTCAAAAACGGCGTTTGGTAGCCCCACCCCGATTTTATGTCGACCCCTGCCTCAAACACCGGAGCCCCCTCGCACCGATGGGTCATTCTGGCCCTGCTGTTCTTCGCCACGACGATCAACTATATCGACCGGCAGATCCTCGCCCTTCTGAAGCCGATGCTCGACGCCGAGCTGGGCTGGACGAACGAGCAGTACGGCTACGTCAACTCGGCCTTCCAGGCGGCTTACGCCTTCGGTCTGGTCGGCTTCGGCTGGTTCATCGACCGGTTCGGCGTGAAGGTCGGTTACGCCGTCTCGATCTTCGCCTGGTCCGCCGCCGCGGCCGCCCACGCGATGGTCGGCTCGGTCTCGGGTTTCCGCTGGGCGCGCGTCGCCTTGGGGGTCGGTGAGGGAGGCAATTTCCCCGCGGCCATCAAGACCGTGGCCCAGTGGTTCCCCCGCTCCGAGCGGGCCTTCGCCAACGCGCTCTTCAACTCCGGCACGAACATCGGCGCCCTCATCGCTCCGGCGGTCATCCCGCTGATGGCCCTCAACTACGGCTGGCGTTCTACCTTCGTCGTCGCCGGCCTGCTCGGCATCGTCTGGATCTTCTTCTGGATCCCGCTCTTCAAGGAAGCCCCGAAGCTCGATGACGAGGAGATCACCTCGAACCGCAAGGTCCCCTGGCTCAGCCTGCTCGGCAAGCGTCAGGCCTGGGCCTACATGGTCGCCAAGTTCCTCACCGACCCCGTCTGGTGGTTCTACCTGATCTGGTTGCCCGACTACTTCAAGCGCGAGCAGCACCTCGACCTCAAGGCCTCGGCGCTGCCGCTCGTCGTCCTCTACGGCATCGTCACGGTCCTCAGCATCTTCGCCGGCTGGCTCGTCAAGCGCCTCGCCGAGAGCGGCCACGACATCGTCAAGGTCCGCAAGGTCTCGATGCTCATCTTCGCCCTTTGCTCGCTGCCGATCTTCTTCGTCCGCGGCCTCGGCATGTGGGAAGCGGTGCTGCTCATCGCCTTCGCCGCCTCGGCCCACCAGGCTTGGTCCGCGAGCCTCTACGCGACGATCTCCGACACCTTCCCGAAGGAAGCCGTGGCTTCCGTCTCCGGTCTCGGCGGTTTCGTCGGTTCCATCGGCGGCATGATCTTCCCGGTCGTCGCCGGCCGTATCCTCGACAGCAACGTCAACGGCTACGCGGTGCTCTTCGGTTTCTGCGCTTTCGCCTACGTGGTGGCCTTCGCCATCCACCATATCCTCGTGCCGAAGCTCGAGATGGCGGAGGTCTGAGCCTCGCCTTGACAGCAAAAGAAAAGGGCCCCGTGACGGGGCCCTTTTTATTGGCGTAGCGGGCGAGGCTCAGCCCGCGACGACGATGTTCACCAGCTTGCCCGGGACGACGATCTCCTTCACGACGGGCTTGCCGTCGGTGAACTTGAGCACGTCCGCGTTGGCCTTGGCGAGGGCGAGCAGGGCGTCCTTCGAGATGTCCTTGGCGACCTTGGCGGTGGCGCGGACCTTGCCGTTGACCTGGAAGATGACCTCGACGGTGGTCTCGACCAGCTTGGACACGTCGAGTTTGGGCCAGCCGGCGGCGGTGACGCTTTCCTTGTGACCGAGGCGCTGCCAGATTTCCTCGCACACGTGCGGGGCGAACGGGGCGGCGAGGCGCACGAAGTCCTCGACGGTCGAGCGGCGCAGGGCCGGCGACTTCTCGGCGACGTTCATGAGGATCATCATCTGCGAGATGGCGGTGTTGAACTGCAGGGTCTCGATGTCCTTCTCGACCTTCTGGATGGTGCGATGGAGCTCGCGGACGAGTTCCTCGGACTCGGCGCCGTCGGCGCTCAGCTTGGCGGAAGCCGCGCCGGTGTTCTCATCGATCGCCAGGCGCCATAGGCGCTTGAGGAAGCGGGTGATGCCGATGATGCCGTCGGAGTTCCAAGGCTTGGAGGCCTCGAGCGGTCCGAGGAACATGAGGTACATGCGCAGGGCGTCGGCGCCGTGGTCCTTGACGATGGCGTCCGGGTTCACGACGTTGCCGCGGCTCTTGGACATCTTCTCGCCGTCCTCGCCCATGATGAGGCCTTGGTGGAAGAGCTTCTTGAAGGGCTCGGCGGTCGGCAGGACGCCGATCTCGTGGAGGAAGCGATGCCAGAAGCGGGCATACAGGAGGTGGAGCACGGCGTGCTCGGCGCCGCCGATGTAGAAGTCGGGGCAGCCCCAGTATTCCAGGTCAGCCTTCGAGGCGAGAGCCTCGGCGTTCGCGGGGTCGATATAGCGCAGGTAATACCAGCAGGAGCCGGCCCACTGAGGCATCGTGTTCGTCTCGCGCGAGGCCTTGACCCAGAGCGGGCCAGGCTGGGCCTGGGACTGCGGCACGGTGGCACCGGAGGCGACGTCATACCAGACTTCGGTCCATTCGGGTTCCTTCGAGAGCGGCGAATCGCCGGTCGGGGAGGGCTGGTAGGATTTGACCTGCGGCAGCGTGAGCGGGAGCTGCTTGGACGTCAGAGGGACGGCGCAGACTTCGACGCCATTGAGCTGGCAGGTGACGGGCTCCTTGGGGAGGAACTCGCGCACTTCGGAGTCGGCCGGGATCTTGGCGTAGTCTTCGCGGGAGACCCAGAGAAGGGGGAAGGGCTCGCCCCAGTAGCGCTGACGCGAGAAGAGCCAGTCGCGCAGCTTGAAGTTCACGGCGAGCTTGCCCTGGCCCTTGGCGGCGAGGTCGGCGGTGATCTTCTTCTTGGTCTCGGTCGCGGAGAGGCCGTCGAAGGGGCCGGAGTTCACCATCGGACCGTCTTCGGTCCAGGGCTTCTCGTTGACGTCCACGGCTTCCTTGGAGCCGACGACCTGGATGATGGGGAGCTTGAATTCCTTGGCGAATTCCCAGTCGCGTTCGTCGTGCGCCGGCACGGCCATGATCGCGCCGGTGCCGTAGGTGATGAGCACGTAATCGGCGGTCCAGACGGGGATCTTGGCGCCGTTGACGGGGTTGATGGCGTAGGCGCCGGTGAACACGCCGGTCTTCTTCTTGTCGGCGAGGTCGGTGCGCTCGAGGTCGGTCTTGTTACGGACCGCGGCGACGTAGCTTTCGACGGCGTTCTTCTGGGCGGCCGTGGTGAGCTTGCCGATGAGCGGGTGCTCGGGGGCGATGACCATGTAGGTCGCGCCGTAAAGGGTGTCCGGACGGGTCGTGAAGACGGTCAGGGTGTCGGCGTGGCCGTCGAGCTTGAAGGTGACTTCGGCGCCCTCGGACTTGCCGATCCAGTTCTTCTGGAGGCGCTTGGTGGAATCGGGCCAGTCGACGTGGTCGAGGCCTTCGATGAGCTTGTCGGCGTAGGCGGTGATGCGCAGGACCCACTGGCGGATCGGGCGACGTTCGACCGGATGGTTGCCGCGGTCAGAGCGAGGGCCTTCCGGGGTGTTCAGGACTTCCTCGTTGGCGAGGACGGTGCCGAGCGCCGGGCAGAACCAGACCGGCTTCTCGGAGACGTAGGCGAGGCCGTGGCGGAAGAGTTTGAGGAAGATCCACTGCGTCCAGCGGAAGTAGTTCTCGTCGGTCGTGGAGAGTTCGCGATCCCAGTCGATGGCGAAGCCGAGCATCTGCAGCTGGCGGCGGAAGTTATCGATGTTGCGCTTGGTCTGGACGGCGGGGTGCTCGCCGGTCGCGATCGCATGCTGCTCGGCGGGCAGGCCGAAGGCGTCCCAGCCCATGGGGTGGAGGACGTTGAAGCCGTTGGCCTTCTTATAGCGGGCGAGGATGTCCGAAGCGGTGTAGCCTTCCGGGTGGCCGATGTGCAGGCCGGCGCCGGAGGGGTAGGGGAACATGTCCAGGACGTAGTACTTCGGCTTGCCGCAGGAGATGGGCTCGGTGCGGAAGGTGGCGCCGGCTTTCCAGGCGGCCTGCCACTTCTGTTCGAAGGCGGGGAAATCGTAGCTGCCGGGTTTTGTTTCCGAAGTGTCCATGAATGCGTGCAGATAGGAGGTTCGGGACGGCGCTGGCAAGGTTTTGGAGCGGCCGGCGACCCTATCCCGCTTGCCTAGGCCCTACGGCGGGGGTTATCTGCCGTCATGAACGTGCTCGTGGTGGGCGGTGCCGGCTACATCGGCAGCCATTGCGTCCGGCAGGCCGCGGCCGCCGGGCACGTGGTCGCCGTGTTGGACGACCTTTCCTACGGCCACGCGGAGTCCGTCCCCGCCGGGGTGGGGCTCTTCCGCGCCGACATGGGCGATCAGGCCGCGGTCCGCGCCGCCCTGCGCGAGACTCGCGCCGAGGTGGTCATCGATTTCGCGGCTTTCACGAACGTCGGCGAATCCGTCCAGCAGCCGGAGCGCTACCACGAGAACAACGTGGTCCGCACCGAAGGGCTGCTCCAGGCGATGCTCGCCGAGGGCGTCAAGAAACTGGTCTTCTCGAGCACCTGTGCGACCTACGGCGTCCCGGAGCGGATGCCGATGACGGAAGACCTTCCGCAGCAGCCGATCAATCCTTACGGCGCCACGAAACTCGCCGTCGAGAAGCGCCTGCGGGAGCTCGCCGGCTCGCACGGGCTGAGCTTCGCGGCCTTCCGTTATTTCAACGCCGCCGGGGCTTCGCCGGACGGCGCCATCGGCGAAGACCACTCGCCGGAGACGCACCTCATCCCGCTGGCCATCGCCGCCGCCCTGGGCCGCCGCCCGCCGCTCAAGGTCTTCGGCACGGATTACCCGACGCCCGACGGCACGTGCCTGCGTGATTACGTCCACGTGGACGACCTTTCCCGCGCCCATCTGGACGTCCTGCCGAAGCTGGGTCAGCCCGGACAGGTCTTGTTCTATAATCTCGGCACGGGCACGCCGTACTCGGTCAAGGAGGTCATCGCGAGCGTCAGTCGCATCCTCGGCCGCCCGGTCCCGCACGAGCTGGCCGAGCGCCGCGAGGGCGATCCGCCCGCGCTCTATGCCGATGCCGCCAAGGTCCGTCGCGAACTCGGCTGGGTCCCGCGTTATGATACGCTCGACAGCATCGTCCTGACGGCATGCCATTGGCACCTCGCCCGGCCCAAGGGCTTCGCCTCCTGACCCGATGTCCGAACAACTCCACCCGCACTGGCGCATCCAGTACATCCGCACCCGCAAGGAGCCCGGCGCCGGCAGCCCGTTCGCGGCCCTGCTTGCGGGCAATGATGACGAGGCCAATCTGATCCTGCACCGCGGCGCGCACTGCTTCGTCATCCTCAATAATTCGCCTTACAATCCCGGCCATCTGATGGTGCTGCCGAACCGCGAGGTCGGCGAACTGGCCGAGCTCACCGCCGCGGAGCGCGCCGAGATGATGGACCTCCTCGTCCGTTGTCAGGCCGTGCTGCAGAAGGTGATGAGCCCGGCGGGCTTCAACATGGGCCTGAACCTCGGCAAGGCCGCCGGCGCGGGCATCCCGACGCATCTCCATTTCCACGTCGTGCCGCGCTGGGACGGCGACCACAATTTCATGCCGGTCATCGCCGACACGCGCGTCCTGCCGCAGGCGCTCGCCGAGCTCTGGGCGCGCCTCAAGCCCGCCTTCGCCGCCGCATGAGCCGCGTCGTCGACATCTCCGTCCGCCACGCGAAGACCAAGGTCTCCGCGGTCTCCGTCCAGCGCGTCGTCCATGCCTTGGACAAGCTCAAGGGCTACCGCTGCCCGGAAGGCTCGCTCTCGATCGCCTTCCTCGGCGACAAGGAGACCGCCAAGCTGCACGACGAATTCCTCGGCGATCCGACCGTGACCGATGTCATCACGTTCGTCGGCGAAGAGCACCCGGGCGAGCCTTTCGCCGGCGAGATCTGCGTGAACATCGACCAGGCCCGCCGGGCCGCGAAGGAGCACGGTGTCACGCTGGCCACGGAGTTGCGCCTCTACGTCGCCCACGGCTGGCTGCATCTTTCCGGCCTGCGCGACGGCAATCGCAAGGAGTCCGCCGCCATGCGGGTCGGCGAGGCCGTGGCGGTCTCGCACCTCGACAAGCTCGGCGCCAAGCTCCGGGTCCGCGATTAACGGACTCGCCCTCGGCTCCGTCCGCGTCCAACTTGCCCGCAGGATGAAGCGCACCGTCATCATTCACTCCGGCGGGATGGACTCCACCGTGCTCCTGGCCCACCTCGTGGCCGAGGGCAGGGAAGTGCACGCGCTCTCGGTCGACTACGGTCAGCGCCACCGCCGCGAACTCGCCGCCGCCGCCGAGATCTGCGCACATTACAAGGTCCCGCATCGCATCGCGGACCTCCGCGGCGTGACCTCCCTGTTCGGCGCCAACGCGCTCACGGATTCGCAGGTCGCCGTGCCCGAAGGACATTACGAGGAGGCCAGCATGAAGGCCACCGTGGTCCCGAACCGTAACATGCTGCTCATCGCGACCGCCGCCGCCTGGGCGATGTCGCTCAAGGCCTCCTCCGTCGCCTACGGCGCGCATGGGGGCGACCACGCGATCTACCCTGATTGCCGGCCGGCGTTCGCCGATGCTCTGGACAAGGCCATCCGGCTCGCCGACTGGCACGAAGTCTCTTTGGAACGCCCGTTCGTCGGTATGGATAAGACCGCCATCGTGAAGCGCGGGGTCGAGCTGGGCGTGCCCTTCGCCCTGACTTGGTCCTGTTACGTCGGGGGAGATCGGCACTGCGGCAAGTGCGGCACCTGCGTGGAACGTAAGGAAGCTTTCCTCCGCGCCGGCGTGGCCGATCCGACCCCTTACGCCGGGTAGGCTTATTCTCCTGATAAGCGGGCTTAAGACCCGTCCTCGGAGGTTAAATTGATTTGAAAGCTTCCCCTCGCGGAGGCTAGTCCATCTCCGTGTTCCGACGCTTCCAACGGCCGTTCGCCTGGCTCGCCCTCGTGGCGTGGCTGGCTGCGTCCGGCCTGTCGTGGGACCTGTTGCAGGTCGTCGCCTGGACGAAGATGTCGGTCGAGAACGCCGCCCAGCATTCCGTCGGCGCCGCGGTGACCAAGGCCTTGGCGGACGCCCCTTGCGCGATGTGTAAGGTCGCGCAGGACGGACGAAAGCAGAGCGAGCAGCAGCCGCTGGCAAAGGATGATTCCGCGAAGGCGAAAGCCAAGGCCGACACCTCCTTCGACGTCCTGGCTGTCATCGGTGCTCAGGATTTTCAGGGTCGGGCGCATGCCTGGCCGTCGGATGAAGTCGGGCTGATCCGGGCCGGCGAGGTGCCGGTGCCGCCTCCCCGGTCGCGCGGCTGATCACCGTTGCCGGTCGCGGTTAGTTCGGCCGGCGCGTGGCTCATTCCCTCCACCCAAGTCGCACCTCCTGGTGCGCGCTTTCGCCTGCGCGGACCGCCACACCCGTGCCGGCGACAAAATCCAAACCACCTCCCATCATGAACTCTTCCTTCCTCACCGCCGGCGCTTCCCGCGTGGCGCTCTTCTCCCTCCTCGCTCTCGGCGCTTACACCGAAGCCCAGGCCTGCCCGTGCGGCTGCGTCCGCGTTCCGGTCGACAATCTGCTGGATCGCCCGGCGGCGGCCACCAGCCCGTTCACCTTCGACGTCCGTTACGACTACGTCGACCAGAACCGCCGCAACAACGACGCCCACGCGCACTTCTACGCGCTGCATCGCAATATCACCAGCACCCTTGAGACGAATTTCGCCGGCCAGGTCTGGTCGCTGGCGATCCCGCGCGTCGACCGGACGATCCGGACGAACATCGTGCCTACCATGGCCAATCCGAATCCGGTCAACACCAGCCAGGACGTGAGCGGCCTCGGCGACATCGCGCTCTCGACCCGTTTCAAGTGGTCGGACTTCACCGTCATCGCCGGCGTGAAGCTCCCGACCGGCGAGGACGATCTCACGCTGAACGTCTCCCGCCGTTACCTGCAGCCCGGCACCGGTTCGACCGACCTCATGCTGGCCCTGCGTCGGGAATATTCGGCCGATGCGGACCACCCGTGGTTCTTCTGGCAGGTCGGCGCCCAGGGCGCGGTGGCCTATGACGCCAACTTCCGCCCCGGCACCACGCTGACCGGCACGTTGGGCGCGCGCTACGACTGGACGGAGTCGCTGAAGTTCTCGCTCCAGACCACGGCGATCCGCCAGTTCCGCGACAAGAACACCATGAACGCCGCGGGCTTCACGGCCTACGCCGAAGACCTCGAGAGCGCGGCCTTCTCCACGCACATCGCCGCGGGCCTGACGTACCAGCTGGCGGCCAAGACCAGCGCCTATCTGTTCTACAGCACCCCGCTGAAGAACAACAACATGGCTTCCCGGACCAACGGCAGCCTGGCGAATCCGGTGCACTCGAGCGAGATCTGGTCCCTCGGCCTGTCCCACTCGTTCTAAGGCTGGTCCGCTTCATCGCCTTCCGGGGCCTGCCGTATGAGGATGCGGCAGGCCTCTTTTTTGGGTCTTTCCATGGCGCCGCCGACCGCATCTTCCTTGCGACCCGGCCGTCCGCCCTCCTATCTGCAGGCTGTCCCATGTTCACCTGCAGCAAGACCTACCGAGACATCCCGTTCGCCCACCGGCAGCATCGGCATGACGGGCATTGCTCCTTCCTGCACGGTCACAACTGGGCCATCGAGATCGAGTTCGGCTGCGAGCGGCTCGATGAACGTGGTTTCGTCGTCGACTTCGGCGGCCTGGGTTTCCTGAAGACCTGGATCGCCGATCACCTCGACCACGCGTGCCTGTTCGCCAAGGCGGATCCCGTCCGCGAGAAGCTCCTGCAGGATTACCCGAAGCTGTTCCGCCCGCTCGTCATCGATTCCGTCTCCACCGAAGGCATCGCGCAGTTCCTGTTCGAGACCTTCGACCCGATGGTCCGCAAGGAGACCGGCGGTCGCGCCTGGGTCCGGCAGATCATCCTGCACGAGGACACGAAGAACAAGGCGAGCTATCAGCCGAAGGCCTGACCATGGCCGAACTCTACCCCGTCAATGAGACGTTCCTCAGCTGGCAGGGGGAAGGGGTGCATCTCGGCCGCAAAGCTTTCTTCATCCGGCTGCAAGGTTGCCCGGTGAAGTGCGCCTGGTGCGACTCCGCGTCCACCTGGCATCCGCAGTTCGTCCCCAAGCAGGTCCGCAAGGCCTCGGCAGTCGAGCTGGCTGACGAAGCCGCCGCCGCCCGCCCGGAATTCGTCGTCCTGACCGGCGGCGAGCCCTGCATCCATGATCTCGGCCCTTTGTTGGCCGCCATGGCCTCGGTCGGTCTCAAGGTGCACCTCGAGACCTGCGGGGCTTACGCCATCGCCCCGGGCTTCGCCTGGGTGACCATCAGCCCGAAATGGGCTAAACTGCCTCTAGCCGACTCCTTGGCCCGGGCGGATGAGGTCAAACTCATCGTGGAAGCCCCCGACAGCATCACCCGCTGGACCGAGGCCGTCGGTGGCAAGTGGCTTAGCCCCAACGTCTGGCTGCACCCCGAGTGGTCGCGTCGGGCCGATCCGGCCGTCTTGCGTACCATCACCGAGCACGTGAAGCAGGGTGGGGCGCCTTTCCGGGCGGGCTGGCAGGTCCACAAGCCCTATGCGGCCGATGCCTTGGACCCCCGCGCCCGTCCGCCGGCCCCCTTGGGTGGCGACGTCGGCAAGGGTTTCTGAGGGTCCGTGCCTGTCCGCCGGCCGCGGGTCGGGGCCCATGGTCGATACTATCTTCGGATGGGAACTTTTTTTGCTTCACACGGGGGCTGAACCCTCATTCAAAACGACCTCATGAACCGACCTGCCGTGCTCGCTCTTGAAGATGGTACCATTCTTCGGGGCAGGGCGTTCGGAGCTTCGGCCACCCTCTGCGGCGAAGTCGTGTTCAATACGAGCATGACCGGCTACCAGGAGATCCTCACCGATCCTTCCTACTTCGGCCAGATCGTCACCATGACGACCCCGCAGATCGGCAACTACGGCGTCAACGAAGATGACTTCGAATCCGCCCGCCCGCATGTCGCCGGTTTCGTCGTCCGCGACCTTTCGCCGATCGTCTCGAACTGGCGCGCCACCACCGACCTGAGCAGCTGGCTGGCGAAGTACGGCATCCCCGGCATCGAAGGCGTCGACACCCGCTCCCTGACCAAGAAGCTGCGCTCCGCCGGCGTGATGAAGGCCTGCCTTTCCACCGAAGGCATCAGCGACGAAGAAGCCCTCAAGCGCGCCCGCGCCTGGACCGGCACCGTCGGCGCCGATTTCGTCAAGGACGTCACCTGCAAGGCTCCGTATCACTTCAACGACAAGGCCGGCGATTGCGCGGCCTTCACCGTCCCGGGCACGCACCTCAACAAGCCGAAGGGCCGGGCGACCAAGTACCGCATCGCGGCCTATGACTTCGGCGCCAAGACCTCGATCTTCCGCCGTCTCGTCGCTTCCGGCTTCGACGTCCACGTCTTCCCGGCCCGCACCCCGGCCTCCGAGATCCGTGCCTTCAATCCCGACGGCGTCTTCCTGTCCAACGGCCCCGGCGACCCCGCCGCCCTGAAGTATGCCCACGAAGCCGTGGCCGACCTGATCAAGACCTACCCGGTCTTCGGCATCTGCCTCGGTCACCAGATCATCACGCACGCCATCGGTGCTTCGACCTACAAGCTGAAGTTCGGCCACCGCGGCGGCAACCAGCCCGTCAAGAACGCCGAAGAGGACCGCGTGTCCATCACCGCCCAGAACCACGGCTTCGCCTCCAAGCGCGAAGACCTGGAGCGCTGCGGCGCCGTCGTCACCGAGGTCAATCTGAACGACGACACCGTCTCCGGCCTGCGCCTCAAGGATAAGCCCGTCTTCTCCGTCCAGTATCACCCGGAAGCCGGCCCTGGTCCGAACGACGCCGACGTGCTGTTCGACCGGTTCTACGAGCTGATCGCCAAGAGCAAGGCGGCCAAGTAAGCCGCTGCGTCATGGCTGCCCGACTCCTCGCAGCCTTCGGTTTCGCGCTCCTCCTCGGAGGTTGCGTCATGCTGCCGCCGACGGCCGAAGACCGCGTCGTCGAACTGATCGAGGACGCCGCCGCCGGGCGGAGCATCGACGGGCGTTACCACAACCTCGACCCCGTGGACGAAGCCAGCACGGCCCAGTTCGTCTATGTCGAGGAGTGGCTGGACGTGAACGGCGAGGCGGTCCTGGAAGTCCGTCCCGGTCCGGTGCCGGCGGAGGGCGCCTTCCGGTTCACGCGCTCGGCCGACGGCCGCACGACGTATCTCATCAGCTATGGCTGGCCTGGTCCGCAGGTGCGTTCGCGGGTGCTCCGTCCGGCGCCCGGTTCGACCGTCACCTTGCTGGGTTGGTCGGATCTCCTGCCGTGGGAGCAGCTCGGCGGGGTCTGCGTGATCACGACCCCGCGCGAGATGGCCGACGAGGAGAACCACCCGTGCAAGCAGGCGTTCGTCTTCAAGGTCACCGCGCCGCGCTGACGGCTCAGAGCTCGACCTGCATGCCGAGCTCGACCACGCGGCCGGGCGGCAGGTTGAAGTAGGCCGTCGCGGAGAGCGCGTTACGGTTGAGCACTTCGAAGAGCTTTTCCTGGACGGCGTTGAGCGAGAACCCCGTCGTCGCGCGGACGATCGTCTCGCGGCTCAGGAAGTAGGTGGTCTCGAGCGGGTTGGGGGAGATGCCGAGCTCGCGGTAGGCCGCGTTGAGCACCGGGAAGACGTCCTGCTTCTCGCGGAAACCGAAGCGTCCGGTGACGCTGAGCACGGAGGGGAATTCCTCGTGGCTGTCGACCTTGCAGAACTTCGGTCCGCGCGTGTGGAAGCTCACGCGTTCGGATTCCGGCACGTAGGCGCGGTCTTCGTCGACCTTGAGCGTCACCACGATGATGTGGTCGTGGAGCGCGCGGTTATGCTTGAGGTTGTGGGCCAGGGCCATCGGGACGGACTTGGTCGAGCCGGCGAGGTAGACCGCCGTGCCCTTCACGCGGGCGAACTTGCCGGCGACGAAACGGTCTTCGACGCTGTCCAGGAAGTTCTCGAAATCACCGGCCGCTTCGCCCTCGCTCATCTTCTGCTTCATCACCAGGCGCCCCTTGTTCCAGACGGCCATGATGTAATAGACGAGGAAGCCGGCGGCCAGCGGGAGCCAGCCGCTCTCGAGGATCTTCGGGAAGTTCGACGAGACGAAGACGATCTCGAGCAGGATCACCGGGGCGACGAAGACGTAGGCGGTGACGGACGGGATCTTGAAGCGTTGGCGGAGATACTGGCCGAACAGGATCGTCGTGATCAGCATCGTGAGGCTGACCGCGATGCCGTAAGCGCTGGCCAGGTGTTCGGAGGACTTATACTGCAGCACCAGGAAGATGGAGCCGATCATGAGCATCCAGTTGATGATCGGGATGTAGATCTGGCCGGATTCCTGGTCCGAGGTGTGCTCGATGCGCATGCGCGGCAGGTAATTTAGCTGGATCGCCTGCATCGTCGTCGAGAAGGCCCCTGAAATCAGGGCCTGCGAGGCGATGATGGCCGCGAGGGTCGCGATGACGACCAGCGGGATCTGCGCCCAGTTCGGCGCCATGTTGAAGAACGGGTTGAACCCGTGCGTGAACTCTGAGGCCGGCTGCGACAGGGCCCAGGCACCTTGGCCGAGGTAGTTGAGGATGAGGGCGGGGAAGACGATGAAGTACCAACCGGCGCGGATGGGCTTCTGGCCGAAGTGGCCCATGTCGGCGTAGAGCGCTTCGGCGCCGGTCACGGAGAGGAAGACGGCGCTGAGGATGATCATCGACAGGCCGGGGTGCTCGATGAAGAAGCCGATCGATTCCAGCGGGTTGAACGCGTGCACGATGATGGAGGCTTGGCTGGAATGGGCCACGAGCGAGCCGATACCGGTGGCGGCGATGCAGGCGAACCAGGCGAGGGTGATCGGTCCGAAATACATGCCGACCCGGCCGGAGCCGCGCTTCTGCAGGGCGAACACGCCGACGAGGATGGCGGCCGCCATGCCCGGGATGAGCACCGTCAGGAAGCTGGCGGACAGCGGCCCCTTGAGGCTTTCGTTGGCCTCCCTGATGCCTTCCAGGGCCGACAGCACCGAGATGGCCGGGGTGATGACGCCGTCGCCGAAGAGCAGGGCGGTGCCGAAGACGCCCAGCAGGACGAGCACGCTGCGGTGCTTGCGCTTGGTCTTCTCGTGGGTGACCTGCTCGGTCTTCTTGTCGTCGGCCTTCTCCTTGGCCGAGGCGAGGGAGACCAGGGTCATGATGCCGCCTTCGCCGTCCTCGTTGGCCTCCATGATGAAGAGGACGTATTTGACCGTCACGACGCAGATCAGGGACCAGATGATCATCGAGACGGCCGGCACGACGATCTGCTCGACGGTCCCGCCGTTGTTGAGCCCGTTGCGCAGGCATTCGCGGAAGGCGTAGAGGGGGCTCGTCCCGATGTCACCGAAGACGACCCCGAGGGCCGCGATGGTGGCCGCCATGGTCAGCGGTTTGGCGGGGGAGGAGCCTTGGGTCGGCTCCGGGTCGGACGTGCTCATGGAGAGTTATTCACAGTGACAGCTCCTAGGGGGTAATCAAAGCCAATCGGGGATGCCGGGGCTTGCCTTTTTGTCTCATAATCGCATCTCCAGACCTTCAGACCACCCCTTTCCAAACAATACGAACAATGAATATCATCCAAACTGTTGTCATTCAGGGACTAGCGCAGGCTCAGCCTGCCGCCGGTGCGCCCCAGGCCGAGCAAGGTGGCGGCTGGACCATCCTGATCATGTACGCCCTTCTTTTCGTGGGCATGTACTTCCTGCTCTTCGCACCCCAGCGTAAGCGCCAGAAGGAGCTCGAAAAGCTTCAGTCCGAGCTGTCGGTCGGCGACAAGGTGCTCGCCGCCGGTGGTATCTACGGTCGCGTGGTCTCCATCAAGGACGACCGCATCACCCTCGAACTCGATTCCGGCCGTCTCGTCGTCCACAAGTCCGCCATCATGGGCAAGGACGCCGACGCCATCGTCCAGGCCTGAGGTCATTCACCCCTAAGCCTACCCTGACACTATGACGTCCAGGACTTGGTTCTGGAAGATCGCGGTCTCCCTCGTTGCCCTGGCTGTCGCCTGGTACGAGTTCCACCCGATCGCTCCGACCCCTCTCGAACAGTTCGTGCCCACGCAGGTCATCGCGCAGAAGCCCGAATTCGACAAGCTCCACGCCGAGGCCCTCGAGCGCGTCAAGCGCTACAAGGACGCCGCCGTCGCCGCCGACCAGAAGTCGGTCTCTTACTTCCAGGCTCTGCGTGACATCGGCGAAGGCCGCGGTCGCGCCGCCCCGGTCGACCTCCGTCCGTTCTTCTTCACCGAAGCCCAGATCGTCCGCGAGCCCGACCAGGCCAAGCGTAACGGCATCGTGCTGAAGCAGCTGCTCGTCGGCTCCCAAGGCCGACTCAAGCTCGGCCTCGACCTGCAGGGCGGGGTGTCCTTCACCCTGAAGGTCGACCCGACCGGCGCCGAATCCGGCGAGAAGACCGCCGGCGACAAGTCGAACGTCTCCCATGCCGACATGGTGAACCAAGCCCTCCAGGTCATGGAGCAGCGCGTCAATCAGTTCGGCGTCGCCGAGCCCGTGCTCCGTCCCGTGGGCGACCTCGCCCTGGAGATCCAGCTGCCCGGTGAGGATGCCGCCAACAATCCGGACGTCATCGATTCGCTCAAGAAGCCGGCCAAACTCGAGTTCCGCCAGGTGCACCGCTTCGAACGTCCGACCGAGACCGAGCGCGAGCACTCCCTCCGTTCCTTGCCCGTCGACCCGATGCTGGGCTCCGCTTCGGCCATCTCGACCTACGAGGTGCTGACCATCCGCGACGTCGACAACAAGACCGGCGAGGTCCGCGTCACGCGCTATTACGTGCGCAAGGCCGCCGACGCCACCGGTAAGATCATCAAGTCCGCCTCGGGTCGCTCCGACGACGGCATCTCCTTCTACGTGGACATGAAGTTCACCGACGATGGCTCCAAGAAGTTCGGCGACCTCACCGCCAAGATCGCCGAAGGCAACAGCCGCTCCGTCGGCCAGCTCGCCATCGTCCTCGACGGCAAGCTCCAGTCCGCCCCGACCGTCCGCGAGGCCATCCGCAGCACCGGCGCCACCATCACGGGTTCCTTCTCCCGCGAAGAGGCCGTCGATCTCGCCAACGTCCTCAACAACCCGCTCGAGTTCCCCCTGATCATCCAGGACGTCACCTCGGTCGGTCCCTCGCTCGCCAAGGACGCCCAGGGCAAGTCCGTCGTGGCCTCGCTCGTCGCCGTCGGCCTCGTCATCTTCTTCATGGTCGGGTTCTACGTCTGGGGCGGCTTCATCGCCATCCTCGGCATGATCCTCAACCTGCTGATGATCCTCGGCGCCATGGCCTACTTCGGCGCGACCATCACGCTCCCCGGTGTCGCCGCCTTGGTGCTCACCCTCGGCATGGCCGTCGACGCGAACATCCTCATCTTCGAGCGCGTGCGCGAAGAGGCCGCCCTCGGCAAGGACCGCTCGGTCGCCCTCCGCGAAGGTTACGCCCGCGCGACGTGGACCATCATCGACGCCAACCTCACGACCCTCCTCACGGCCTTGATCCTCGTGTTCATGGGCTCCGGTCCCATCCGTGGTTTCGGCATCACCCTGACCATCGGTATCTTTACGACCGTGTTCACGTCCCTCGTGACCTGCCGCGGCCTGCAGGAACTCGCCCTGTCCCGCGGTGTGATGACGCGCGTCTTCGGCCTGCCGGTCTTCCGCCCGACGCTCGACATTCCGTTCCTCAAGTTCGCCCGGGTCGCCTTCATCGCCTCCTGGCTGGTCATCGGCCTTGGGCTCACCCAGCTCGCCATCAAGGGCAAGGAAGCCTTCGGCAAGGACTTCCGCGGCGGTGAATCCGCCCTCGTCGCCTTGGCTCCCGGCGCGGCCGTCGACACCGGCAAGATCGCGGCGCTCGCCGCTTCCATCGGCCTCGCGGACACCACCGTCACCGTCCAGACTCCGGTCGGCGGCGGCGAACCGACCCTCCGCATCGAGACCGAACTCACCAAGGACAAGTCCAAGGGCGAGTTCGCCAACGTCGCGGCCATCGTCGGCGCCATCCAGGCCAAGACCCCGGAGATCCTCAAGGACCGCTCCGCATCGGTCGACAAGCTGATGCTCTCCAAGGAAGCCATCGGCGGTTCCGTCAGCTCGGAGCTGCGCTCCAACGCCGTCTGGTCCGTCATCCTCGCGCTCCTCGGCATCGGCATCTACGTGGCCCTGCGCTTCGAGACCGGCTTCGGCGTCGCGGCCATGGTCGCCACGCTGCACGACGTGCTGCTGACGATCGCGCTCTTCGTCGCCTTCGGCGGCCAGTTCAACGCGACCCTCATCGCGGCGATCCTGCTGATCATCGGCTACTCCATCAACGACACCATCGTCGTCTTCGACCGTATCCGCGAGGAACTCCAGGCCAACCCCGGCCGCGAGCTCCGCGACGTGATCCACTTCGCCATCAACCGCACGCTTTCCCGTACGACGCTCACCGCGGCCACGGTCTTCCTCTGCGCCGTCGCCCTCTGGGCGTTCGGCGCCGGTGACGTCCGTCTCTACGGCGAGATCTTCATCTACGGCGTGCTGACCGGAACCTTCTCCTCGATCTTCATCGCGAGCCCCGTCTTCTACTGGTGGCACAAGGGCGATCGTAAGGGCGTAGACGCCGCGGAACTCCCGCGCACCTACTCCTGGGAGGCGGGCTCCGACAAGGACGCCTAAGGCGCCCCATTCCTATGGCCGCCTGGTCTCACCGGGCCGCGGACGCCGGGCTTGCCCGTCGCATCGCGGCTTCGCTGGGGGTTAGCGAACCCCTGGCCGCCGTCCTCGCCCGTTCCTTCGCGGACGAGGCCGAGGCGGAGCGTCATCTCCGCCCGCAGCTCGCCCATGTCTCCGATCCGTTCGCGGTCGGCGGCCTGCGCGAAGCCGCCGAGCGTCTCGTCCTCGCCGCCGCCAAGGGCGAGCGGATCGCCATCCTCGGCGACTACGACGTCGACGGGGTCTCGAGCACCGCGATGCTCGTCCACTTCCTCCGTCGGCTCGGCGCCAAGCCGGAGTATTTCGTCCCTCGCCGCCTGGAAGAGGGCTATGGTCTCTCGATGGCCGCGCTCGAACGCGTGCTCGCCGAGGCTAGGCCGCAGCTCTTCGTCGCGCTCGACTGCGGGACCAATTCCAAGCCGGAGGTCGAACGCCTCCGCGCCGAAGGGGTCGACGTCATCGTGGTCGACCACCACGTCGCCAAGGAATCCCGCGTCACCTGCACGCTCGTCAACCCGCGCGTCAACGACGCCGAAGACGCCCCGTGGCAGACGCTCTGCACCGCCGGACTGGTCTTCAAGCTGGTCCATGGCGTGCTGAAGGTCCTGCGCCTCGCCGGCGACGAACGCGGCACTTCGATCGCGGTGAAGGACTACCTCGATCTGGCCGCCCTCGGTACGATCGCCGACTTGGTCCCGCTGCGCACGGAGAACCGCATCCTCGCGGCCCACGGACTCAAGGCGCTCGGCGAAGCCCGCCGGCAGGGCCTGCGCGCCCTCATCGCCGTCAGCGGCATGGAGCCCGGCGGCGTGCTGTCTTCGGTCGACGTCTCTTACCGCATCGGCCCCCGCATCAACGCGAGCGGCCGTCTGGCCGACGCCTCGCTGCCTTTGCGCCTCCTGCTTTCGGATGATCCGGACGAATGCCTGCGCGACGCCGCGCAGCTGGACGCCATCAACCGCGAGCGTCAGGAGATCGACAAGAAGGTCACCGAAGAAGCCATGGCCCAGGCCAAGGCGATGGGCGACCTCGCCGGTTATGTCGTCCATGGCGACTGGCACCCGGGAGTCGTGGGCATCGCCGCCGGCAAGATCTGCCGCGCGTTGGACCGTCCGGTGATCGTCCTCGGCAAGGAAGGGGAGAGCGCCAAGGGTTCCGGCCGCAGCGTGCCGGGCACCAATCTCGTCGAAGCCCTCGGCGCCTGCGCCGACCTGCTGAAGACCTATGGCGGACACCCGATGGCCGTCGGCGTCTCGCTCGACATCGCCGCCGTCGAGGCTTTCCGCGCCCGCTTCAACGAAGCCATCCAGACCCAGCGCCTGGCCGGCACCGTGCAGGCGGACGGACGCGACATCGACATCGCGCACTGGATCCGCCCGGCGGACGTCACCGATCAGCTGCTCGACGACCTCGACCTGCTGCAGCCTTACGGTGAGGGGAACGCCGAGCCCGTCTTCGGTTTCAAGGGCTTCGTCTTCGAGCGTCCGCCTTCGCCTTTCGGCGAGGGTAACTTCCGACACCAGGTCCCGCTCAGCGGCGGCCGCCGTCTCAACTTCGTGGCCTGGCGCATGGCCGACCGCATCCCCGAACTGGGCAAGCCCGTGGAGATGGCCGTCAAGCTCCAGTGGAACCGCTGGCAAGGCCGCCGGACCCCGCAGGCCGAGATCCTCGACTGGCGCTACGGCTCCTGAGGACGGTCACTTCTTGGCCGTCTCGACCTGGGCGCCGTCGCTCGCCTTCGGCGGGGGCGGGCGGTCGACGATCGCCTTGAGCTGCACGCGCGTCCCCGCGCCCACCTGGCTGAGGACGTAGAGCTTCCGCGTGGACTCGAGGTGGTAGACGCGCGTCGAGAAGAGGACTTCGGCTTCCTTCGAGAGCAGCTGGAAGTCGTAGTAAGCCTTGTCGAGGGCCCCCGGGCGGAGGATCTGGCTGCCTCCGGCGGGGACGACGTAGTCGCCGGAGGGCGCGCGCACGGTCACCGGGAAGGCGCAGAGATTAAGGTAGCGGTTGCTGCCCGGCGGGAAGGAGCCCGGCTTGTCGTTCAACAGGGTCATCCCATTGCCTTTGCCGGGCGTGACTAGGATGATCAGCTGGAGCAGGCCCTGTTTCTGCGGCAGATCGATCCACGCGAGCGGCGGAGAGCCGGTTGGGCTGTAAGTCAGCGTCTGCTGCTTGGCTTTCACTCCCTGCCGGGGTTCCGCGGTCTTCGGCGCTGAGTTCTCAGGCTTAGGGATGTTCGGGTTCTCGGTTCGCTTGGCCGAAACCTGCACCAGCTCGAGCCGGGCGGGCCCGCGGTAGGCGATTTCCTCGGAGAACATGTCCGTGGGGATGACGAGCCCGTGCGCTTTGCGGTTGTTCACGACGCCGACGCCGACGAGCGGCTGGGTCATCGAGATGAACCGGATGCGGGCCTCGACGTAGCCTTCGGACTGCGCCCGTGCGCCGATGGAGGACGTCAGCAGTAACGCGCCGATCGTCAGGAGGAGATTAGATCTCATTTCCTTGGAGCCAGCGCATGGAGAGCACCTTGAAGCGGCGACCGAGCAGATGGTTGACCGGGGTCAGCGCGGGGCTGACGGAGGCGTCCGCCGTGGTGGGACCCGGCACGAGCGGCTTCGGGGCGCTGTTGCCGGTCTCGGCGGTATTGGCTGGGTCGACGAAGTCGGGGACGCGCTGCACGACCACTTCCATCCAGGCCGTGCCTTGTTCTCCCGAAGGCGCCAGAGCCTCGCCGAAGCAACGCAGCGTGAAAGTGTCCGAGCGCGTGGCGAGCGCCGGCCCCAGCACCTGGAGCAGATCGGACTGCAGCAGGTTGCCGGGGGCGCCGAGCGCCGAGTGGGCGCGGCTTGTGCTGCCGCCTTGCGGGCGCAGGTCGAGGTTCTCGGGGTGGGGGAAGGTGCCGGCGGTGGCCGTCTGCAAGGTGGCCGGCGTGATCCGGAGGTCGGGCAGGCCGGCGAGGAGCCGGTCGCTGATGCCGGCGGCGTTCTGCTGGTCGGCACGGAAGATCGCGGCCTGGAGGGCGCCGCAACGATTGGCCCAGGCCTCAGGGCAGAGGAAGCGGTTGATGAATTCCGCGAGGCCGAGGTAAGGCGTCACCGGGCGAGTGAGACCGGCGAACAGGCGGGGACCAGGCGGGCGAGCCAGGTCGCGCTCCGTGCGTGACTGGAGCGCGAAGCGCGCCTTGTTCTCTTCCACGATGGCCTTGGCCAATGCTTCGATCTGGGCGTCGGAAAGGTTGGCGAACCCACGCCAGTTGCTCTCATTGATGGCATCGCCGGTCGCGACGGTCGAGGTTACCTTGGCGAGGGCGCGCGGAAAGCGCGCGTTGTTCGTGGTCGAAGGAAGGTTCGGGCCGACGCCCGCCAGCGCCTGGCCTTTCGCCGCGCCAAGGAAGGCGATCCAGGCTTCGACCGAGGTGGAGTTCACGTTGAAGGCGCCCTCGTTGAGCAGGACCGAGGCGACGCGCCGATGGTCGTTCAGCGCCAGGCGCTTCGCTTCGGTCCCGACGTTGCTGAGCGCGTGGGTGAAGCGAGGATTGGAGATGAGGCTGCCGGAGTTGATGAAGGCGTCGATCACGGCCGGTATGTCCATGGCCACGTTGGGGTCGGTCGCCGGACGGCCGCCGCCCGTGGTGTTGGACAATTGGGCGGGAACGGGGTCGGCCGGGGCGACGGCGCCAGTGCCGCCGGTGCGCATACGGGGAGCCAGGCCGGAGAGGAAGTAGCCGTCCCAGAGGGCGCTGTTCAGCAGGTAGGTCTGGTCGGCCTCGGTCCAGTTCGGCCCGTTCTGCTGGAAGGCCTTCAGTGCGTCGACGAAGGGGCTCGCGAAGCTGTTGCCGATGCTGAGCAGCGGCTGTTGGTCGCGGACGCCGAAGTTGGCGTGAGCGTATTGGGCGAGCGAAGTCGGAGCCACGAGCGGCACTTCCAGGAGCACCGCCTGTCGCGCTCCGTCGGTCGAGAGCGAGCTGCCTCCGTAGGCGAGCTTGCCGCTTTCGTAGTTGGCCAGGACGTTCTCCCAGGCGCCGTTGCGGACGGACAGCTGGTAGCTGGGTGAGGCGCCGAGGAAGCCTTGCCCGGTCCCAGTGCCTCGGCGGCCGCCGCCGCTGGGGCGCGAGGTCGCGGCGAAGGGGTTCGAGTGGGAGAGCGAGGGGAAGGGTGCGCCGACGGCGTCGGCGGGCTTGGCCGTGATGTCGATCACGGTCACCAGGTCGGGCTCGAGTGGCGGCGAGGTCGGGGTGGGGTACGGCACGCGACCGTCCCAGTCGCCGTTGGGCTTGTCGTACTTGTCCTGGACGTGCCGCCAGCTGGGGAAGAATTTCTCTCCCGGGCTGGGGTACTTCGCGGGGGAGATGCCGTTGAAGACGATCTCGGTGGCCTCGCTGCTGCGATAGATGAAGTCGTTCTTGTCGTTGGCGGCTTCGCTGGCGCTCTTGTTGGTCTTCTGGTCCAGGACGAGCTGGTCGCCCGGCCAGGCGGCGATGGCCTGCCGTAGTCGCAGCCTGCCGTGCTCGGTCGCGTCGCCCGGCTTATCCGGATCGTAGGGGATGATTTCGAAACTGATCGGGGATTCGATGTCCAGGGTCGCCAAGGCGTCTGCGCCGAAGTTCCAGTCCCAGACATTGTCGCGGTAGCCCCCACGCGTGTCATAGGTGTTGTCCAGGACGATGGACTTCGTCCAGTCGCCGATGGTCGGTTCGCACGAGAAGACCCGGAATTCGCCCGGTTCCAGGACCATGTCGGGAGCCCCGTCCTTGGCCAGGTAGATGCGCAGTGTGTCGTCGTCTTGCACCTCGTTGCTTTGCCGCAGGAAGAAATCTCCGAGCCTGGTCTTCATGGTCGCCGGATTGTCCAGCGTGCCCGGCTGGTACTGCTTGAAGCGGAACCACCAGTTGTTGAGGTCGGACAGGGAGATCGCCGCGGCGAACGGACGCTTGTTCGGGGACCCGGTGGGACCTGAGCCGGGCCTCCAAGCCATGCGGACGTTGTAAGGATTGTGGACGACGACGATGGGCGTGATGTTCAGGCGAAGGTCGATCGTCTCCTCTCTCCAGCGGTAGACCTGACGGCCCACCCGGTAGGTGATCCAGGGTCCGAACCACTGCATCTTGTTGACGCTGAACGCCAGCGAGACGCGGTGCACGTATGGGGTCGCGGCGACGTTCAGGGGGCGGGTGATGAGGCGGCCGGCGTCGCCGTTGAGCAGGTCCGAGACGTTCGGGTCGATCGGAGTGGGCAGGTCTCCGTCGTAAAGGTCGGAGTATCCGTAGATGCGGTTACGCAGGCTGTTGTTCGGCAGGCCGCTGTCGGCGGGCGGGCCGCTGGGATGGGCCGCGGCGACGTTCGGCCAGAGCGTCCGCGCGTTGAGCGTCGGGATGGTCGTCAGCGTAGGGGCACCAGAACCGGCGCTCCAGCCGAGCTGGCGGTAGAGGCGATGGTAGTCGCGCAGCGCCCACCAGGTCGGACCGCGGAGGTTGCCGCCGCCGGTGACGGCGCGGTTGAAGATCGGCGCGGCCAG
>JBJOMV010000005.1:0-48897 GCA_046052185.1 Verrucomicrobiota bacterium | reverse complement strand
CGGCCGTATTTCTCGCGGTTGGCGCCGCCTTGGGCGTAAGGGGTGCGGCCGAACTCGCCGCCCCAGATGACGAGCGTGTCATCCAGCATGCCGCGTTGCTTGAGGTCCTTGACGAGCGCGGCCGCGGGCTGGTCGACGTCGCGGGCCATCTTGGGGAGCTGATCCTGCAGGCTGCCGTGGTGGTCCCAGTCGCGGTGGTAGAGCTGGATGAAGCGCACGCCTTTCTCGGCGAGGCGTCGGGCGAGGAGGGCATTGCGGGCGAAGGAGCCGGGCGTGGCGACGTCGGGCCCGTAGCTTTCCATGACCGCCTGGCTCTCGCCCGTGAGGTCCATGAGGTCAGGCACGCTCGCCTGCATGCGGTAGGCCATCTCGGCCTGGCTGATGCGGGCGGAGATCTCGGGGTCGCCGGCCTTGGCGAGGTTGAGTCGGTTGAGCGCATTGGCGCCCTCGAGCAGCGTCTTGCGCTGCTCTCGGCTCAGGCCTTCGGGGTCGCGTAGATAGAGTACCGGCTCGCCGGCGCTGCGGAATTGGACGCCTTGGTGGGCGCTCGGCAGGAAGCCGCTACCCCAGAGGCGGGCAAGCAGGCCTTGGCCGGAGCGCTCCTTGTTGGTCGAGACGAGCACGACGAACGAAGGCAGGTTGTCATTCATGCGGCCGAGGCCGTAGTCGGTCCACGCACCCATGCTCGGGCGGCCCGGCAACTGGCTGCCGGTCTGGAAGAAGGTGATCGCCGGGTCGTGGTTGATCGCCTCGGTATGCACGGAGCGGAGCACGCAGATCTCATCGGCGATGCCGCCGATGTGCGGGAGGAGTTCGCTGACCTCGGTGCCGCACTTGCCATGGCGGGAGAACTTGAACCGGCTGGGCTGGCAGGCGAGGCGCGCCTGCGAAGCCACCATGCCGGTGATCCGCTGGCCGCGGCGGATGGAATCGGGCAGGTCCTTGTCGAACTGGCGTTCGAGTTCGGGTTTGGGGTCCAGCAGGTCGAGGTGCGAAGGGCCGCCGGACTGGAAGAGGCAGATCACCCGCTTGGCCTTGGGCGCGAAGTGCGGGAGGCCGGGTAGGCCGTTGATGTGCGGGTCGCCGGCGGTGCTGGTCGAAGCGCAGCCACCGAGCAGGTGGGCGAGGGCGCCGGCACCCAGGCCCAGTCCGGTCTTCTCCAGGAATTCGCGCCGCGAATGCAGGTTCTCGTAACGGTGGCAGGACATGGCGGTCAGTTCTTGGTGATGGTCTCGTCCAGGGTCAGGATGAGGTTCGCGACGCCCGCGGCGGCGGCGAGTTCGCCGGCGGGAAGCTTCGGATCCGCGGCGGAGGCGCCGACCTTGATGAGCTTGGCGGCGTCGTCGGGTCGCGCGGCGTAGCCGGCGCGCAGCTGGGCGTAGGTGCGCGTCAGGACTTCGGTCTCGGCCGGTGACGGGACGCGTCCGGTGGCCAGACGGAAGGCGAAGGCGGCGCGGGAAGCGTCATCGGCACCGCCTTCCTTGAGCATGCGTTCGCCGAGCTTGCGCGAGGCCTCGAGGTAACCGGTCTCGTTCCAGAGGACCAAGGCCTGCAAGGGCGTGTTGGTCCGCGAACGCCGGGCGCTGCAGAATTCGCGGTCGGGCGAATCGAAGGTCAGCATCGCGGGGTGGGGGACGGTCCGCTTCCAGAACGTATACAGGCTACGGCGGTAGAGCTCGTCGCCCTGGCCGAGCTCCCAGGTCGTGCTCGGGTAGGGAGCGTCGACCACGATGCCTTTGTAAAGCCCTTCGGGCTGGTAGGGACGCACGCTCGGTCCGCCGAGCTTCTCGGCGAGGAGTCCCGAGACGGCGAGCGCCTGGTCGCGGATCTGCTCCGAGGTCAGGCGCACGCGTGGGCCGCGGGCGAGCAGGCGGTTCTCCGGGTCGCGGGCGTAGAGTTCGGGCGAGGCGTCGCTGGTCTGCCGGTAGGTCGAGGAGGTGACGACCCTCAGGAAGAAGTCCTTCATGTCCCAGCCGCGGTCGACGAAATCACGGGCCAGCGTGTCGAGCACCTCGGGGTGGCTCGGCCATTCGCCTTGGGTGCCGAAATCCTCGGCGGTCTTCACCAGGCCGACGCCGAAGAGCTGGGCCCAGAAACGATTGACGACCACGCGGGCGGTGAGCGGGTGCTGGGGCTGCAGGAACCAGCGGGCCAGGCCGAGGCGGTTCTTCGGGGCGTCGGCGGGCCAAGGCGCGATGAGCTGTTCGGGGACGCCGGCGTCGACTTTCTCGCCCGGTGCGTCGTAGGCGCCACGGTTCAGCACGTAAGCCTGACGAGGCTTAGGCATCTCCTCCATCACCATCGTCGTCGGCAGCGTGCGCTCGAAGGCGAGACGCTCGGTCCACAGGGTGTCGCGCTCGGTCTGCAAGGCCTGGAGGCGACCCGTGTGACGTCGGGCGATGCCGCGGTCAACGGCGACCCGCTGTTCGGCGGTGAGCCTGTCGGCCGACTGCAGCCAGTAGGCGTGGCGGATCTGTGCGGGCTTCAGGACGGAGGGATAGGTGCGGAAGCCGCTGACCTCGCCGTCGAAGGGCTTGGCCTTGCCGTCGGCGCCGAGGAGCCAGTCGCGCTTGCCGGGGGCGCCGGAGACGCCGTCATGGCGGATCTGCGTGGGGACTTCTTCGCCGTCGACGAAGAGAGCGATCGTCGAAGCATTCTCCGATCCTCTGATGTGCACGGCGACCTGATGCCAGGTACCGGGGCGGATCTTCGCGCCGACCGAACGGACGATCGTCGCGTAGGCCGGATAACGTTGGCTCGCAGCCCACTCGAGTTCCTCGCCGACGAGGCGCAGTTCGCGGCCGTTGCCGTAGCCTACTCCGGCCGGGTTGCCGGAACGGTCCAGCGCGCTGATGATGGGGGCGTCGGGTGAGGCTGTCTTGGCCTTGAACCAGACCGAGAGCGTGGTGCCGCGCTTGGGGTCCACGTCGGCGTCCTTGGCGAGGAGGCGGGCTTCGGTCGGCTTGGCCGGCTTCGGGGACTTCGGCGCAAGCTTCGCGTCCTCGGTGGTCAGGCGGGCGCGCAGGTCGGCGGGGACAGGGACGAATTCCGGCGAGGAGCGCAGGGCGATGTCGATCGCCTTCAGGCGCTCATCCATCTCGCGGCGGCGCTGGATCTGCTCTGGGGTCGGCGTGACAAGCAGGGGCACCGCGTTGGCGATGCGGCCGTCTTCGCCGTATTCGTGCACGTTGTTGAAGAACGCGAACATCCGGTAGTAATCCTTCTGCGTGATCGGGTCGTATTTGTGATCGTGGCAGCGGGCGCATTCGGTCGTGAGGCCGAGCAGGGCGGTGCTGGTCGTGCGGACGCGGTCGGCGACGTATTCGACGCGGTATTCCTCGTCGATGATGCCGCCTTCGGAGTTGATGACGTGGTTGCGGTTGAAGGCCGTGGCCAGCCTCTGGGCGTCCGTCGGATTCGGCAGCAGGTCACCGGCGAGCTGTTCGGTGACGAACTGGCTGAAGGGGGCGTTCTGGTTGAAGGACTCGATGACCCAGTCGCGCCAGCGCCACATCGAGCGGGCGGAGTCGTTGTTGAAGCCGTGGGTGTCGGCATAGCGGGCCACGTCGAGCCAGTCCTGGGCCAGCCGCTCGCCGAAGCGGGGCGAGTCCAGCAGACGCTGGGCGGCCGTCATGTAGGCGAGGTCTCCGCGCTGACCGACATCAGCCTCGAAGGCGATGATGTCCGCCGGCGTGGGCGGCAGGCCGGTCAGGTCGAAGGAGGCGCGGCGCAGCCAGGTGGCCGGCTTGGCCTCAGGCGAGGGCTTGAGTTTCTCGGCCTCGAGCTTCGCGAGGACGAAGCGATCGAAGGGCTCACGGGGCCAGGCCTTATCGGCGACCTTCGGGGCGGGGGCTTTCTCGGGAGGGACGAAGGCCCAGTGCTTCTCGTAGGGGGCACCTTGGGCGATCCATCGGCGGATGAGTTCGATCTGCGCCGGCGTGACCTTGCGGTTGGATTCCGGCGGCGGCATCTGGTCGTCGGCGTCGTGCGAGAGCAGACGTTTCAGCATCTCGCTTTGCTCCGGCTTGCCCGGGAGGATCGCGATGACGCCGTCGTGGGCCTTGATCGCCTCATCGCGGACGTCGAGCCGCAGGCCGGCCTCGCGGTGCTTCGGGTCCTGGCCGTGGCAGTAGAAGCAGTTCTCCGATAGGATCGGCCGGATGTCGCGGTTGAAACGGATGTCCTCGGCGGAGAGGCCCGATAGCGAAGCGAGAAGTAAGGCGAGCGAGCGAGGCATGGGTCAGGACTAGGGCGAACTAGAGTATGGAGTATCGAGTATTGAGTATTGAGTATGGGGTATCTAGTGCCGGTCTGTTCAGCGCATTGTATTCTTAGGTTTTGGATTCATCCCACTTTTGTCTGTGACGGCTGTATCGTTCGTGGGGCTGAAACGGGTAAGCACTCTTTCCGTGGCTGAATTTCGATACTCAATACTCGATACTCTATACTCTCGTCGTCACGCGAGGATCTGCTTCACGACATGGCCATGGACGTCGGTGAGCCGGTAGTCGCGGCCTTGGAAGCGATAGGTGAGGCGTTCGTGGTCGAAGCCCAGGAGATGCATGATGGTGGCCTGCAGGTCGTGGACGTGGACCTTGTCCTTCACTCCCGCGAAGCCCATCTCGTCGGTCTCCCCGAACTGGAAGCCGCCCTTGACCCCGCCGCCGGCCATCATGACCGAGAAGCAATCGGGGTAGTGGTCGCGGCCGAGGACGTCGCCCTTGGAGGTGCGGCCTTCGCGGAAGGGGGTGCGACCGAATTCGCCGCCCCAGACGACGAGGGTGTCCTCGAGCAGGCCGCGTTCCTTGAGGTCGTTGATGAGCGCCATGACGGGCTTATCGGTCGCGGCCATCTTGGCGGTGAGGCCGTCCCGGATGTCTTCCTTGGGGTTGGTGCCGTGGAAATCCCAGCCCCAGTCGAAGAGGTGCACGAAGCGCACGCCCTTCTCGACGAGCCGACGGGCGAGGAGGCAGTTGTTGGCGAAGCTGGCCTGGCCCGGCTGGGCTCCGTAGGCCTCGAGCGTCGCGGGCTTCTCCTTCGAGATGTCCATGACCTCGGGCACGCTGGCCTGCATGCGGAAGGCGAGTTCGTATTGCGCGATGCGGGTGACGGTCTCGGCGTGGCCGAGTTCGTCCTGTTGGCGCTGGTTGAGGGCGTTGAGGGCGTCGAGCGTCGCGCGACGGAGGTCGCGGGTCATGCCGGGCGGATCGTTGGCGAAGAGCACGGGGTCGCCCTTGCTGCGGCACTGCACGCCTTGGTAGACGGACGGGATGAAGCCCGAACCCCAGCAGCCTTGCCCACCGCTGGGCTGGACGCCGTTGGAGATCATCGTGACGAAGCCCGGCAGGTCTTGGTTCTCGGTACCGAGGCCGTAGGTGGCCCAGGAGCCCAGCGAGGGACGGCCCTGCCGGTTATGACCCGTGAACAGGAGCAGTTCCGCCGGGGCATGGTTGAACTGGTCGGTGTGCATCGCCTTCACGATCGTGACGTCATCGGCGATCTTATGGAAATTCGGGACGGCGTCGCTCATCCAGAGTCCGCCTTGGCCATACTGCTTGAACGTACGCGGCGAGCCCATGAGCTTCGGTACGCCGGTGGTGAAGGCGAAGGTGCGTCCTTTGAGGAAAGAGTCCGGGCAGTTCTCGGCGTTGCGCTTCACCAGCTCGGGCTTGTGGTCGAAGATGTCCAGATTGGGCGGGCCGCCGGACATGTGCAGGTAGATCACGCGCTTGGCCTTGGCCTTGAAGTGCGGCTTACGCGGGGCGAGCGGATTATCGTTGGCGGAAGGCGCGCCGAAGGCGTCGGCCTGCATCGCATGCAGGGCGATGGCGCCGAGGCTGAACTGACCGACGCTGCTTAGGAACGCGCGGCGGGTCTGGAGGCTGAGCTGGGCTTCGCGGAGAGGGTGCATCTCGAAAGGGGGAGGGGTGGTGGCAGGGGCAGGCTTTTGGGCTCAGCGGCGCATGAGGAACTCATCGAGGTTCATGATGACGCTGCTGACGGCCGTCCAAGCGGCGAGGGCGGGAAGGTCGGTGCCCTTGTCGGCCGGGCCGAGCGGCTGGGTGGCCATCTGCTCGGCGAGTTTGGCGTCGGCACGGTATTCCTTGAGGGAACGCGCGAGCAGGGCCTGCAACGTGGCGAGTTCGGAGCCGTCGGGTTCACGGGCCAGGCAGAGCGCGTAAGCGCGGCGGAGGCGGGCCTCGTCCGTGGCGCCTTCCTTCATCAGGCGGCGGGCGAGGGCTTGGCTGGCTTCGATGAAGACCGGGTCATTCAGCGTCACGAAGGCCTGGAGGGGCGTGTTCGAGCGGTCGCGGCGGATCACGCAGGTCTCACGGTTCGGCGCATCGAAGGTCGCGAAGCTCGGGTAGGGCGTGCTGCGTCGCGTGTCGGTATAGACGCTACGGCGGTGTCGGTCTTCGCCGGTGCTGGTCTGCCAGTCACCCGAGCCGCCGAAGGCGATGCTGAGGCCCATGTTCGGGCGCATCGGCCGGACGGGCGGACCGAACATCTTCGCGCTCAGCAGACCGCTCACGGCAAGGGCTTGGTCGCGCAGCATTTCGCCGGAAGGACGGAAACGCGGGCCGCGGGCGACGAAACGATTATCCGGGTCCTTCTCGTTGAGCTGAGCGACGCTGGCGGAAGCCTGGCGATAAGCGCGGGTGTTCAGCAGCAAAGTCAGCATCTTCTTCGTGTCCCAGCCGCTCTCGACGAATTCCGCGGCGAGCCAATCGAGGAGTTCCGGGTGGAGCGGGAGATCGCCCTGGCTGCCGAACTCTTCGCTCGAGCGGACGATGCCCACGCCGAAGACCGACTCCCAGAGACGGTTCATGGTCACGCGGGCGGTGAGAGGATTGTCGCGGCTGACGATCCAGCGGGCGAGGCCGAGGCGGTTCTTCGGATAGCTGGCGTCCCATCGGGCGAGGCTCGGGGGCACGCCTTCGCCGACTTCGTCGCCGAGGGCCTGCCAGTTGCCGCGGAGCTGCACGAAGGTCTTGCGGCGCTTGTCCGCCGGGAGGTCCTGCATGACCGGCACCGTCACCGGGGCGCTCTGGGCGATCTTCTGCTTGAGGTCGTCGGCGAGGGCGCGCTGGGCCTTGGTCGCGGGAGAGACGTTGCGGACGTAGTGCTGGCGGAGGAGATTGTCCTGGGCCTTGGTGCGTTTTTCCTTCGGGGCGTCGAGGGCGGCCTTGAGAGGTTTTTCCGCAAGGTTCGGCTTCTTGGCGAGCCACTCGTCGAAGCCGGCCAGCCAGGCCGGCTCAGGCTTCTTGAAGGCTGCCTCGGCGGCGGCGCTATCCTTCATCCACTGGTCGCGCTGGGCCTTCACGCCAGGCGGATAGATTTCATGGAGCGGGGCTTCGTCGCGTTTGTCGCTATCGGCGCTCTGGTTGAGGAACGCGTAGGACTGGAAGTATTCCGTGATGGTGATCGGGTCGTACTTATGGGTGTGGCACTGCGCGCAGGCCATGGTGGTGCCCATGAATACCGCATAGGTCGTGTTGACCCGGTCGATGACGGCGGCGTTGCGGAACTCTTCGTCGCTGGTGCCGCCTTCGTTCTGGGTCATCGTGTTGCGATGAAAGGCGGTCGCAATGATCTGGTCTTCGGTGGGGTTGGGGAGCAGGTCGCCGGCGAGTTGCTCCACCGCGAATTGGTCGAACGGCTTGTTCTGATTGAGCGCCTTGATCACCCAGTCGCGGTAGGCCCAGATGATGCGGCCGGGGTCGCTCGGGTAGCCGGCGCTGTCGGCATAACGGGCGAGGTCGAGCCACTGGCGGGCCCAGTGTTCGCCGTAGGCGGGCTTGGCGAGGAAGTAGGCGACGACTTCGGCGTGCGTGGACTTGCTCAGCCGCGTGACTTCCTCCGGCGAGGGCGGGAGGCCGGTGACGTCCAGCGCGACGCGGCGGATCAGGACGTGCTTGGCCGCTTCGGGCGACCACTGCAGGCCTTCCTGCTTCTGCCGTTCGGCGAGGAATGCGTCCACGGGATTGGTTTCGCCGTTCTTCGGCACGGACGGACGGACGACGGGTTCGTAGGACCAGTGTCGTCCCCAGACGGCGCCTTGCTTGATCCATTCCTTGAGCAGCGCGAGCTGCGCAGGCGCGATGGTCTTGTGCTGCTTGGGCGGCGGCATCACGTCGTCGGGATCCGTCGACTCGATGCGTTTGATGAGTTCGCTCTCCTCGGGCTTGCCGGGCAGGATCACGAAGTCTCCTTTGCGGTCGCGCTTGGCGTCCTGCTCATCGTCGAGCCGTAGCTTGCCCTTGCGGCCTTTCTCGTCCGGCCCGTGGCAGGCGATGCAGTTTTCGGACAGGATCGGGCGGATCTGGCGGCTGAAATGGATCGGCTCGGCGGCGCAGGCGGCGCCGAGGAAGACGCCAAGAAAGAGGGTGGCCTGGGAGGGCATGGGGATGGGACAGGGGGCGGGGGAGGGGTGTTCCGCCGACTACCCGATAAAAGAGACTTACTGCGGGTGGATTTCAACCTCTACCCAGAGGTTATTTCCGCCGTAAGCCTGTCTGATTCCGCCCCGGCCGCGCTCAGCGGTCGGCCTTCAGGTAGGCGATCGAAAGCGGGACTTGGGTCAGGGAATGGGAACTCTCGTCCTCGAGGTAGAAGTGCTTCACGCCGGCCTTCTTGGCGGCGGCGAAGATGGCGGCCTGATCGAGCTGGCCGGTACCTAGCGTGACGTCGTTGTCGGAGTCGTATTTGTGCCCCCAGATGCGGGGCAGGCCCTTGCGGACGTCCTTGACGTGCATGAGCGGGATGCGGGCGCCATATTTCTCGAAGATCGCGACGGGGTCGGCGCCGGGTAGGTAGGCCCAGAGGACGTCGAGCTCGAAACTCACGTCTTCGGGTCGGGTCTGCGCATGCAGGAAATCGTAGAGCGTGCCATTCCCTTCGGGCACGAATTCCATGCCATGGTTATGGAGCACGAAAGTGAGCCCGTGCTTCTCGCGGAGTTGCTTGCCCATGGCGTTCATTTCGGCGGCACGCTGGATGGCGGCGGCTTTGTCGAACGGGGTCTTGGAGGAAGGGAGCGAGACGCGGACGTACTTCGCGCCGAGGGTCTTGGCCGTCGCAGCGACTTCGTCGGTCTTCTTCAGGACGTCGTTGTAAGGCGCGCCGTACGATGAGCAGGAGATACCCCGGGCGTCCATGAGCTCGCGGATCCTGGCGGGCGTCTGCCCGAAGAGATTGGACATCTCGATGTCGGTGATGCCGAAGGCCTTCACTTGGTCGAAAGTGCCGGGCATGTCGGCCTTGAACTGATTGCGGAACGTATACGACACGACGCCGGGCGTGCGGTCGAGCAGCGGCGCCGCGACGGCGGAGGCGACGGAGAGGAGGAAGGCGAGGAGGCGGAGCATCTTAGCGATTAGAGTATGGAGTATTGAGTATGGAGTATAGGCCAGAGTGCTGGGTAGGGCCGGCCATCCTTGGTCGGCCGCGGACGCGACACCGTCGCGCCCCTACCTTATGTGTTTCTCGAGGATTTTCTTCAGCTCCGCGGGGTCGGCTTCGGGCCGGAGTCGGCTGCGCAGGTGCTCGAGGTCGCGCAGGCCGCGTTCGATCGTCGGCTCGATGCCGGTCCCTTCGCCGTAATCGTTCCAGGTCGCGACCTGGACGATGGCAGAACCGCTGCGGATGGCCTGGTCGAAGGATTCGGCGAAGGTCCGACCGTCGCGATGCTCGATGGATCCGTAGCTCTTTCCCGCGCCGGCTTGGGCGTAGAAGTCACGATACCCAGGGAAGGCGACGGCGACGTAGGGCCGGCCGGCTTTGGTCTGGTTGACGTAGAGCTCGGCGAGTTCCTTGCTCCAGGCTTCCGCCGTCACGGCCTTGCCTTCGCTGACCGGTATCCAGGCGAAGGTTCCGTCGATGCCGGGACGGCGGCTGAGGTGGGGCAGGGCGAAGACGAGAGGATTCCGCTTCAGGCCTGCGCGGATCGAGGTCCATTCGGTCTCTTCGAGGTATTGCGGACCGAAGACGAAGAGCACGGGTCCGCCGGCGAGCCGGACGTAGTGCGGGTCGGCCAGCCAGTGTTCGTCGGCCCAGGCGAAGGCGGCGGCGACCTTGGCGGTGGCCTGGGTTCGCGTGAGCTTGCGCTCTTTCATGAAACGGTGGCCGGGATTATCTTCGACGCAGAGCGCGAACTTCAGGCCGGCCTTCTTGAGTTCCGCGATGAGAAGTCCGGTATTGCGATGGATCATCGCATAATCGTCGAAGCCATCCGGGCCGTTCCAGTCGATGATCGCGCCGTCGACGCCGGCGGCCTTCATCAGCGCGACCTGCGTGGCGATGACCGTCGGATCGGACGAATCATAGGCGCCTAGCTGGGGTCGGTCGTGCGTCGCAAGCTGGCCGTTGTCGGCGTCGGTCTTGCCCATCGTCCAGTGCCAGCCCCAGCGTCCGCTCACGGCTTTGCTCTCGAACCAAGGCATCACATGGACGAGGACCATCGGCCTTGGGGAGCAGGCCGGGGGGAGGAGCTCGGCCGCTCCGAGCCAGGCCCAGGAAGTCAGGAGGAGGATTCCCCAGAGGCGCATGCGAGGAGTAGACGGGCAGGGGTGGCGTCGTTCAACCCCCAACAAGGAGACCCCGGGGACGTCGAAACATCCCCGGGGTCTTTAAATTGGTCGGGCAGGAGAGATTTGAACTCTCAGCCTCTGCTACCCGAAAGCAGCGCTCTACCAGATTGAGCCACTGCCCGACACGAGTCATAAGCATAGACCAATCCGGGGGGGTGTTTTCAAACTAATTCCGTCGGGAAATTTGCGAGGGGTGTTGGACAGTGGGCTTTTTCAGGCCTACTTTGGCCAAATATGAAGTTCGCAGTGCGTCGCTCCGAAGAACGTGGGTTCGCCGATCACGGCTGGCTGGTGGCCCGGCATAGCTTCAGTTTCGCGGATTATCATGACCCCGCCCACATGGGTTTCCGGTCCCTGCGGGTCATCAACCAGGACCTTGTCGACCCGGCGATGGGTTTCCCGCCCCACGGCCACCGGGATATGGAAATCTTCACGTATGTCCTCGAAGGGGCCATCGAGCACCGTGACAGCCTCGGCAACCATGCCCAGCTCAAGCCTGGCCAGATCCAGGTCATGAGCGCCGGCAGCGGGGTGAAGCACAGCGAGTATAACCCCTCCAAGACCGACCGGCTCCACCTCATCCAGGTCTGGATTCAGCCCGACCGCCCAGGCCTCCGTCCGCGCTATGCCGAGTGGAAGCCGACGGCCGAGCAGCTCGCCGCGCCTAAGGTGCTCATCATCTCGAATGACGGACGTGACGGCTCGGCGCACATCAGCCAGGACGCCGATGTCTACCGCGTGAAGACTTCGACGGCCGGCACCGTCTCGCATGAACTTCGTCAGGGCAGGGGGCTTTGGTTCCAGTTGATCGGCGGCGAAGTCGAGATCGGCGGCGTGAAACTCTCGCCTGGCGACGCTCTCAAGTCCGAAGAACCTGGCTCATTCGCCTTTGCTTCCGCCGGCCCCATCGAAGCCCTCCTCTTCGACCTCGCCTGACCCATCCTGCTTTCCCCTATACTCGATACTCTGAACTCCATACTATTGAATCATGAGCTCCCCCCACATCCCCCAGAAGTCCCCGATTCCCGTCCTCGTCGAAGCCGGCAAGACCTACTACTGGTGCTCGTGCGGACACAGCAAGAACCAGCCCTTCTGCGACGGGGCCCATAAGGGTTCCGCCTTCGCGCCCGTGCCCTACAAGGCCGAGGCCGCCGGTACGGTCTACTTCTGCGCCTGCAAGCACTCCAAGAAGGGTGCCCTCTGCGACGGATCCCATAAGGCCCTCTGAAGTTAGCCCTTTCAAGGTCGGTCATTTAGGCTAACCTATCGGGGCTATGAAAAAACTCCCCTGCATCGTCGCCCTCCTGCTCGGAGTGGCCTTCATCGTCTTCGGCGTGGCCTATTTCGTGCCAGCCGTGAAAACTATTTTGCCCGCCCCGACGCCTCCTAATGGCGAAGAAGCCGGCAAGCTCACCCAAGCCTTCTTCACCGGACTGGCGGGTTCGGGTTACCTCACCGTCATCAAGGCCCTGGAAATCCTCGCTGGCGTGCTGCTGATCCTCAAGTGCACCCGCGGTTGGGGCGTCATCCTCTCGGGCGCCATCCTGTTCAACATCTTCTTCGTGAACGTGCTGATCATGAACATCTGGAATCCCGTCGTGATTGCCATGGTCCTCGCCGGCCTCTACCTCGCGTGGGTCGGCCGCAAGGGCTTCTGCTGCCTGGCCTGCTGTGGTTCCGGCGAGTGCCTCGGCACCTGCGGTTGCTGCAACCAGGGCGGTTCCTCCTCTTGCTGCTCGACCGAGAAGCCGGCCTCGAACGGTGGTTGTTGCGGCGGCAAGTAAGCCGACTCGCGACCATGCGAATCAGCCCCCGATCTCGGGGGCTTTTTTGTGCCTAAGACGCAGACGTTCCAGGTGGTGGGTGGCGGGCCCGGGTGGCAGCGGGGCGCTCAAGGGGGAACCGGAGACCGGGATGTATGCGGCGGGCATGGGTAGGGATGACCGGCCCGGTCATCCATGGGCGCGCGGGCCGCACGCCCCTACCATAGGTGCCCCCTTTGAGCCCTGCCTCTCCCTATACTCAATACTCCATACTCGATACTCTCACATCGTCTTGTCCACCAAGCCTCTGAGCCTCCGGGCCTCTAGTTACGCCCCGTGTCCACTCGAAGGCTTCGCCTTCGCTTACTTCCCGACGGTCGGAGCGGGCATTTCCTTCGCCTTGGCGGCGCCGATGGCGACGATCTTCTCGATCATCGCGTAGAGCTTCAGCGTCTCCCACTTGGCGGTGAAGTTGACCTGGTTGCCAGAGGCTTCGACGGGCTGGATGCCGGCGAGGAATTCGCCCGCAAGGGCCTTCATTTCCTTCTCCTCGGCGGTCTCGGGCTTGGAAGGGTCGCCGGCGAGCATCATCGGGGCCATGGCGAGCATACCTTGGGCCTGCATGGCGAGCGGGGCGGCCTTTTCCTTGGAGGTGAAGGTGGTGCTGATCTTCATGACTTGGTCCGAGCCTTTCTCGCCCATGGCGAAGAGGCCGCTGACGAAGCCGCTGTTGGTGAGTTCAGCGCTGGCGGGCAGCTTGGCGGCGTTGACCGAAACGACGGCGTAGGCGTGGCCGGTGGAGGCGACGGCGGTGCGCTGGGCGGCGGGCAGGGCGTAGGAGGCTCCCTGTCCCTTGAGCAGGCCGATGATGCGGGCGGCTTCCTTCGGTTGCGCGACCAGGAGCGTGTCGTTGTCGAGGTCGAACAGTCCGACCGGTTCGACTTCCGCGCCGAGATCTTGCGGGGGGAGGGGGAAGTTTTGTGCGGCCTGCGCGAGCTCGTCGCTGAGGGAGGCCATGAATTGCTGGGCGTTCCATCCTTGGACGCCGCCGGCGCTCAGCGTCTTGACGTTCTTCGCGGTCGCGTGGGCGGAGAGGCGGCGGCCATCGTGGCGCGCGCGGATGATGAGCGCGCCGGTGAAATGGTCGCCCTGGCCCACGCTGAAGCCGCCGGCGAACGCGGTGTCCGGGGACTCGAGGTCCATGCCGGTCGCGGACTTGACCGAATCATAGAGTTTGCGCTGTCCGTCCTTGGCCGACGGATCGATGCCAGCGATCAGCTGCTCCAGGCGATTCTTGAAGGCCTTGGCCTGAGGCGAGTCGCTGATCTTCAGGCCGCGTGAGCTGGCCGTCGCGAAGGTGACGGCGTAGTCGGCGGGCACGCCCTTGAAGTCGAAATCCTGGGCCGGCAGGAGGGGGGCGGTCAGGAGCAGGGCGAGGGCGGAGAGGAAGCGCATGGGCTGAATAAACCCCAAGGCCTGGGCCGCGGTCAATCCCCGCCTGCCGTGTTAGGGTATAGAAAATACCGATTGTCATAAAAGAAGCGGGGCGGGTGGGGACGGCTCTCCGAGCCGGCCGTTCGCGGAAGCGATTCGCCTCTCAAAGGGAGACCGGAAACCGGGAAGTAAGATGCGGGCATGGGTAGGGATGACCGGCCCGGTCATCCGTGGGCGCGCGGGCCGCGCGCCCCTACCATTGATGTCCCTTCGAGCGCTGACCCTCCCCGTGTCCCCTCGCCAGCCTGTCTCCTCGAAGGCTTCGCCTTCGCTTACTTCTTCGCCTTCGCCGGGGCGGCCGCCTTCAGGGGGTGTTCCTTGAGGAGTTCGTCGGCCATGTAGAAGTTGACGCGGTCCTTGGTGGCCTCGCGGACCTTCTTGACGGTGGCCGGCGAGACGAGCTTGCCGTTGTTGCCGAAGGAGAGGCGGACGTAGCTGAGCACGGCCGCGGCTTCGTCGTCATTGAGCAGGCCGCCGAAGCCCATCATGGGCGGCACGCCCTTGGTCGGGTCGAAGTCCTTGCCGTTGACCTTGATCGGACCCCAGATGCCCTTGAGCAGGATCTTGGTCAGACGTTCGTCGTCATCGATCCAGTTGCTGTTCGCGAGCGGAGGATAGATGTTCGGGATGCCCTTGCCGTCCGCCTGGTGGCAGGTGGCGCAATGCGCGTCGCGGAAGTAGATCTCGCGGCCGAGCTTGAAGACTTTCTCTTCGGCGGCGGTGAGCTTGCGCGCGGGCTTGGAGTTGGTGCCGGCTTCGGCGATGGGCTGGCCGATCTTGAGCTTGCCGCTGAAGTAATCCGCGGCGGCCTGGTTGCCTTCGAGGTTCAGCTGACCGGCGGCCTTGAGCGCGTCGACGTCGTCCTTGAGCGTATAGGTCAGGGCGTAGTGCAGGACGGGTCCGATCCAGCGGTCGACGGGCAGTTTGAAGGCTTCCACGGCGAGCTTGGCGCCGTCGGCGTTGTCGAGCCAGGTGGCGGCCACGACGGCGGTCAGGCGCACGCGGGCGTTCTCGTCGCGGATGGCCTGTTCGAGGAGGGCGACGTGGTTCGGGAGCTGCCAGAAGGAGTGACGGATGACGTCCACGGCCGCGGCGCGGGCTTCCGGCTGCTTGGCCTTCAGGAGCTGGGCGATCAGCTCGGCGTCGGGCTGGTTCTGCGCCCAGGTGGCCCAGAGGGCTTCGCAGAGGTGGTGCTCGAAGGCCGGGTCCTGCTTGTCGAGCTTGGCGGCCCAGGCCTTCACGGCGGGGAGGACTTCAGCCGGGGCGTGGCCGCGGAGTTCGCGACGCGCGCGATAGCGGGTGCGGTATTCAGGCTCCTTGAGGACTTCGAGGAGTTCGGCGACGGAAGCGCCGGCGATCTTCGCGGGCTTCACCAGCGGGCGCTCGGGGTAGGTGATGCGGTAGATGCGGCCGCGCTCATGGTCGCGGTTCGGGTCGCGCGCGTTATGCTGCATGTGGCCGATCAGCGGGTTGTGCCAGTCGATGAAGTAGAGCGAGCCGTCCGGGGCGAACTCGAGGTCGACCGGGCGGAAGTTGCCGTCGGTCGAGGTGAGGAGGTCGCCGTTGGCCTTGCCGGTGAAGCCGGCGCCGTCGTCGGCCTTCTTGCCGAAGCTGATGCCGAGGAAGCCGATGGTGTTGCAGATCATGAAGTCGCCTTGCTGCGCGTCGGGGAAGTGACGCGAGGAGACGAATTCGGCGCCCGACGTCGGACGGGAGCGCTTGGGGACGAACTGCTCGACCTTGATCTGCTCGATGCCGTAGGGGACCTTGGCCGAGAGCGGCAGGGCCCACCAGTTCTCGCCGGAGGAGGCGTCGGAGAGGAAAGGCTGTTCCCAGTAGTCGAAGGAGAAGCCCCACGGGTTGGAGACGTCGGCCTGCACGCGTTCGAGGCGGTAGGACTTCGGGTCGAAGCGCCAAGCTCCGCCGTCGTTGCAGCGACGAGGGCCATACGGTGTCTCGACCTGGCTGTGCAGGAAGCGGCCTTCGAGGAGGTAGAAGGCGCCCGAGGCGTCGGCGCAATAAGCCGAGATGGCGTGGTGCGAGTCGTGCGAGTCGAAACCGTGCAGGATCAGTTCCATGCGGTCGGCCTTGCCGTCCTTGTCATCGTCGATGAGCAGGGCGAGGTTCGGCTCCTGGGAGAGGTACACGCCTTCCGGGGCGAGCTCGAAGCCGATCGGGATGTGGAGCTTGTCGGCGAAGACGGACTGCTTGTCGGCCTTGCCGTCGCCGTCGGTGTCTTCGAGGATCAGGAGCTTGTCGTCGGGCAGGGCGTCGCCCGGACGGTAGTGCGGGTAGGTGGGGGTCGTGGCGACCCAGAGGCGGCCCTTGGCGTCGAACGACATCTGTACCGGCTTCTTGAGGTCGGGGAACTTCTCTTCGGAGGCGAAGAGGGAGACCTTGTAGCCGGGGAGGAGCTTCATCTTCTCGATGGCGGCTTCACCGGAAAGGAACTCGGTGGGGTTGCCGTTCTTCTCGCTGGGTTTGAAGTTGGTCGGTACGGGCGGAAGGACCAAGGTCTTGGAGTCATCGACGGCGAGGTCGGTCTTCTTGCCCTGGGCGACGTCGTGGATGAGCGCGTCGCGGATCGCGGTCAGCTGGCGGCTCTTGTAGACCTCGTCGGGATAGTTCTGCGGGCCGAAGGGATTGTAGCGCTGGCCATGGGTGTGGACGCCGTTGAGAATCGAGTAGTCGGTGTTCCACATGTAGTCCTTCATCTTGACGGCGCCGTTCACGAGGGCTTCGTCGGCCTTCGAGGCGCGGGCCGTGGCGCCGTAGAGTCCGTCGGCGAGGAGCTTGGCGATCTCGCGGTAGCCGAAGTCGGTCGGCGCGAAGCCGTTGATGGTGTAAGGCGTCTTGGCCTTGCCGTAGGCGGCGAGAGTGGGGTGGAAGAGGTCGACGTAAGTGAGGCCGTGCTTCTTGGCGACGCGCTCCATGGCGGCGGCGTAGAGTTCGAGGTTGGCGTTCTCCTTCACGCCGTTCGGGAGATCGCGCGTGGCGGAGAGATTCTCGAAGGCGATCGGCGAGACGAGGACGAGGCGCGGGGCGGCCTTGCCATTGTAGGCCTTGGTCAGGGAATGGACGACGAAGGCGTCGACTTCGGCTTCGTAGTTGGCGGCGCGGCCGGGGCCGTCGAACGATTCGTTGTAGCCGAAGAAGGCGACGATGGTGTCGGCCTTCAGATGGAAGAGCCACTGGTCAGGCGTGGAGAAGAAGCCCTTGCCGTTGTGCTGGGCATACTCGGGGTGGAACTTATCGGCGCCCGGGAAGGCCCACTGGCTGGCGCGCGCCGGGTGCGGACGGAAGGCCGGGGTGTCGCCCGAGCGACCCATGTTGCGCACGAGGAGCTGCTGCTGCGGGAAGCGGAGGTGCAGTTCGGTCTCGAGGCGGCCGTAGTAGGTGTCGCGCTCGGCGAAACCGTTGCCGATGAAGACCACGCGTTCGCCGGCGGCGGGCGGGGCGACCTGCTGGGAGCGCTGGGTCGTGGCGGCCGGCGGGTTCTCGGCCGGAGCGTGCGGCGTCGGCGAGCCCTTGCTGTGATCCGGCCAGTTGGCGGCGTCGGCCTTGGCTTCCTTGGTCTTGAGTTTGCCGTAGTCGGTGACCGGCTTGTCGGCGGCGATCAGGCTGGTCGCGAGGAGGGCGAGGAAGAGACGGGCGCAGGACTTCATGGATAAGTCAGATATGAGCGGCTTCGCTCGAGGTATCCAGCCCAAGTTCACCAGGCGATACCCTCATATTCCTTCGTTAGGGCCGGACGGCCTATTCGCGCCAGGTCGCCTTGAGGGAGGCCCAGACCTTGCCGATCAGGAACACGCAACCGGCCAGTACGACGACATGGCCGACGGTCCAGTACCACTGGACGTTCGGGTCGGCGGCATGGAGCAGGCCATAGACGCACATCGCGCCGGCGGCCGACAAGAAAAGCAGGCGCACGCCGAGCAGGAAAAGCATCATCGTCTTCATGTCGTCAAGTTGGTCGGACCGCCGAGCGCCGTCAAGGGCGTGCAAGGCAGGCTTCTGAATGGAGGAATGAATGGATGACGGCGTTGAGGACTGAGTGGAGGGCTGAATGGATTAGTCCCGCCACCCGCCACCTGGGGCTGCCACCCGCCACCCGAATCGATACTTCCGCTCAAAGGGAAATCGGAAACCGTAAAGTATGCTGCGGGCATGGTTCATGCCAGGTGACGGGTGACGGCCACGGTGGTCGGCCTTTCGGGAATCAGCCGTTCAGCCTTCAGCCATCGGAACCCAGGTGCCAGCTAGTTATCCGTTCTGGTCAACCGGCCAACTGATCAACCGATCAACTAATGCTGCCTCTCGTGTGTTCCCCTTGCCCAGGTGTCCCCTCGCGACCTCAGGTCGCGCTCACTTCATCAGATAGGCGAAGAAGTCGCGCAGGTCCTGGTCGGAGAGCCCGGCGAGCAAACCTTCGGGCATGACCGAGGTCGGGCTGGCGAGCAGCGAGGCGACCTTGTCTTCCTTGACCTTCGTGCGGTTGCCCGCGAGGTCGCGCAGCACGATTTCCCCGCCGTCTCGTCGCTCGAGGATGCCGTTGGCGATCGTGCCGTCCGTGAGGCGCACGTCGTACGAGCCGAAGCCTTCGCGGATCTCGAGGCTCGGGTACACGATGTTCAGCACCCAGAAGTCCAGGCTGCTGCGGTCGTAGCCGGTGAGTTCGGGGCCGACCTTGCCGCCTTCGCCCTTCAGGGCGTGGCAGTTCGCGCAACGGGCTTGGAAGTGCGCGCGGCCTTTCTCGGCGTCACCCTCGCCGGCCCGGGCTATGGCCCGTAGGCGGGCCGCTTCGCGATCTTTCTCCGGCGTGAGCCCGGTCACCAGCAGCGGTTGCCAGAGCCGCTCCACGGCGGCGTTCACCATGGGTAAGTCATGGCGAAGCAGGCTGCGGGCGATGTCGGCGTTGATGTGCGCGGCCGGGATCTTGCCGGCTTCGACGGCCTCGGTCAGCAGGGTTGCCCAAGCCTTGCGACCCGCCAAGGTGCGGAGCGCGAGGTCGCGCAGGCCGTCGTCGGCCGCGATGACGCGCTCATAGTTGTCGATGATCGCCTTGGCTAGGCGTTCGTCGTCGTAGCGGGACAGCGCGGTGAGCAGGGGTTTCTTGGCTTCCGTCGCGGGAGCGACGACCAATCTGATGAGCGGCGCGATGGCTTCAGGCCGACGGCTGTTCGACAGCGCGTCGGCGAGCTCATTGCGGCGGCGCGCCGGCGTGCGCCGGTCGGAAAGTTCTTTCAAGGCGGCCGTGAGGGCGGACTTGTCGCCGGCGCGAAGCGCGGCCGTCGGAATCGGGGTCAGTCCGTCCTTGCTCAGCTGACGATCGATGGCGTCGCGCAGCGTGCGCGGCATCTCCGGGAGGTCGCCCGGATCCAACTGCGTGAGGATTCCGCCGACGAGTTTCTCGGCGGCCTCGGGCGGGCAGAGCAGATGGATCTTCGCCGCGATCGCCAAGGCGTCGGCGCCATGCGCGAGTCGCCTGCCGATCCGCTCGGCGAGCGTGTCGCGGAACAGGGACGAAGCGACGAACTCAGGCGCTTCACGCAGGCCGGCGAGGGTGGTCGCGCGCTCCGCCGGCGTGCCGAGATGAGCTTCGAGCGCCCACCAGGCGAGCAACGGGATGTGGCCCGATTCGTCGGCCGGACCGAGGGCGGCGCGCAGCAAAGGCAGGGCCTCCGCGGGCATGCGCTTGGCTGACGCCAGGATCTGCGCCCTGACTTCGGGATGGGTTTCCTGCCTGGCCGCGGTGATCTGATCTTCGGTGGGTGCGGACCGTCGTTCGCCGAGCATCTTCCAGGCCCAGCGTCTCACGTACGGGTCGGCATGGGTGACCGGGGGCGTGTCGACGGCACCGAGCAGGTCGAGCGCCCAGAGGGCTTCCAAGGCGTGCGTACCTGCGAGCATTCCGCGGAGTGCCGGAATCGTTTCCTTGAGTCCCCGCCAGCCGATCTCGAGGACGGCCTGCTTGCGGATCCACTCATTGCGGTGGGTAAGCAGCCATGGGAGCAGCTCCGCGGACTCTGCGGTGAGGTCGATCGCCCGGGCCATGCTCTTGCCTCTTGGCAGGAGCGGTATGCCGTTGTCCGGCCGGATGCGGTAGAGACGCCCACGCTGTTTATCCCAGTCATCGACGGGGTTCACGTGGCTGAGACGGGTGTCGTACCAGTCGGCCAGATAGACCGCGCCGTCGGGCCCGACGCCGGTCCAGACGGGACGAAACCAGCGGTCGCTGCTGGCGATGAGGTCTTCTTCGTCGATCGTGCGGAAGGTCGCGCCGTGCGGCACGAGCCGGCTGACATAGGACTTGTTGGCGAGGGAGTTCGGGGCGAGGACCTTGCCGTCGTATTCGTCACCTAGCAGGCCGCCCTCGTAGACGACGAACGCCTGCGGGAAGCGGCGCTTGTCTCCCGTGTTCGCCATATGCTCGAACCACCCGTAAGCATGGGGATTGGTGAGCGGTCCATGCTTGCCCCAGTTCTTCACGCCATAGGAGCCGAACTCATAATGCATCCCGCGGGTGTCGCCGTAATTGGAGCCTGAGAAGACCCTGCCTTTGCCGTCGATATCGAGGCTGTAGGTGTTGCCCCCGCCTTCGGCGTAGATCTCGAAGACCTTACGGGTAGGGTGGAAGCGCCAGATGCATTGGCCGGTCCAGGCGGTGCGTTTGCCTCCGGGCACGCCGACGTTGCCGGTGGTGGTGCTGCCGTTGGCGCCGTAAAGCCAGCCGTCGATGTTGAACTGGAGGCTCGTCGCGGTGCTGTGCGTGTCTTCCAGTCCGAAGCCGGCCAGCTCGACCGCCGGGTCGCCGACAGGCATGCCGTCCTTCAGTGCGTAGCTCAGCAGGTAGGGCGGATTGAGGACCCAGAGGCGCCCGTTGCCGGCGACGGTCGCGGTGACGATATTGAGGCCTCGCAGGACGTCGGTCTGCTTGTCGTAGCTGCCGTCGCCGTCGGTATCCTCGAGCACGCTGATGACGTCGGCACCTTTCTCTCCCGTGGGCGGCGGCGACGGGACTTTGTCGAACTGCGCGCGGAGGTGCTGGTCATAGCTGATGACCTTGAGTCCCGCGGGGAAAGGATACTGCCGGAACTGGACGACCCAGAGGCGGCCTTGGGAGTCCCAGCTGGCATGGATGGGCTGGGTGATGGCCGGTTCCGCCGCGACGAGTTCGACGACCAGCCCCTTGCGTACGGTGAACTTCTTCAGCGCTTCGGCCGGCGAGGATGGCGGCGTATCGTCGGCCTGCACGCCGCGTCCTTTGAAGGCTTTGGCCATCTCGCGCACCTGGGCGTTGCCGGTCGGCGGAGCCTCCGCCGCGCTGAGGCCCGCGGTGAGCAGGAGAAGGAAGGCCGCGCCGCGCATCTCACTTCAGCGTCAGGGTGATGCGGCGGAGGTCCATCACGCCCTTGCCGCGCACTTCCGGGGCGCGGAGCTTGAGCTCACCCTTGCCAGGCTCGAGCCGGACTTCGCCGAGGGTCATGGTCCGGAAGTCGCGCATGGTGGACTCGCCGTGCGGACGGGGCAGGGTGTCCTGCTCAGGTTTCAGGGGGCTGTCGAAGGCTTCGGTGATCTTGCCTTTGAGCAGCGCCCCCTCGAAGGAGAATTCCAGCGGGGTGCCGACGGCGTCGGCGGCGCAGGCGTAATCGAGGGTGACGACGTAGGTGCCGGCGTTGACGACTTCGATGTTCCAGACGGCGGCATCCTCGGGCCTGGTCCAGTTCACGAAATAGGAAGAGTTCGGTGCCGCGGCGCTGCGACGCATCTGACCGTGCGGCTCACCGTCGCGTGCCGGCAGCATGGTCGTCGGGAATTCGCGGTAGCCGACGTGGATCGGACGCGGGTCGACGGCGTTGCCGGGTCCGTTGGCGCCCTTGCCCTTGCCTTTGCCGCCCACGGATGCGGCGATGCCCATTTCCTTACGCCAGGCGGCGACCGATGCGATGAGTTCTTGGGCGAGCTCAGGCTGCTTGGCCTGGATCGGGGTGGTCTGGCCGGGGTCGGCGACCATGTCGAAGAGGTTGCCGGCGCCGTCGAGACGGTGGGTCTGGGTGCGCACGCTGACATTGTTGCCCCAGGTGTTGAAGATCTGCCGCGGAGCCCAGTCGGCATCATTGCCGAGCTTGAGCAATGGCGAGAGGTCGCGGCCGTCGCGCGGGCGGTCGCCGACGCGCTTGATGCCGGCCAAGGATTCGAGCGTCGAAGCCAGGTCGATGGCGCCGGCGATGGGCTTCACCTGCGTGCCGGCGGCGATCTTGCCCGGCCAGCGGATGAAGAGCGGCGAACGCACGCCGCCTTCGTCGGTGGTCGCCTTGGTCCCTTTCATGCCGCCCGTCCAGCGATGGCCGTTCGGTCCGTTGTCGGAGAAGTAGACGACGATGGTGTCTTCCTCGAGCTTGAGCTCCTTGAGCTTGGCGAGGATGCGACCGACGTTGCGGTCCTGGTTCTCGACCATGGCGAGGGCGCAGCGGGTCTCGTCGGGCTTCTCGGCCTGGGCGTTCGTCGCGGTCTGGCTGATGGGCTTGTCCTTGAAGCGGGCCCAGTCCTCCGCGGGGGCCGACCAGGGCGAATGCGGCGTGGTGAACGGCACGAAGCAGAGGAACGGCTTGGACCGGTTGCGTTCGATGAACTGGAGGGCTTTGTCCGTGAGGACGTCCACGATGTAACCCTTCGACGTCTTCATGACGCCGTTGTGCTCGAGCGGGGCGTCGAAGTATTCGCCCCAATGGCCGGAGGTGTAGCCCCAGAAGGTGTCGAAGCCGCGGGCGAGCGGGTGATACGGCCACTGGCTGCCGTTATGCCACTTGCCGAACAAGCCGGTGACGTAGCCGGCGCCCTTGAAGGAGTCCGCCACGGTCTTCTCGTCCGGGTTCATGCGCTCCTGTCCGGTCGAGACCCCGTAGACGCCAAGGCGGCGGTGGTAGCGGCCGGTCAGGAATTCGGAACGGGTGGGAGAGCAGACGGGCTGCACGAAGAAGCGATCGAAGTGCGCGCCGGCCTTGGCGATGGCGTCGATGTGCGGCGTGGCGACCTGCCGGTTGCCGTTGAAGGAATAGTCGCCCCAGCCGGCGTCGTCGGCGAGCAGGACGACCACGTTCGGCGCCTTGGCCGACGCAAAGGCGGCCGTCAGGATGAGGGCGCCGAGCTGCAGGAAGCGGCGCATGGCTTACTTCGCGGCGGACAGGTAGCCCAGCGAGACGAGGAAGGCGTCGGCGGCGGCCAAGGTCTCGGCGTACTTCGACTTGTTGAAGAAGCTGTGCTTCTCGCCCGGGTAGCCGACCAGCTCGCAGCGGTTGCCGGCGGCCTTCATGATTTCGGTGAACTTCTCGACGGTCGCATAAGGCACGGTGGTGTCAGCCGTTCCGTGGAAGATGATGGTGGGCGGCGTGCCTTTCTTCACGTGGTGGATCGGCGAGATCTCCGTCGGCTCGCAGCCGAACTTCGACTTATCCAGGCCGGCGCCGAAGCCCTTGAGGTCGAGGCCGGGGAAGGGCGCCATCACGGTGCCGGGATTGAAGAGCACGAGCGCGTTGGGCAGGCAGCTCACTGACTTGTCATCCTTGGCGTCGTCCAGGCCGGGTAACGTCGCGACCGAGGCGGCGAGATGTCCGCCGGCCGATCCGCCGGCGACGGCGATGCGGTCCGGATCGATGCCCAGGCGCACGGCGTTCGCGCGCACCCAGCGCACGCAGGCCTTGGCGTCCGCGACGCAGTCGGCCGGCTTCGCGTCCTGGCGGCTCTTCACCCGGTAATCCGCGACGATCGCGACCATCCCGCGCGCGGCGAGGTGGCGGCTCTGGGGTTCGAACTGCGTGGGCGAACCACCCGTCCAGCCGCCGCCGAAGAAGAACACGATCGCGGGCAGGGGCCGCTCCGTGATCTTCTGGCGGGAATCGAAGATCCAGACCTTGAGCTCGGTGTCGCCGACCTTGCGGTAAGTCTCGGACTTCGTGCCCTCGATCGTCGGCGGATAACCCCCGGCTTTCTTCTTGGCGGTTTTCTCCTGAGCGCCCGCGGTCAGCGCGACGCAAAGGGTGAGCAGGGCGAGGGTAAGGCGCATGGGGTTGCATCGAGGACTAGAGGACCGGAGGCCCCGAGGCAAGGAGGGGAAAGGGGGTGTTGTAGAATGGAGGACTGAATAGAGGGCTGCGTTGAGGGCTGAATGGAGGGCTGAGTGGAGGGCTGAATCGATGGCAGAGGACTGAAACGATGGCAGAGCCGAAGTCCTGCCACCTTAGCCCTGGTGCTGCCACCCGAAACGCTACCCCGCCAAAACAACGAGACCGGTAACCTTTCGGTCCCGGTCCCTTCTTGGGTCTGTCCTCTGGACCTCAGGCCCTCCGGCCCTCGTGTCCTTGAGCGAAGGCTTCGCCTTCGCTTACTTCTGGAACGCCGGGGCGTTCTTGTCTCCGCCGCTGAGGACGAAGGCGACGAGGTCGAGGACTTCCTCCTGCGTGAGCATGCTGAGGAGCATGGGCGGCATGGGCGAGACCTTGGAGACTTCGATGCTCTTGACCTGTTTGCGGTCGAAGCCGACGCGCTGGTCGGGGTCGGAGAGGTCGGTGTTGATCTGCACGGTGTCGCCGTTGAGGTTCACGATCACGCCGGTGACGGTCGAACCGTCCTGCTTGGTCACGACGACGGGCGCGAACTGTTCGTTGATCTCCTTGCTCGGGTTGATGATCTGGTCGAGGAGGTCGTGCGGGCTGTAGCGGCCGCCGGCGCCGGTGAGGTCCGGGCCGTTCATGCCGCCGGCGTTGCCGTAACGGTGGCAGGCGAAGCAGGCGGCGGCGCCGAACATCTTGCGGCCGTTCTCGAAGTCGCGGCCCTTCATGCCGGTGCGCGCGGCGGCGCTCAGCTCTTCGAGCGTCCAGTTCTTGGGCGTGCGGCCGGCGAAGATCGCGCCGACGTTCTCGTAGGCGGACTTGATGGGCGGGTTCTTGGCCAGGGCGACGAGCTTGTCGTGGCGGGCCAGTTCTTCCGGCGAGAACGTGGCGAGGGAGTCGTTGCGGATGAATTCGATGAACTTGCCGAAGCTCGAGCCGCCGCGGTAGCTGGCGGCCTTGACGAACCAGTTGAGCTGCTTCTCGCGGAGTTCCGGGGTCCAGCCGGCCTTCAGCATGCGCAGGCTGCGCATGATCTCCATCTCGGGCTCCTGGCTGCCGGCGTCGGCGACCACGGCCATGGCCTTGGCGGCCAGGGTCGGGGCCTGCAGGAAGCTCAGGGTCTCGGTGAGGAGCCAGTTGAGCTCGAAGTTCGCCGCAGGATAGGCAGCGTCATAATAGCGGGTCACCGCGGCGACGCCGGCTTCGTCCGGCTTGCCGTAGCGGTGCAGGACGATCTGGGCGACACGGAGGTTCAGCAGCTTCTGCTCCTGGGTGAGCTTCGCGAAGTCGTCGGAGCGCAGGGCCGCGAGCAGGCGGTCGCGCAAGGCGGCCTGTTCCGCGGTGGGCTCGGCGGTCGTCGGCGCGATGCCGGTGCGCGGGTCGGGCTTGGCGGCCTTGGCGGTGTGGTAAGGGCAGGGGGCGGCTTGACGCGCCAGCGCGAGCAGGGCCTCGAGGCGGGCGGTGGTGTTCTTTTCGGCGAAGGCGCGTTCGCTCCAGCCGGCGTGCGGCTGATGCTCGAGCACCACGCGCGCGGCGAAGCGCAGCCAGCGGTCGGAAGACGAGAGGTGCGGCCAGGCGACGTCGGCGGCCTTGGAGTCCTGCTTGCCGTGGAACTGCTCGAGGGCCTTGCGGGCGGCGACTTCGGGCGCGGCCTTGGCGACGGAGGCCAGGACAGGTTCGGTGGATTCCTTGCCGACGTAGGTGACGCGGTACAGGCCGGACTGGACCTTGCGGCCGCCGATGGCGAAGTACATCGCGCCGTCCTGCGGGTGGATGGCGAGGTCGGTCACGGGCAGGGGCGCGCCCTGGATGAAGTCTTCCTTCACGCCGACGTAGCTCGCGCCCTGCGGCTTGAGCTGGATGGCGTAGATCTTGCCCCAGCTCCAATCCATGATGTAGAGGGCGTCCTGGTACTTGGCCGGGAACTTGGCACCGTAGCCGAAGGCGATGCCGGTGGGCGAGCCAGGGCCGATGTTCACGTTGGCGGGCAGGTTGTCGGGGTAGAATTCCGGATACTTGCCGGCGCCGTTGCGCCAGCCGTATTCGCCGCCGCTGACGACGTGGTTCACGCGCGTGGGACGATACCACGGGGTGTTGAAGTCATACTCCATGTCGGCGTCGTACGTGAACAGGTCGCCGGCGCGGTTGAGGGCGCCGCCGTAGATGTTGCGGAAGCCGCTGGCGAAGGTCTCGAAGGTCTTCCCGTCCTTGCTGATGCGGTAGACGATGCCGCCCGGGGCGAGCACGTGGCGGTTGTGGCCGCGGCCGTCCGGCATACGCGGGAGGAGATGGTCGTCGCCCCAGAGCGGCGCGACGGGCGAGGTGGCCGGGGTCTCGGTCTTCACGGCGTTATTGCCGCAGATGAGGAAGAATCCATTCTGATCCGGGGTGACGACGACCTTGTGCACGCCGTGGTCGCCGCCGGATTCGATCGCGCGGAGGAGTTCGACCTTGTCGAGCTGGTCGTCGCCGTCGCTGTCGCTGAGGCGGTAGAAGCCGCTGGGGATCTTCTTTTCGTAATCGTTGACGCCGGCGTAAAGGGCGCCGAAGGCCCAGGTCATGCCGTTGATGGCGCGGATGTTCACCGGCATCTTCCGGATGTCCGCGGCCTTGAGGGTCTGGCCGGCGGCGGGCGCGGGGAAGCGGTAGAGGTCGCCGTACTGGTCGCTGGCGTAGATCCGGCCTTTGTCGTCGACGCAGAGGGCGACCCAGGAGCCTTTCTCGGCGCCGGGGACGGAATAGAGGAGTTCGACCTGGAAGCCGGCGGGAGCCTTGATGCGACTGACGGGCGTGGCCTTGTTCTCGCCGATCTCCTTGCCGGTGTCCGCGGCGGGAGCCTTCTTGGCCGGAGCCTTGGCCTTCGCCTTGCCCGGAGCAGGCGCAGCCTTCGGCGCGTTCTTGGCGGGGGCCTTCTTGCCCGGGGCCGGGGCGACGATGCGCTGGGCGTCGCTGGGGATGGGGCTCTTGTCCAAAGTGACGAGCGGGACCTCGGGCAGTTCCTTGAGCATGACGTCCTTGATCTGGACGACCATGGCCGGGCCTTTGTGCACCTGGAAGGCGAGCAGGCCTTCGAGTTCGCGGTCCTTGGCGTCGTGGTCGACGAGTTCGATGGTGACCTTGCCGTCGACCTTGTGGATCAGGCGGTTGCCCTGGGCGATGATGACGTACTCGTGCCACTCGGTGAAGTCGACCTTCACGGGGTCATGTTCGGCGGAGAGCCACTTGGCGGCCTTGTCGTCGATGATGACGCTCTGGCCGTTCTGCACGAGGATGCCGCGACCGCGCTCGTCGTACACCATGCCGTTGTAAGGGGTGTTGGCGTGGATGTCGCACTGGTAGCCACCGACGACCCACTTGCCGACTTCCGGCAGCGCCTTGCTGCGGTACTGGATGCCGGAGTTGCTGGCGGAGCACTTCACCTTGGCGCGTAGCTCGAAGTTCTTCACGACGCCGCCGTTCCAGATGAGGAACTGGTTGTAGGCGAGATGGTCGGGCCCCTTGGTCTTGCCGGTGATGGCGCCGTCCTCGACGGACCAGAGCTCCGGGTTGCCGTCCCAGCCGGCGAGGGTCTTGCCGTCGAACAGCGGCTTGAAGCCATCCTGGGCGGAAAGCGGGGCGAAGGCCGCCAGCAGGAACGCCAGCAGGGCAGAGAGGGGGTTTCTCATGGGGCAGATGTTTTCTATGCCCCTTGGACACCCGTCAATGGCGGTTGTTCAAATGGAGGGAAATGAGGCCGAAACCCAAGAGTATGGAGTATTGAGTATGGAGTATGGGGGCGCTGATGGCTCAAAGGTAAATCGGAGACCGGAATTTTACCTGCGGGTATGGGTAGGGATGACCGGCCCGGTCATCCGTGGGCGCGCGGGCCGCAGGCCCCTGCCTTTGATGCACCCCAGCAAACTATCCGGTTTCCCCATGGCGCCCTCTGTGAGCCCTGTCTCCCACTATGCTCAATACTCCATACTCAATACTCGCACGCCCTCACGCCCTCGGGCCCTCCGGCCCTCGTGTCCTCGAATCTCCGTCGCTATGCGATGATTCCTTTAACAACCTTCGCCGGCTCGACCCCGGTGAGGCGGAAATCCAACCCCTGGTGACGGTAGGTGAAGCGCTCGTGATTGATGCCGAGGAGATGCAGGATGGTGGCGTGCAGGTCGTGCACGTGCACGGGATCCTTGGCCACGTTGTAACTGAAGTCGTCGGTCTCGCCGTAACTGGTGCCGGCCTTCACGCCGCCGCCGGCCATCCACATGGTGAAGCAACGCGGGTGGTGGTCGCGGCCGGCTTCGGGGCTGTCCCACTTGCCTTGGCCGGCGACGCCGCGGCCGAACTCGCCTCCCCACACGACGAGCGTGTCCTCGAGCAGTCCGCGACGCTTGAGGTCCTTGACCAAGGCGGCGCTGGGCTGGTCGGTATCACGGCAACGCGCGGTGCACCAGGAGGTGAGTCGGCTGTGGTGATCCCAGTCCGGATGGAAGAGCTGGACGAAGCGGACGCCGCGTTCGATCAGGCGTCGGGCGAGGATGCAGTTGGCGGCGTAGCTGCCCGGACGCCGTGAATCCGGACCATAGAGCTCGAAGACCTCGTCCTTCTCGTCGCTGAGGTCGGTAAGCTCGGGTACGCTGGCCTGCATGCGGTAGGCCATCTCGTACTGGCGGATGCGTGTGGAGATCTCGGGGTCGCCGGAGCGGGCCAGGGCCTGCTGATTGAGGGCGCCCATGGTGTCCAGCATCTCGCGGCGGAGCTCCCGCGGGAGGCCGTCGGGGTCGCGGAGGTAGAGGACGGGGTCCTTGGCGCTGCGCAGTTTGACGCCTTGGTAGCGCGAAGGGAGGAAGCCGCTGCCCCAATAATGATCGTACAAGGGCTGGTCGCTCGGCCGCTGCATCTTGGAGAGCAGGACGAGATAGTCCGGAAGATTGCGGTTCTCGCTGCCGAGGCCGTAGCTCGCCCAGGCGCCGAGGCTCGGCCGGCCGGGGATCTGGTTGCCGGTCAGGAACTGCGTCATGGCCGGGGCGTGGTTGATCTGGTCGGTGTGCATCGACCGGATGACGCACAGGTCGTCCGCCACGGTCTTGAGGTGCGGGAGCCACTCGCCGAGGTTCTGGCCGCTCTGGCCGCAGCGTTCGAACTTCGTGGCGGCAGGCTTGATGAGCTGCTTCTGGCCCGAGGTCATGGTGGTCAGGCGCTGGCCGCGTCGCACGGATTCGGGGAGTTCGGTGCCGGCGAGCGCCGCGAGGCCCGGCTTCTCGTCGAAGAGTTCGATCTGCGAAGGGCCGCCGGACTGGGTGAGGAAGATGACGCGCTTGGCCTTGGCGGCGAAGTGCGGGAGGTGGGGCAGGCCGGGCTTGCCCGCTCCGTCCGCGGCGAGGGCGCGGCCGACGAGCGTCGAGAGCGCCATGGCGCCGAGCGAGAGCCCGGTGCACTGGCCGAGGAAATACCGGCGGGAGGGGTCGAGAGGATCAGGGCTCATGCGAGTCGGTGGAGTTTGTAGGGATAGACGCTGCCGCTGGCCCACTGGCAGACGTAAAGGTCGCCGCGCGAGTCCACGCAGACGTCGTGGCAGTTGTTGAAGACGGGTTGGTCCTGCAGCATGAGCTGGAGGCGTCCGTCGACGTACTTGGGCTCCCTGCCGCCGGGATTCGCGACGACCTTGCCGGCTGCGTCGAGGATGGTGACGAATCCGCGTCCCTGCCACATGCGATGGTCGTCGGGCTTGGCGCCGAAGCAGACGCCGGAGTAGAGGTGCTGGCCGTGGATGACCGGGCGGCTGACGTAAGCGCCGGGGAGGTAGACGCCTTTGACGTGCTTGCCGTCCAGGGTGAACCAGTTGAATTCATTCCGCACGCGCTCGGTGCAGACGAGCAGGGGTTCGCCGCCGCGGGTGTCGATGGCCACGCCGTGGGCCTGCATGAATTTACCCGGGTTGGTGGGCTGGGTGCTCTTGCCGCCGAACTTGCTCAGGTATTTGCCGTTCCGATCGAAACGCAGGATGAACTGCGAGCCGTAGCCGTCCGCGACGTAGATGTCGCCATTGGGCGCGGCCACGGCTTCGGTCGGGGAATAAGGCTCCTTGTCGGAATAGGCGCCGCACTTCTGCGCGTGGGGGAGTTCGAGGACGATCTCGCCCTTGAGCGTGGTCTTCACGACCCGTCCGCCGTTATCCACCAACCAGAGGTATTCCTTGCCGTCCGCGCCGCGCTCGAGGCTGAGTCCGTGGCCGGCGCCCATGCCCACGCTCCAAGCGTCGACCACTTTGCCGTCCACGTCGAAGACGAGGACGTTGTTCTGCTTATGGTTGGTGATGAGGAAGAGGCGGCCGTCGCCGGCCTGGACCATCTCATGGCAATCCTTGACGGGGTGCTTGGCCTTGTCGGCCTGACACCAGAGCTTGTCGACGCGGTAACGGAACTCTCCGTGCCCGACGATCGCGCCGTGGTGCGCCGGCGTCGCCCCGGCTTGGGCGAGCAGTTTCGGTGCGGCCAACGCAGCGATGCTGCTGGCGAGGAAGGAACGTCGGGAGAGGGGGCTCATTTTAAGAGGATGACAGATGGCGGATGGCAGATGATTTATCAGGCCCTCGGTTTGAAGGTGCTTCCGTGTCCCCGTGTCAACGTGCCCACGTGTCCCCTTGTCTCTAATTCACTCATGCGTAATCGCCTCATCGAGGTTGAGGGTGAGGCTCGCGACCACGGTCCAGGCGGCGAGTTCGGAGAGATCGGCGCCTTTGGCGTGGGTGCGCTGGCCGACGCGCAGGAACTGGGCGGCGGCGGCCGGCTGGGCGCGATAATGATCACGTGCCTTCATGAGCGTGCGGCCGAGGAGGGCGGCTTCCTGATCGTTGGCTTCGCGTGAGAGCACGCGGCGGAAGAGCGACTGGATCCGGGTGGCGTCGCCGCCCTCCCGCAGGAGTTCCGTGGCGATGGCCTGCGAGGATTCCAGGTAGGTGGCGTCGTTCTGCAGGGTCAGCGCCTGTAGCGGGGTGTTGGTGCGGCCGGTCCGGACCTCGCACGAACGACGTTGCGCGGAGTCGAAGAGGAAGGTGGGCGCGATGGAGCGACGCCAGAATGCGTACAGGGTCCGGCGATACTGGGCCGGGCCTTCGCTGGCCTCATATTTGAACCGCCCCATGAAGAGCTCCTCCCAGACGCCTTCGGGCTGGTAAGGCCGTACGGGCGGGCCGCCCAGGACGGGGTTGAACAAGCCGGCGCTCCGCAACGCGGCGTCCCGGATCATCCAGCTGGGCAGTCGGAAGCGGGCCCCACGGGCGAGCAGGCGGTTCTCCGGATCCTTGGCCAGCAGGGCGGCGCTCACGGTGGAGTCCTGCCGGTAGGTGCGGCTCATCACGATGAGCTTCAAGGTGCGTTTGAGATCCCAGCCATGCTTGACGAGGTCCACGGCCAGCCAGTCGAGCAGTTCCGGATGGCTCGGGCGCTCGCCCTGGAGTCCGAAGTCCTCGGTGGTCCGGACGATGCCCTGACCGAAGAGCATCTGCCAGAGGTGGTTCACGGCGACCCTCCCGGCCAAGGGGTTCTCGGGGGAGGTCAGCCAGCGCGCCAAGCCGAGGCGGTCGCGCGGAGCGCCGGCGGGCCAGGGCGTCAGGGCCTTGGGGACGTCGGGCGTGACCTTGTCGCCGTGCTTGTCCCAGACGCCACGCACGAGGACGAAGGTGTCGCGCGGTTGCTTGCGCTCGGCGAGGACCATGACGTTCACCTTGCCGGCGCGGGCCTTGACGTCCGCCTGGTCGCGCATGGCCCGGTCCAACGCGGCCCGCGCTTCACGGTACGGACGATGGTCGGCGAGGAATTGATCGAAGAGTCTTTCGCGCAGCTTGGCGTCGGGCTCGGCCTTGACCGCGGCGAGTTGCTCGAACGGCGTGGCGCCGATCATGGCGACGGCGGGTCCGGCTTCGTCGGTCACGGCGAGACGGAAGCGTCCGAGGTTGCGGTCGCCGAGGGTGGAGCGCTGGCGGAGTTCGATGATGAGTTCTTCGTCGGGCCCGAGGGTCAGGGGCTCGGCGAGGCGATACACGGCCTGATGCGGCTTGGTCTTGTCCGCCCCGATGGTGGTCCAGCCGTTACGCGGATCGTCGTCGAGGGTGTCCTTCACGTCGCCGTAGTTGCCGTTCTTCTTCTTGTCCGCGGTGAAGTCCGCGACGGCCGAATCCAGCGCGATGTCACGGATGAGCGAGTTGCCCTTCGTCCGGACCTGCGCCTTGAGGTCCGTCAGCAGGAACTCGCCGTCCTTGCCGCGTCCCAGGCCGCCGCCGGTGTGCGAAGGGTGAGGCAGGACTTCGAGGCGGAGGCCGGTGATGCGCCGCCCGCGGGGGCTGGCCATGAAGCGATACTCGTCCTGCTTGGGGTGCGGGCCTGAAGCCTGCACGGCGAGGTCGGCTTCCTGCTTGAGCACGGTGCCCTCGGCGGTCTCAAGCGCATCGGCGCGCAGCGTCGTCCAACTCACGTGGGTGGCGGCGAGCTTCTTGCGGGCTTCGCTCAGCCAGGCGGCGAAGGGGGCTTCGGCGGCCTTCCGGGCGGCTTTCTCGGCCGGCTGCGCGGCGTCGATGAGCGCCTGGACTTCGCTCAGGGCCCGCGCGGAGTGCGGAGACTGGAAGGGCAGGTAGGGTTTGGCGGCTCCGCCGGCCTTGCCGTCCTCGTCGATGCTGTTGAAGAAGGCGCTGAGCGAGTAGTAGTCGTGGATCGTGACCGGGTCGAACTTGTGCGTGTGGCACTGCGCGCAGCCGAGGGTCAGCCCAAGCCAGGTCGTGCCCATGGTGTTCACGCGGTCGAGGACGTAGTCGACGCGGGATTCCTCCGGGTCGCGGCCGCCCTCGCCGTTGGTCATGTGATTACGATGGAAGCAGGTGGCGAGCTTCTGCTCGGCGGTGGCGTTCGGGAGGAGGTCGCCGGCGAACTGTTCGAGGGTGAAGCGATCGTAGGGGATGTTGCGGTTGAAGGCGTCGACGACCCAGTCGCGCCAGGGCCAATTGTTGCGGGTGGCGTCCGATTGGAAACCGTCGGTGTCCGCGTATCGCGCGGCGTCCAGCCACCACATGGCCATGCGTTCGCCGTAGTGCGGCGAGGCCAGCAGCCGGTCGACCGCCCGCTCATACGATTCCGGAGACTTGTCCGCGAGGAAGGCCCGGGTCTCGGCTTCGGTCGGCGGCAGGCCGGTGAGGTCGAACGAAAGCCGGCGGAGCAGGGTGTGGCGCGGGGCTTCGGCCGCGGGCTTGAGTCCTTCGGCGGCGAGCTTCCGGCCGACGAAGTCGTCGACGGGGTGGCCGTTCACGGCGGCCTGCTCAGGAATCTCGAAGGCCCAGTGGCGTCCCCAGACGGCGCCTTCGGCGATCCAGCGGCGGAGGATGTCGACCTGCGCCGCGCTCAGCCGAGGCTTGTGCGACTCAGGCGGCGGCATGAGCTCATCCTCGTCCGTGGTGATGATGCGTTCGATGAGCGCGCTGACCTCGGGCTTGCCCGGGACGAACGCTTCCTTGGCCAAGGCGACCTCGCGGAGGTCGAGGCGCAGCTTGCCCTTGCGGTGCGACTCATCCTGGCCGTGGCAGCCGAAGCAGTTGTCGGAGAGGATGGGGAGGACGTCCCGGCCGAAGCGCACGGGCTCCGCCGCGACGGCGGGCAGGGCGAGCGCGAGGAGGGCGCAGAGCAGCGGGGCGGGCTGATTCATCTGGGGTCAATTCTACGCCGAAGCCGGCAGTTTTAAATGGCATGCCCCGACCGGCGGGTTGTATTATCCTACCATGGCCCAGCCTCCCGTCGCCAACCGTTTCCCGATCTCGCTCTACGCGACCCCCAATCCCTCGCACCAGGAGGTGTTCTATACGGTGCCCCGCGCGGGACACCTGCTCGCTGGGACGGAGCACCACATCAAGCGCGACCACTTCCCGGGACATGAACTCATCCTCTGCCTGCGCGGCAAGGGTTGGACCCGGATCGCCGGCCGCACCCATCAGGTCCGCCGCGGCGACCTGGTCTGGATCAACTGCCATCACCCGCATGAGCATGGCGCGGTGGCCGACGATCCGTGGGAGGTCTACTGGATCCGGGCCGAAGGGCCCCGCTTGGCGCAATTGTCCGATCTGCTCGCCGTCCGCGAGGCGCCCGTCATCGGGGGGATGGACCTCCGTGCGGCGTCGCCGGTGTTCAAGGAACTTTTCCGGCTCATCCCGGCCGATTCGCCGGAGTCCCCCGCTTTGATCCATGCGCAGGTGGCCGAACTCGTCGCCCAGGCCTACTGCGCCCGCCAACGGCTCGGCGAACTCACGCCGAAGGTTCCGCCGGCCCTCGCCCGCTGCGTCGAACAGATGAAGCTCTTCTACTTCGAGAAGCACACGGTGCCTTCGCTCGCCCGGCTCGCCGGGCTGAGTCCGACCCATTTCTCGCGCGTGTTCAAATCCTCCTTCGGGACGAGTCCGATCGATTGGCTGCGTCGCGAACGCATCAGCCAGGCGAAACGCCGCCTGGCCGACACGGCCGACGACATCAAGGAGATCGCCGAGCAGGTGGGTTATTCCGACCGTTACTTCTTCAGCAAGGACTTCAAGAAACACACGGGCTTCACGCCCAGCCAGTTCCGTGCCCGGGAGACGGACCGACTGCGGGCGGAGTGACCGCACCTACGTGAATGGATGACTGAATAGAGGGCTGCGTTGAGGGCTGAATGGAGGGCTGAATAGATTTTCCGCCACCCGCCACCCGCCACCTGCCACCTGCCACCCGAAGTTTTGCTTCAGTTTCGGATAACTAGCCCCGGCGCTAGCTCTGGCTCTGGGGTTAACCTTTGCACCTTTGCACGCGGCTCCGCCGCAGTCGCACCTTTGCACGGTCTCTTTGTCTCCCTGGCCAACCGGCCCACTGATCAACCGATCAACTAATGTGCCCCCGTGTCCCCTCGCGACCTTTGGTCGCGCTCCGGCCGCTTACTTCCCGGACTTGACGTATTCCTCGCGGTTCACGTCACCGCTCTTGTCTTTGTCGAAGTTGACGAAGTTCTTGGCGGCCTGCTCGGGGTCCTTCTGGTGGAGCATGAACTCTTCCTTGTTCAGCTTGCCGTCCTTGTTGAGGTCGCGTCCGTCGAACATGGCGCCACGGTCCTTGGTCCCGGCTTTCGGTGCCGTTGCCTCGGGGGCTTTGCCTTTCTTGCCCTTGCTCTTGCCGGCGGTGTTCTCCGCGGTGGCCGGCGCGATGGGCGGGGGCAGGAATTTCGCGAGGCGGGCGATGACTTCGGCGTGCTCGGGCTTGGCCGCCACGTTGACGGTCTCGTGCGGGTCGCCGACTTCGTCGTAGAGCTCGGTGGCATGGATGGAGTTGTCCTTGCGGTCGCGCCAGAGGGTCAGACGCCAGCGGTCGTCGCGGATGCTGTAACCCATGAGCGACTTGCCGGCGTCCTGACGCGGATACTGGCTGATGGCGACCGGACGCACGGACGCGGCGGCGTCGTCCAGCACGGGACGCAGGCTGACGCCTTCGACGTCCTTCGGCTTAGGCAGGCCGCAGAGGTCCGCGAGGGTGGGGTAGATGTCGATGAACTCCGCCAGCGAGAGGCTTTTGCGGCCGGCGGCCTTCTGCCCGGGGGCGCTGATGATCAGCGGCGCCCGTGCGGCGAGTTCGAAGTTGGTGTGCTTATGCCAGAGGCCGTGCTCGCCGAGCTGCCAGCCATGGTCGCCCCATAGGACGACGACGGTGTTGTCCGCCAGGCCTTCTTTTTCCAGCGCGTCCAGCACGAGGCCGACCTGGGCGTCCATGTAGCTGGCGGCGGCGTAGTAGCCGTGACGCAGGCGGCGGACGAGGGCGTCGCCGATCTCGCCGTTGTTCGGGATGTCGCCGTAGCTCCTGAGCTCGCTGTTGTTGTGACCGACGAATCCGGGGGCTCCGGCGGGGAGTTTCTGGTAAGCCGGCACATAGATCTTCGCCGGGTCATAGAGGTCCCAGTACTTCTTGGGCGCGACGAACGGGAGGTGCGGCTTGGCCATGCCGACGGCCAGGAAGAACGGCTTCGTGTTCTGCTTCAGCTCGCCCAAGGTCTTGACCGCGAGGCGCGCGATCTTGCCGTCGGCATAGGTGTCGTCGGGCACGTCGGCGTCTTCGACCGCCGGCCCGCGGGCGCGGCCCTTCTTATCGATGTTCGCCGGGTCGTTCTGCATCTTGAGGGCGACCTCCGAAGCGTATTGGGGGGACTTCGGGTATTGCGACGGGACCGACCAGCTCTGCGGGTCGTCGAACCCTCCGTGGAAGATCTTGCCCATGCTCATGCTATGGTAGCCGTGGTTCTTGAAATATTGGGCCACGGTCACGGCGTCCGGCAGGGCGGTCCGGAAATGCGTCTCCAGGTCCCACACGCGCGTGGCGTCCGGCCGACGGCCGGTCATCAGCGAAGAGCGCGAGGGGCTGCACACGGCCTGCTGGCAGTAGGCTCGGTCGAACGTGGTGCCCTTGGCGGCGATGCGGTCCAGGTTCGGGGTCTTGATGACGTTGCTGCCGGACGCATTGATCTCGGGTCGCAGGTCATCGACCGCGATGAACAGGACGTTCAGCGGTTTGGTCTCGGCGGCATGCACCACGCAGGCGAGCAGGCTGAGCGACAGGAAGGCAAGGGAGCGCATGGGGGTATGTCAGACTAACCCCCAGCAGGCCTCAAGGTTGCAGTGATTCTGAACGGAATGGAGGGCTGAATAGAGGACTGCGTTGAGGACGGAATGGAGGGCTGCATGGATGACTGCATCGATGACCGAACTCAAAGTTCCGCCACCCGAAGCGATTTAATCCACTCAAAGGGAGACCGGAGACCGGGAAGTTACCTGTGGGCATGATTCATTTTCGGGTCCCAGGTCTCAGCCCTCAGGTTTCAGGTTCGGGTATTCAGCATCGGGTACAGGTTCAGGCCCGTACCCGCACTCGAACCTGAAGACCCGCACCCGATGTCCGATCAGCTGAGTCCCGAGACCCGAAGATGTCTTGCCCGCCACCTGAGGCTGCCACCCGCCACCCGAAACGTTGCCTCTTCCTATACTCAATACTCCCTACTCGATACTCACCTATCTCACTTGTGCACCTTTGCACAGGAGCTCCGCTCCGATTTGCACATTTGCACTATCTCATGTCCTCAAGACCTCCGGCCCTCGTGCCCTCAGGTCCTCCTGTCCTCGTATGCGCCCCCCTTGTCCCCATGTCACCTTGCCCACGTGTCCCCTCTCATCGCCGCCTTACTTATCAGCGGCGATGAGCTCCCATCCCTTGCGATAACTCTTCGTCAACAAGGCCTCGGCCTGCGGCTGTCCAGGGAACTTCATGTTCGCGACATCCCACTCGAGTTTCACCCCGCTGTTGCGTGAGGCGATGTTGCCGAGCTGCACGGCTTCGGTGAGCGGGCCGGCGTAGGCGAAATTATCCGTGGTCTCGTGTCCGTCGACGATGGCGTCCACCCACGCATGGTAATGGCTCGATCCTTCGACGACGTCCGTGAGGTCGACCGCCACCCTGTCCACGGGCTTGTCCTTGGCGCGGGCGCGGCGGGCGAGTTCGCCGGGGTTGAGGTTCTTGCCGAACTTCTCCTCGGGGAAGAGCGAGGGTAGGGCGTAGTGGGGGAGCAGCATGACGCCTTCTTCGCCGATGAAGATCGAGCCGGCGGCGGGGAACGGCTTGCCGGCCGGCATTCGTGCCAGCGCGAGGTCGGGCAGGCGTCCGCCGTCATACCAGGTGACCTTGATGGTCTCGCCCTTGGTGTATTCGGTGCCGGCGAAGGTCCATTCGATGGTCTGCTCGCGGCACCAGGTCTGGGGGTTGGAGCCGATGCTGTCCGCTTTGACGTTGATGGGATTGCCGAGCTTGAGCGCCGTGAAGACGGGATCGAGCAGGTGGCAGCCGAAGTCGCCCATGGTGCCGCAACCGAAGTCCACCCAATCGCGCCACTTGAAGGGGTGATACACGTCCGGCGCGAACTCGCGCGCAGGCGCGCAGCCGAGCCAGAGGTCCCAATTGACGCCGGCAGGCACGGGGGCCGAGGCCGGGGCGGCGGTCATGCCGGTGTACTTGTTGCCGGTGTTCGGATGCCAGGTGTGCACGGCGATGATCTTGCCGATGCGACCGGTCTGGATGAGCTTCACGCCGGTCCGGTACTCCTTGGCGGAGTGGATCTGGTTCCCCATCTGGGTGCGGACCTTCGACTTGGCGGCCTGCAGGCGCAGCTGGCGGGCCTCCCAGACGGTGTGCGTGAGGGGCTTCTGGCAATAGACGTGCTTGCCGAGACGCATGGCCGCCATGGTGGGCAGGGCATGCATGTGGTCCGGAGTCGACACAGTGACGGCATCAAAGCCGTCGCCGAGCTTGGCGAACATCTCCCGCCAGTCTTCGTAATGCGTGATGCCAGGATGCTTCTTGTCGATCCGGGCGAACCGTCCGACGTCGATGTCGCAGAGGCCGACGAACCGGGCCTTGGCGTGCGAGGCGCACTCATCGATATCCCCGTAGCCCTTGCCGTCCACGCCGATGGCGGCGATCTGGACCTGCGAGTTGAGATTACGCGCGCGGACGACGGCCGGGAAGGCGAGCGTGGCCAACGCGGCGGTACGCAGGAAATTTCGACGAGACAGAGTCATGGCGGGGTGGGGTGAGCAAATTGAGCCCACGCACCATCGTTTAGGCAATCCGACGATATGACCTTAATCCGCCCTAACTGTGGCTAATTCTGTCGCAGCGGGGTCTGATTTCGTTCGGAACGCTGAACGTGTCTGACCCCGTCTGCGACAGCAGATGGCTGAGTCGATGACAGAGGACTGAATCGATGCGTCTCTTAGTCACTCAAGGGGAGACCGGAAGGTATGCTGCGGCCATGATTTCATTCTCAGGTGGCGGGTGGCAGCTCCGGGTGGCAGGTGGCGGGAATTAACTCGAAACCCCGATGCCTGTGACCCGTAAGCTCTTCCCGCCACCCGGGACCTGTGGCTGCCACCCTCCACCCGAAACGGTGTCATCTCCCTATACTCGATACTCCATACTCGATACTCGCGCCTTCACTTTTGCACCTTTGCACAGGAGCACCGCTCCGATTTGCACCTTTGCACGGTATCTTTGGTTCCCTTGCCCACCGGCCAACTGATCAACGGATCAACTAATGTGTATCGCGGCTTCGCCGCGCTCACTCCCCCGTCACGATCTTCAACCGATACTGCGCTTTGTTCAGATCGCCGACGATCTGCGCGTAATCCATCCGAGCCTGGATCAGGTCCTGCTGGGACTGCAAGGTTTCAAGGACGACGCCGACGGCGAGGTCTTTGCGCTCGAGGGAGAGCTTGTAGCCTGCTTCGGCGTTCTTGATGGCTTCCTCGGCGATCTTGAGCTGCTGGCCGAGGTAATGCGCGCCGGCATGCGCCTCGACGACCTGACGGACGATGTCGTCGCGCACCCGCGCTTCGCCGATCTCGGTCAGGCGCAGGCGCGCCTTGGCGCCGTCCTGCCGGGAGCCGTCGAAGAGTCCGCCGGCGCCGATCTTCCAGGAGAGCGTGACGAAGGTGTCGGCGCTGGTGTCGAAATCACGACGGACCGACCCCTGGCTGCCGCCGAGTCCGCCGGCGAAGACCTGCGCGCCGAGCGTGGGGTACAGAGGCGCATAGGTCGCGGCGTCATCCTGATAGGCGGCGGCCTGCTGCAAGGCGCCGGCGGCCTGGAGCTCCGGGCGCTTGGCCATGGCGATGCGCACATGGTCGTCGAGCTTGCGGTCGTTGGCGGCGAAGGTCAGCGGGAGCGGACGGTCGTCCGCCGGGACGAGGGTCTCGGTGATCTTGAGGCGCAGCACCTGCGCGAGCCGGGCGGCGTCACCGCGGCGGAGTTCCATCGCCTGGCGGAGACGGAGTTCGAGCCGGCTGACCGCGGCGGCGGCGCGGAGTTCGTCGCCTTTGAAGGTGAGGCCGGCGCCGACGCCCTTGGCGAGCTGGCCGCGGTAATCCTTGGCGGTGCGCACGGCGTCCTCGAGCAGGACGACGGCGTGATGCGAACGAGTGAGTTCGAAATACGCCGCGGCGGCCGCGAGCACGGTCATGCGGCGCTGGGCTTCGAGCTGATGCTCGGCGGCGCGGGCGGTCTGCTTGGCGGCGAGCCGGCGGTACACGGCTTCGCCGAGCTCGAGCGAGACGCCCAAGGTGGCGCCGGCCGAGAGCGATTCCTTGTTCACGTCCAGCACCTGGCCGACGATGTCCTGCAGCTGGCCGGAGTGCTTACGATAGGTGACGCCGGGCGAGACGGTGGGGAAGAGCGCCCAGGTGGCGCTGTCGGCGTTCGCGCGGGCTTCGCTGACGCGGGCTTCGGCGAGTTTGACGTCGAGGGATTCGGCTCCGGCGAGCCGCAGGACGGTGACGAGGTCGATGGGCTCGGCGCGAGCGGCTTCCTGGGCCGGCAGGGCGGCGCCGGTGAGCACGCCGACGAGGAGGAGGCGGAAGAGGCGCATCACTTGGCGAGCGTGACGGCCTGGCCGTCGGTGAGGGTGGCGGTCCCGACGACGAGGACGTCTTCGTCCGGCTTGAGGCCTTCGAGGATCTCGAGGTTCGCGCCGTCGTTGAAGCCGGCCTTGAGGACGCGGCGACGGGCCTTGCCGGCCTCATGCACGTAGGCGGTGGCGACGGTCTTCTCCATGACGACGGCGGTCAGGGGGAGGAGTTGCGTGCCTTTGTGCGTTTCGATGCCGAGTCTGACGTTGGCGTACATGCCCGGCTTGAGCGCGCCGTCGGCATTGGCGAGGACGGCTTCGATCAGCATGGTCTTGCTGGGGTTCTCGAGCACGCCGGAGACGCGCACGAGCCGGGTCTCGTAAGGCTTGGCGCCCGCCGCTTCGGCGAGGACGCTCACGTTCTGGCCCGGCTTGGCGAGGCCGGCTTCGTTCTCCGGCAAGGCGGCCTGCACGCGCACGGTCGCGGCATCGGTGAGCACGAACAGGGCGGCTTGGCCGGCGCCACCGCCGGTCGCGGCGGGGACGAACGCGCCGAGGTCCACGGAGCGGCGGCTGACGACGCCGGCGAACGGCGCGCGGATCTGGGCGAAGCCGAGGAGGGTGGCGTTGCGTTCCTGCGCGGCCTTGGCGACGGCGAGCTTGGCGGCCGCGACGTCGACCTGCTGGCGCGGGACGAGGTCGGGGGCCTGCTTGGCGGCGTCCTGGAGGCGGATGTACTCGAGCTCGGCTAAGGCGAGCTCGGCGCGGGTGCGCGCCTCGTCGGCGGTGAGCTCAGGGATCTCGAGGCGGGCCAGTTCGTCGCCGGCCTTCACGTGGTCGCCGATGTCGGCGCGTAAGGACTGCACGTAGCCCCCGACCTTGGCGTATAGGGCGACCTGCTGGTTGGGGCGGACTTCGCCGAGCAGCTGGACGCTGCGCGTGATGTCGCCGGTCTTGAGCCGCGTGACGGGGAAGTCGGCGGCCTGGAGGGAGAGCGCGCCGAGGAAGAGCGCGAGGAGCTTAGGAGACAGCATGGTCTTTTTGGTAATGGGTACTTTGGGGATCGTCGGGGTCGACGGAAAGGGAGGCGCGTCCGGCCGAAGCCATGGCCCAGGCATAAGCCGCGGGGACGAGCGTGAGGGTGGCGACGGTGCCGAAGATGAGTCCGCCCATGACGGCCCGTCCCAGCGGAGCGGTCTGGCTGCCGGCCTCGGACCAACCGAGGGCCATCGGGATCATGCCCGCGAGCATGGCCAGCGAGGTCATGAGGATGGCGCGCAGGCGGGTGGCCCCGGCCTGGCGGGCGGCGTCGGCGGACGAGGCGCCGGCGCGACGCGCCTCTTCGGCGGCGGTGAGCAGGAGGATGGAATTCGCGACGGCCACGCCGACGGCCATGATGGCGCCGATGAAGCTCTCGATGTTCAGCGTGGAGCCGGTGAGCAGGAGGGCTGCGATGACGCCGGCGATCACGACGCTGAGCGAGGCGAGCACGATGGCGGCGAGGCGCACGCTCTGGAAGTTCGCGGCGAGGAGCAGGGCGACGATGACCAGCGCGATGGCGAGTCCGCCGCCGAGTCCGGCGAGGAGTTCGCGCAGGGGAGGCACCTGTCCGCGTTGGTCGACCTTGACCTTGGACGGGGGCTTGCCCGCCGCGGCGATGGCGGCGTCGATCCGGTCCGCGAGGTGGCCGAGGTCGGTGCCGGCGTAATTGGCGGTGAGCGTCGCGAGGCGCTGCATGTTGTAGCGGTCATATTGCGCCACGGCCACGCCTTCCTTGAGGCTGGCGATGGAACGCAGGAGGACGGGCTGCTGGCCGGCGGTGCCGACGGGCAGGTTGCGCAGGTCTTCGACGCTCTTGGTCGCGGTCGCGGGCACCTGCACCTGGACCTGGAAGGCGACGCCGGTCTTGGGGTCGGCCCAGTAGTTGGCCAAGATGAAGCGGCTGGAGCCGGTGGCTTCGATGACGGAACGCGCGGCGTCGGCCATACGGATGCCCATGAGGCCGGCCTTCTCGCGGTTGATGTTCACTTCGAGCGCCGGGGTGTCGATGGTCTGGGCGAACTGGAGGTCGCGGAGTTCCGGGATCTTGGCGAGTTCGGCGCGCACGGCTTCGGCGTGGGCGCGGTTGTCGGCGAGCAAAGGGCCGCTGACGGCGATCTCGATCGGGGTCGGCGCGCCGAAGCTCATGACGCGGCTCACGATGTCCGCGGGCTCGAAGGAGAGACGGACGTCCGGCAGGGCGGCGCCGAGGCGACGACGCAGGTTTTCCTTGGCGGCGTCGAGGTCGACCTTGGCGTCGGCCTTGAGCTGGACCTGCAAGGTGGCTTCGTCGGTGCCGCTGTTCCAGGCATGGACCAGGTTGACGGGGTAATTGGGGGCGTGCACGCCGACGAGTCCGAGGGTGGTGCCGATGTTCTCTTCGCCGAGTTCCTGCTTGATGACGTCCAAGGCGCGCAGGGCGATCTGCTCGGTCTTGTCGAGCTTGGTACCGGCGGGAGCGCGCAGGCGGACCTGCAACTGGCCGTTGTTAGCGGGCGGGAAGATCTCGCGTCCGAGCTGGGGTCCCAGCACGGCGATGAAGGCCGCGGCGAGGGCGATGCCGCTGAGGACGACGACGGCCTTACGCGCGAGCACGGCGTCCAAGATGGCTTCATAGCGGGCCTTGACCTGGGCGAAGAAGCCCGGGGTGTGCGTACCTTCGTCCTTCAGCAGCCAGACCGCGAGGACGGGTAGCAACGTCGACGAGAGGGCGTAGGAGGCGATCATGCTGAAGCCGACCGCGAGGGAGAGGGGTAGGAAGAGCGCCTGGGCGGGGCCTTCCATGAACAGCGACGGCAGGAAGACGGCCACGACGCATGCCATGGCGAGGAAGCGGGGTCCGGCGGTCGCGGTGATGGCATCGCGCACGGCGCGGGCCACGGGACGGCCTTTCTCGCGTTCCTGCTGGATGGCTTCGATGGCGACGGTGGCTTCGTCCACGAGGATGCCGACCGCCAAGGCGAGGCCGCCCAAGGTCATGAGGTTGATGGTCTGGCCGCAGAGCCACAGGCCGAGCAGGGCGACGAGCAGGGCGAGGGGGATGTTGACGACGACGACGAGCGTGCTGCGGGCGTCGCGCAGGAACAGGAAGACCATGAGGCCCGTCAGCGCGGCGCCGAGCACGGCTTCGAGGAAGAGGTCATGGATGGCCCGCTCGACGATCGGGCTCTGGTCCATCTCGTAGCTGACCTTGATGTCGGCCGGGACGGCGTTCTGGAAGGTGCCGAGGTTGCGTTTGACGACCTCCGCCACGGCCAGCGTCGAAGCGTCGGAGCGCTTGGTGACGGGGATGTAGACGGTGCGACGTCCGTTCACGAGGGCGTAGCTGGTCACGGCGTCAGCGCCGTCCACGACCTGCGCGATGTCGCGGATGAGCACGGGCGGGTTCTGGCCCGGGCGCACGAGGACGTTCTCGAGGTCCTTGATGTTCTTTACCGTGGCGTTGACGGGGACGAGGAGGTTCTGGTCACCGAGGACGAGGTTGCCCGCGGGCAGGATGGCGTTGGCGCCGGCGAGCGCGGCGGCGACTTCCTCGGGCGCGACGCCGGTGCTGCGGAGTCGGTCGGGGTTGAGGTTGACGAGGATGGTACGGGCGCTGCCGCCGAAGGGCGGGGGAGCGGAGACGCCGGGCAGGGTGGCGAAGAGCGGGCGGACGGTGTTCAGCGCAGCGTCCTGCAGCTGCGCGACGGAACGGGTCTCGCTCGCGAACACGAGCTGGCCGATCGGCACGCTGCCGGCGTCGAACCGCATGACGAACGGCGGGACGGTGCCGGGCGGCATCATGGCGCGCGACCGGTTCACGTAACCGATGGTCTCGCTCATGGCCTGCGACATGTCCGTCCCTGGGTGGAACTGGAGCTTCATCACCGCGGCGCCTTGGATGTTCTTCGATTCGACGTGCTCGATCCCGGTGATGTACAGGAAGTGGTATTCGTAATAGAAGGTGAGGAAGCCTTCCATCTGCGCGGCGTCCATGCCGCCGAACGGCTGGGCGACATAGATCGTCGGGACGTTCAAGGGCGGGAAGACGTCCTTGGCCATGCGGTTCAGGCCGAAGAGGGAGGCCAGGACCAGCGCGAAGACCGAGACGACCAGGGTGACCGGTCGGCGAAGGACCATGGAAAGGAAGTTCATGAAAGGGGGTTACAGAGAGAACCTTACTTTAACCTAAAGGTTTCAATCCCTATCCTGATACAATTGTGACAAAACCGTGTCAGGCCATGTCCCTGTCTGGGTAGGGTCGGGACCGCGTCACGACATAGTATGGAGGACTGTATGGAGGGCTGCGTGGAGGGCTGAATGGAGGGCTGAATGGATAAGCCGCCGCAGTCACTCAAGGGGAGATCGGAAACCCGTTGTATGCTGCGGGCATAATTCACCTTCAGGTCCCGGGTCTCGGCCGTCAGGACTCAGGTTCAGGTGTTCAGCACCAGGTGCAGGTTCAGGACCCGTACCCGCACCCGCACCTGAAGACCCGCACCTGATACCCGGTCAGCTGAGACCCGACACCCGAAAATGCATGCCCCAGCCAATCATCCGGTTTCCCTTTGCTGCCCCATTTGAGCCCTGCCTCTTCCTCTTGCCCACGTGTCACCGTGCCAGCATGCCCCCTCGCGGCTTCGCCGCGCTCACCTTTGCACAGGAGCTCCGCTCCGATTTGCACCTTTGCACTGTCTCTTGTCCTCCGGTCCACGAGTCCTCCGGCCCTCGTGTCCTCGTACGCGCGCTGTGCTTCGCTCAGCGCGCGTACGCTTCCTTCGCGGCCCGCTGGAACTCCCGGCGGATATCACTTCCGTCGGAATTCTTCAGGTCGGTGCGCTGGATGAGCAGGACGTAGGCGCGCTTCTTGACGGGGTCGATCCAGGCCTGGGTGCCGAACGCTCCGCCGTGGCCGTAAGTGCCAGGGCTGAGGTTCTCGGTGACTTCCTTGGGCTCGCCGACGATGTGGAAGCCGAGGCCCATGCGCATGCCCGGCGCGAAGCTGACGTTCGGGAGGTCGCCGAGCTGGTTGGCGGTCATCTGTTTCAGGGTCGCCGCCTTGAGGAAACGCTTGCCGTCCAGTTCGCCGTCATTGAGCAGCATCTGGTAGAGTTGTCCGAGGTCCCGGGCGCAGGAATAGAGTCCGCCGGCCGGGAAGGGCGTGCGCTTGGGGTCATGCAAGGGCGTGCTGAAGCGGGTGTTCTTCGCTTCGACCAAGGCGCCGCTTTCCTTGTCCTTGGAGTAGGGCTTCGCGAGCACGTCCATGTGATCCGGGCTCGGCCAGAAGGTCGTGTTCTCCATGCCTAGCGGATCGAACAAGCGCTCCTGCATGAAGTCCGCGTAATCCTTACCGCTGACGACTTCGATGATGCGTCCGAGGAGATTGATGGCGTTGTTATTGTAGGCCCACTTGGCGCCGGGCTCGCTCACGAGCGGTTTGCCGGCATAGCGCACGCACATCTCGGCGAGCGGGATGGTGTCGACTGGCGCGCCGGGAGGCGTCACGGCCGAAGTGTCGATGCCGCTGACGTGCGTGAGCAGGTCCTTGACGGTGACTAGGCGCTGAGGGGCGATGAGGCCCTGGGCGGACTTGAGCTGGATGCCTTTGAATTCCGGCACGAACTTCTCGAGCGGGTCGTCCAGCTTAACCTTGCCTTCTTCGACGAGCATCATGACGGCCATCGCGGTCATCGGCTTGGTCATCGAAGCGATCCAGAACATCGAGTCCTTGCTCATCGAACGCTTGCCGGCGATGTCCGCCAGGCCGAAGGCTTCGACCGCGATCAGGCCATCCGGCCCCACGACCGCCGTCACGGCGCCGCTGATCTGGTCGTTGTCGACGAAATGCTGCAGCGCGAAGGCCGTGACCGCGTTCTCATTGTCGGGCATCGGCTTCTCCTTCTTGCAACCCGTCAGGAGCAGGAGGCCAAGGGCAAGGCTCAGTAAGCGCATGCAAGGGTAATAGCCGCCCCAAGCCCGCGCCCAAGTCAAAACCACCCGACGGGGTCTGACTCCTCGCCGTATCGGGGTAGGGATGCGATGACATCGCATCCGCTGTATCGAGGTAGGGTCAGCACTGTGTGCTGACCTAGTTTCATCCATGCTCAGGTTGCGGGTGGCAGCTCCGGGTGGCAGGTGGCGGGAATACTTGAACTCAAGGGGAGACCGGAAACCGGAAATTTACCTGCGGATATGATTCATTTCGGGTGCCAGGTGGCAGCCACGGTGGTCGGCCTTTCGGGTATCAGCTGTCCAGCCTCCAGCCGCCGGAATTCAGGCGCCAGCTAGTTATCCGCTCCGGCCAACCGGCCAACTGATCAACCGATCAACTAATGTGTGCCCCTTGTCCACGTGTCCCCTCCGCAATTACTAGCCCTCGCGTGCTACGCACGCTTCGCCCTTTTCCGCATCATATTCCCCGCTCCACTTGGCAATGACCAGCGTGGCGACGGTATTGCCGATGAAATTGGTGATGGCCCGGGCTTCCGACATGAACCGGTCGACGCCGATGATCAGGGCGATGCCGGCGACGGGAATCGAGCCGGTCGTCGCTAAGGTCGCGGCAAGCGTGATGAAGCCGCTGCCGGTTACGCCGGCCGCGCCCTTTGAGGTCAGTAGGAGCACAGCCAGCAGGGTAAGTTGCTGGGTCAGCGTCATGGGCGTATCCGTAGCCTGAGCGATGAATAGCGCGGCCATGGTCAGGTAGATGCACGTGCCGTCCAGGTTGAAGGAATAGCCGGCAGGGACGACGATGCCCACGACGGGCCGGGCGCAGCCGGCTTTCTCCATCTTCTCCATGAGTCCGGGCAGGGCGGTCTCCGAGGAAGACGTCCCGGCGACGATCAGGAGTTCTTCCTTCACGTAGCGGAGCGTCCGCAAGAGGCTGAAGCCGTTCGCCCGCATGATCGCTCCGAGCACGACGAAGATGAACAGCCCGCAGGTGAGGTAGACGCAGAGCATCAATTGGCCGAGGTTCACTAGGGTCCCGATGCCGTATTTGCCGATGGTGAAGGCCATGGCCCCCGCGGCGGCGAGGGGCGCGAGTTTGCAGACGATGCTGACCATGCCGAAGAAGACGCGGGCGATCTCGTGCAGGAGGTTGACGACGGGCCGGCCATGGTCGCCGAGTCGCCCTAGGGCGAAGCCGAAGAGCAGGGCGAGCAATAGGACCTGGAGGACATCACCTTCGGCGAAGGCGCTGACGAAGGTCTTGGGGATTAGATGGAGCAGGGTGTCGACCCAGCTCAGGCCCTGTGCGGCCTGCGCATAGCCCGCCGTGGCCTTGGTATCCAGGCTCGCTGGATCCGCATGGATGCCCGCGCCCGGGGTGAAGAGGTTCGCGACGACGAGTCCGATGACCAAGGCCAGCGTGGTCACGACCTCGAAATAGACGAACGCCCGTAGGCCGACCTTGCCGGCTTTCTTGAGGTCACCCATGCCCGCCAGACCGACCACGACGGTGGTGAAGATGATCGGCCCGATCAGCATCTTGATCAGGTTCACGAACGCATCCCCGAGCGGCTTCAATTGCTCGCCGAACTGTGGCCAGACATAACCGACGACCCCGCCCAAGATGATGCCGATCAGGACCTGGACGTAAAGATGACGGAGCAGACGCATGGGGTTATCGGCAAGATGCAGGATGAATGATGAGGGATAAAGGATGAAAGAACCGGATCCTGTCTCGAGGTAGGGACAGTACTGCATGCCGACCTAGTTGTCTCTGCCTTGGGTAGGGTCGGGACCGCGTCACGACATAGTTGCCTGATTTCATTCTCAGGTGGCGGGTGGCAGCCCCGGGTGGCCGGTGGCAGGCACTGACTCGAAACCCCGAAAACTGAGACCCTTAAGCTTTTCCCGCCACCCGCCACCTGAGTCCGTCACCCGCCAACCGAAATGATGTCATCTCCCCATACTCGATACTCCATACTCAATACTCACGTATCTCACTTGTGCACCTTTGCACGGTCTCAGGTCCTCAAGCCCTCGTCCCTCGGCGCCGCCCCGTGTCCCCATGTCACCGTGCCCACGTGTCCCCTCGCGGCTTCGCCGCGCTCTGGCCAACCGGCCAACTGATCAACCGATCAACTCGTGTGCGCCTGCGACCTTCGGTCGCTATTTGTTCGGCTGCGCCGGCGCGCCGAAAACTCCACCCCTCTGCATCGTCACGATCTTGAAATCTCCGCCTGAAGCCGAGACGCAGCGGCGGTAGATTTCCTGCGGTTCCCGCGACGTCGAATAGAGGTAGAGGCGCGGGGCCTTCCGGTCCTGCGCCGTCGCGAACGTCCGGATCCAGCGCGTCTCCCACGCCTTCTCGGCTTCGGTGCGCAGGTCGGTCGGCGGGCGCAGGTCAGCGTCGAAGACGATCGTGGGCTTCACCTCGCCGACCGTGCGCCACTGGATGACGCCGTCCTCGAAGTCGGAGAAGACGACGATGGCGTCGTATTGCTTCTGGTTGAGCATGGCCTCGAGCCAGGCCCCGACGCCCCCGATGCGGAA